>DASXTW010000191.1:0-7234 GCA_036505215.1 Actinomycetota bacterium | reverse complement strand
GGGGCATTGCCGGGGCCCGAGTGGGAGGAGGGGCCGTCTGGGGCGGTGCGAGGGCCTCGAAGGGGACCGGCCGGGCTTGCGGCGCCGGAGGGATCACCGGGGCCGGGGCTGGGGGGGTTGAAACAGTTGGAGCGGGCTCGTGAGTCGCCATGGGCTCAGCGGGCATCGACGGAGCCGACGTCTGCGGGTCGGGAGCGGGCTGCCGACGCTTGAAGCGCGCTCGGATGGAGGGCTTGGCCTCTGGCGTCGGCACGACGGGCGGTGGCGGCACGGGCGCATGCTCTGGAGTCGCCTCCACGTAGTAGGGCTGATCGGTCCAAGGAGAAGGCGCCTGTGGCTCTGCCTCCGGCGGAGCGACCGGGGTCGCCGTGCTGGCAGCGGCAGCCGGCCGCACAGGCATCTCGGGGGGTATGGCCGGAGCCTGCGGTTGACGCGCAGGAGGGGACTCGGCGGCGGGTCTGGCCGCGGCGGGAGCAGGAGGCTCCCTCGGGGGAAGCTGTGCGGCGGGCGCCTCGGAGGGGACCGGCGTCCTTGGAACCTGGGGGACGGGGGGACGGGCACGCTGTACGGGAGCAGCCGGCGCGGGGGCGGGAGGCGCCAGTGGCGGAGGCGCGATCTCCTGCTCCAGGGGCGGGGCCGTGACCGGGGGAGCGGGCGGCGCTTCCGGCACGAATTCCTCAGGCTGGGCTTCCTGCGCGGACGGGGCCCGTCGCTTGAGCCATCTCCTGGCCCGAGTAGGCTCCGGGGCCTGCTGGACGGGCGTGCTCTCCTGGATCTCGGGGGCGCTCGCTGGCTCCTCTACGGGGAGTTCGGGCAAGGCGACTTCGGGCTCGGCCTGCTCGACCGTCGGAGCGGAGGCCAGATCCGCGAGCTCGTCCAAGGCCGCCTGCGGTTCTTCTTCGGCCTCGATCTTGCTGGCCTCGGGCACCGGCCTCTTCCACAGGAGGCCTCTGTGTCGGCGGGATGGCTCCTCCGGCCGGGCCTCTGCCGGTTGAACGGGCTCCTCAGCCAGCCCGCTGATCGCCTGTGGCTCCGGCTCAGGCTCGGACCGTGCGACCGGAAGGACATCTTCTTCGATGGCGACCTCCCAGAGAGGAGCGACTCCCTGCTGGTCGGCGAGCTCGGCAGCCGGTTCGGCCGCCGCCTCCCCCTCGGGCAGCTCGACTCGCGGCTCGGTCGCCGCCTCCCCCTCGGGCAGCTCCACTCGCGGCTCGGTCCCCTCCTCCACCTCGGGGAGCTCGAGGGGAGGCTCTTCGGCAACCCCGGCTTCCTCGGCCCGATCCGGCTCAGGTTGCGCGGCCGGGCGCCGCCTCAGGAACCACCGACGCCCGCCGGCCTCGGGGTGACCCTCCTCGGGCAAGGTCGCCACGTCGGGAGGGGCCCCCTTGGTCGGAGCCTCGACCGGTGGGGGTTCAGGAGCCGAGCCGATCTCAGCCGCTGGCTCGGGCACCTCGGGCGCCTCGGTCTCCTGCGTGGCCTCGGGGACATCGATGAACTCTGGGAACACAACCGGCGGCAGGGGTCCGACGACGGGTGATTGGGCGACCTGATCTGTCGGTGCAACACGGGCTTGGAGAGTCGCCTCCTCGACGGAAGAGGGGGGCTCGAGCGCGTCCTCATACACGAGCGCGGCACCCCCCACCACGAGCCCTTGCACCATCTGCTCTCGCGCCGGCAGGGCGTCTTCTGAGACTTGCGGCGCCGCCCCTTCGGGGACTGGCGCTGTCGCGTCTTCGGAGGCTCGCTCGGCAGGGGCCTCGACGGCTTGGTCGGGCTGCTCGGCCGGTGGCCGTGGCCGTCCCTGGAAGGCCAGCTGGGGAACCTGCATCCAGGGAACTTCAAGGAGCGGCGATCCGCAGGTATCGCACGCTGGACCGGGCGCGGAGAACAATCCGCACCAGCGACAGACGATCTGTTCCTCAGCCTGCGGAGCTACCTTCACGCCTCGATCCCACAGTCAGCTTCGGGCTTCCCCAACAGGAGAATGGTCGGCAATCGGACGGCACAGGAATATCCCCCGGTTGACGCGATTACCGAATGGACGGGGGATGAGCCTCCGTCGGTCCGAATGTCTAGGTACGAAGTCCCTGTGCTCTCATTCCTGACTACACCGAATTGCCCTGCTCGCCCGCTTTTCCGTCGCTCCCGTCCCGACTCTCACGGCTGCGGGCGCTCCCGCACGACCTCCCGGGCCGGCTTGTCCTCGCGGAGACCCATGAACCGTGGGTGGCGGAGCTGGCCGTCTCGCGTCCACTCGGAGAATCCGACCTGGCCGACCAGCTCGGGGTGGACCCAGTGGACGCCCTTGCGTGGAAGCACCCCGTCGTCGAACGGTGGATCCTTCCGTTCCAGTCGGGCCAGTTTGCTCGAGAGCGAGTCCAGCAGGGTATCGACGAATCCCGTCCCGACCTTCCCCGCGTATACGAGCCGGTCGCCGTCGTAATAACCGATGAGCAGCGCCCCGAATCCCGTTCTGGAGCCCTTCGGATCCGTGTATCCCCCGATCACGAACTCCTGCTCGTTCACACACTTGAACTTGAGCCAATTCGGCGAACGGCGATGCTCGTATCGGCTGTCGCCGCGCTTGGCGATGATGCCCTCCCATCCCTTGCCGCAGGCTTGTCGCCAGAAGGCTTCGCCGTCGCGGTTCCGATGCGTGGTGAATCGCAGCGGGTCCCGATATGACAGGAGCTTCCGCAAGATCGCCTTGCGATAACGAAGTTCCACCGCGGTGACGTCGAGGCCCTGTACGTGCAGGACATCGAACAGGTAGAAGTACACCGCCACGCCCGTTCGGCGAGCCGCCTCGGGGTCCCGAAGCTGCATCCGCCGCTGGAGGCGCGCGAAGCTCGGCCGGCTGCCCTCGAAGGCCACGATCTCTCCGTCCACGATGAAGTCACCCGGCTCCTGCGCAACCAGGGCCTCCGCGACCTCGGGATAGTGATTGTCGATCCGCTTCTCGTTTCGGGACATCAGCCTGACCTGGCCCCCCTGGCGAAAGGCCACGCACCGCTCGCCGTCGAGCTTTCGCTCGTAGATCCAGGCGGGGTCGGAGAACCGCTTCTCGGTCAGCGTGGCCAGCATCGGCTGGACCCACGAGGGTTGGGAGCTTTTCCGAACCCGAGCCCTCGCCGCGTCGGGAAGGAGTTGCAACGGATCTCTCACCCCGCCGCCTCGAGCTCGTCCACGGTCTTTCCCGAGAGGACCGACTCGGGCTGGGTCTTGACCGGATTCCGCCGGGCGTCGGCGGCCTCATCGTCCATCTTGACCAGGATCCAGCGCCCGTTCTCCCCCGCGCCGATCCGAGTGAGGGCGTACCCCCCGCTGAGCTTCTTCCCCTCGAGCCATATCTTGACGTGCCCGTTCTCCACGGCGTCCTCCACCGGAATCTCGCGGCCGTTCTTCTCGGTCAGGTTCCGATAGGTCCCCGTGTCCCACACGATCACCGGTCCCGCCCCGTACTCCCCTTCCGGGATGACTCCCTCGAACCGGGCGTAGTCGAGCGGGTGGTCTTCCGTGGGCATGGCCAGGCGCTTGTCCTTGGGATTCGTGGATGGACCCTTCGGCACCGCCCAGGACTTGAGCACGCCTGCCGCCTCCAGGCGGAAGTCGTAATGCAGGCTGGTCGCGTCGTGCTTCTGGATCACGAACCGGGGCCTCGCGCCGCGGCGCCTTCGGCCCCCGGACGGTTCCGGCGTTCGGCGGAAGTCCCGCTTTCCGCGATATCTGGCGAGGTTGGTCTTGCCCGTCGGCATTCGTGCCTCACGCGACTACTTCCCCCAGGTGGGCCGGAGTAGTCGTGCCTTCCCGGCTTCCGGCCTTCATGCGGACAGGCGCCGGCGAAGCTCCTCGTAGAAATCCTGGAAATAGCGGGGAACGTCTTCCAGGGAGAACTCGGGCAGGATGCTGGTGGCCGGCTCCCGCTCCAGCAGGAACCGCATGGTCTCCTGGACGACACGCTCTCTGTCTGCATTGGCTAGACCAATTTCGTCCAGCAAGCCGTCGGGCACGATGACCCTGTGGCTCGTGGTCAGGTGTCCCTCGCTGACCTCTGCCCGGAACCTGCCCGGTTCCAGGGGCGTGATCACGATGTCGGTCACACGACGACCTGAGCTCGGGTCGACCAGGGAAATTCGATCCACCGATCGGTCCTGCGCCACACGTAGTCGCACTTCACGACGGACTGCGGCTTCTCGTACAGGACGGCGGTCCGGATCTCGGCCACCTCCGGCCCGCACATCCGGGTCACCATGGCCAGGGTGTGCCCGGTATCGGCGACGTCGTCGGCGACCAGCACCCGGGAATCTCGCAGGTCGACCAGGTTGAGCGGCGGGGGAAGCAGGACTGGGAACTCCAGACGCTCGCCCACTCCTGTGTAGTACTCCACGTTGATCAGGAACACGTTCTTCACCTGCAGGCTGTAGGAGAGCGCCCCGCCCACCAGCAGCCCGCCCCGCGCGATCGTGAGGATGATGTCCGGCTGGAAGCCACTGTCCGCCACCAGCTCCGCCAGCCTCCGCGAACCTTCACCGTACTCCTGCCACGACAGGTGCTCGCGTACCAGCTCGGCTTGTCGCTCCGCCATACCCGCCCTTCCCCGTGGGAGAACAATCTCAACACCTTGCCGGATGGGCCCGGACCGGGCAAGTCTGGCCACCGAAGCAGCGCAAAACCAGAGCGACAAATCATCGGCACTCGGTCAACCGGGAGTGAGTGGACGACGGACGTGTCGACCGGCCAGGGCGACCCCTTCGGCCCGAAGCCTCCGGGCCTGGTCCGCCTCGTGACCGGGGACGAGCCTTCCAGAGGCGGAAACCACTCGCCACCAGGGGAGCCCCTCGCTCTCCGCAAGGACATTGCCCACTGCTCTGGCCGCTCTCGGGTACCCTGCCTCCTCCGCCACCTCGCCGTACGTAGCGACCTCGCCGGGCCGGAGCGCGGCGATCACCGCCCTGACCCGGCGGTCGAAGTCCGTCACGGCGAAAGAGGCTACATTGCATCAAGGAGACATGACGCCGGGACCGTCGGGGGAACGCTTTGCCTGGAGCGTCGGTTCGGCTTTCATGGAGAGCGCTTCCGTCGATCGGGAGTTTGGCCGGCCCTCCGGGAAAGGCGGGATGAGGAATGGAAGATCAGGACGTCATCGGGCGGATCAACGAGCTGGCCCACGAGGAGCACGAGCTGTTCGAGAGGGAATCCCATGGAAACCTGACCCCGGACCAGCGAGAACGGCTGAAGTGGCTGCAGGTAAGCCTGGATCAGTGTTGGGACCTGCTCCACCAGCGCCGAGCCCGCCGCGGTGCCGGGTTGGATCCGAACGACGCCCGGGTACGAGACGCCAAGACGGTGGAGGGGTACACGGGCTGAGACTTTCGGTCGGCACCACTTATCCCTAGCGGGTACGGGCTGCTCGAAGATCTCCTCCCACAGGCTCATGCCGGCCCATCATGGCGCAGAATCGATCGGTGCTTCTGGAAGAGATCTCCCGTACGTCTGCTGCCGTTGCCGAGACCTCGGCTCGCCTGGCGAAGATCGAGCTCCTGGCTGACTGCCTGCGCCGGTCGCGACCAGACGAGACGCCGATCGCCGTGGCCTACCTCTCGGGAGAGCTGCCCCAGGGAACCATCGGGATCGGGTGGGCCTCGCTGCGCGACCTCCCGCCGCCAGCCCCACACCCTCCCACACTGGAGGTCGTGGAGGTGGAGGCATCACTCCGACGGATCGGGGCCACCACGGGACATGGCTCCCAGGCGGCTCGGCGCAGCGAGATCGCTCGCCTGTTCAGCCGGGCCACCCAGTCCGAACAGCGCTTCCTGACCAGCTTGCTGATGGGGGAGCTCCGGCAGGGAGCCTTGGAAGGGGTGATGGTGGAGGCGGTGGCCAGGGCGGCCGAGGTTCCCGCTTCCGAAGTCCGAAGGGGCGCCATGCTGGCCGGCAACCTCGGGGTGGTGGCCGCCGCGGCCGTGGCCGAGGGGCGCCGCGGACTGGCGGCGTTCCGGCTCACGCTCCTTCGCCCTCTCCAGCCGATGCTCGCCCAGACGGCCGAAGGCATCCAGGAAGCACTCGGGCGCGTCCGGCCCGCGGCCGTGGAATGGAAGCTCGACGGGGCCCGGATCCAGGTCCACCGGCTGGGGAACGAGGTGCGAGCCTTCACTCGAAACCTCGCCGACATCACCGATCGGGTCCCCGAAATTGTGGAGGCGGTCAGCGCCCTTCCGGTGGAAGCCGTGGTCCTCGATGGGGAGGCCATCGCCCTGCGCCCGGACGGGCGACCTCATCCCTTCCAGACGACGATGAGCCGGTTCGGGAGCCGGCTCGATGTGGAGAGCCTGCGGGGGATGGTTCCCCTCTCGCCGTTCTTCTTCGACTGCCTCCACCTCGACGGCCAGGACCTTCTCGATCGGCCCGCGCGCGAGCGGTTCGGCGCATTGGCCGAACGGCTCCCCGAGCCAATGAAGGTGCCGCGGGTGGACGTGGATGATCCGGCCGAGGCCGAGCGTTTCCTCGATGCGGCTCTGGCTACCGGGCACGAAGGAGTGATGGTCAAGGCGCTCGACGCACCGTACGAGGCCGGGCGGCGTGGGGCGAGCTGGCTGAAGGTCAAGCGGGCCCACACGTTGGACCTGGTGGTGTTGGCAGCGGAGTGGGGACACGGGCGTCGGCGCGGGTGGCTGAGCAACCTCCACCTGGGGGCGCGGGATCCGGAGAGCGGCCGCTTCGTGATGCTGGGGAAGACGTTCAAGGGCATGACTGACCAGATGCTGGCCTGGCAGACCGAGCGGTTGCAGCAGCTCGAGACCTCCCGCGACGCCTACACCGTCTACGTCCGGCCGGAGCTGGTGGTGGAGGTGGCCTTCGATGGCCTGCAGGCGAGCTCACGCTACCCGGCCGGCCTGGCCCTGCGCTTCGCCAGGATCAAGGGGTACCGCCCGGACAAAGGTCCCGAGGACGCGGACACCATCGACACGGTCAGGGGGCTCCACGCCGGCCACGCCGGACCCTAGGCCACCGCGGACCTCAACTAGTGTCTGCCGAGTTGCGGGCAGAGTGACGATCCGCCCTGCCCGTGGCTTCTTGATTCGGAGGCCAACCCGATGGAGGCCACAACCGAGATCGCGCATGAATCGAGCTTCGAGCGGTTCTTCTCGGACGGCTACGTCCGGCTCGTCCGAGCGATGTATCTCCTGACGGGGAGCATGGCAGAGGCCGAAGACCTGGCCCAGGAAGCGATGGC
>DASXTW010000190.1:0-5501 GCA_036505215.1 Actinomycetota bacterium | reverse complement strand
GAGCGGCGCGGCCGGATGGAACGCGTGGTTCCCGACAAGCAGGTCCAGCGGGCGATGCGCGAGCCGCCCCAGACCACTCGCGCCCGGCTACGCGGCGAGTTCATCCGCCAGGCCAAACAGCGACGGCGCGACTACACCGTGGACTGGGTCCACCTGAAGCTGAACGATCAGGCTCAGCGGACCGTTCTGTGCAAGGACCCGTTTCGATCGGTGGACGAGCGCGTGGAGCAACTCATCGCCCACATGTGAATACTTCTGCTACCCCCCTGGACCCCCCAGCCTGGGGCTGCGCAGGGCCGGCTGGAGCGTACGAAGCAACGTATTCGGGGTCTGCGAGGACGCGAGGCTGATCGCTTCGAGGTCTCCCGAGCGCAGCGTGATGACGTCCGTCATGTAATCGCCGCGCTGACTCTTCAGCTTGTGCACAAATTCGGCAACGACCTTACCCTCTTGTCCGGGGATGAGGGTAAGGCGGTTCAGATCGATGGCGATCTCTTGCCGGCCCGCAGGATCGAGGCGGGCGAACACGTCCGCGAGCAACCTGTCGGGCGGTATCCCGTACGTCTCGGCGAGCTCGCAGAATCGCACCAGGGAGATGCTCCGCTCACCTCGTTCGTACGCCCCGAGGACCGAAGGCTTGAATCGACCGTGGGAGCTCGATGTGACGTCGCGCAGCGTGAGGCCGCGCGCTCGGCGGGCAGATCGAAGCACCTCGCCGGTCGCTCTGGGGAGGGCGCGATTCCCGGGTGTGGAGATGGCCGTATGATAAGGGCAATAATGCCCGCGTCGGTAGTCGAAACGGCCGTATGTTTTTTACGACCGCTCAGTAGAGGCGCCCGGAGCGATTTCGACCGCTATGTGTGGCCGTCGCCGTACGGAAGTGTGCGGTTCCGGCGTGCCCGCAGCACGTCAAATAAGGGCTTCATTAGGACTTTCGTCGTAGCCCAAACTCCTTTACAGGAAACACGGCGCGCGGCTACACTCCGGTCACCTTCGCGGGTGCGAAGGGAGTCCGATTGGTGCTGAACGACTTTGCAAGCTCCGGTCTCACCCCTCCGAAGGGACCCCTTCGGCTCTTCCCGCACGAGACCACCGGCCCGACCGATGTGGCCCAGGCCGTGACAACCGTCATTCGGCGCGCCCGCGCTGCCTTGCGGCCTCACGACGCGACAGTTCGCATAAGCCTTCCCGATCGAACAGGCAGACTCAGGCTGGCCTCCGTCGTCGGGAACCGAGCGGACATCGGGAGGAAGCGCTCCGAGCGCCGCAGGCTCGCCTACGTGAGTGGGGTGACGATCAGGCTCAGCCTCCGAAGCGTTCCCGGCCACGAATTGGCCATCATCCCGCTGTTGGCCGGCCATTCGGTCGTGGGCCTGGTGGAGGTCATCGCGACCACCGACGCAATGGAGGAACGGTGGAAGGCACTGGACAAGGCCCTGGAGCCGGCTGCGGACCTCCTTCGAGAGGCGCGTGAGCGAGCCGACCTGAAGGCCGAGATGGACGCGCTCAGCGCGGCCAACCTCGCTCGGAGCATGGTTCGCGCCAGCACGCCCCAAACGGCCCTGCAGGCGGTGGTGAATTTCTACTTCGAGAGGTTCGGGATCCCGGTCGCGGCCTGGCTGAGCGCGGGACCCGGCCGTGACGCCGAGCTGGTAGGGGTGCGGGGAGTGGGGCCTCGGAAAACGGCTCAGCTCCGCCGGGAGATGTCCACGTTCCCGTGGTGGGGGAGGCTCACGGTCAAGGAGCGGATGCATCTGTCCGAGCTGTTCGGAGAGATCGTGGGGGGCGGCACCCCGACCCAGCTCCACGTGGGTGACGCCCTGCTTCTCGCGGGCGAGATGTCCCTCTCACTGAAGCGGTCGCTCGGCGTCGTGGGGCCACTGCTCGAGGACGTGTTCGCCCACCTGGCCACGGTGACCTGGGCCGAGCGTCGGAACGAGCACTTGGATCTCGGCCTGGCGGCCACGGCGCACGAGGTCCGGGGTCCACTCGTGGGCGCGAGAGCGGCCATCGAACGGCTGATGGCGACCTCGCCGGATCCAGGCCGGCGGGAGCTGCTCCGCCGATCGCGCCAGGAGCTGTCGTACTTGTCGGAGCTCGTCGACTCGTTGCTGCGGTGGAGCATCGGCGCCGGCGGCTTGCGACGGCGCCGGACCGACCTGGCCAGGCTGGCCAGGGAGGCCGCGGAGTCCTGCATGTTGGAGCGGGGGGAGCGGCGGGTCATCGTCACGGGCTCCAGGCCCGCGACCGTCATGGTCGACGGCAAGCACATCCGGGCTGCCGTGAGCAATCTGATCAGGAACGCGCTGCAGTATTCGCCCCGGGATCGCCCCGTCTCCGTTCACGTGGAGCCCGGAGCGGGGTCCGTCATCATGAGCGTGAGGGATGAGGGGCCCGGCATCCCCGTGGGGGAGCGGGAAGTCATCTTCGATCCACTGGCCCGTGGCGAGGCGGGGAGGGCCTCCCGGGCGGGCACCGGCTTGGGGCTCTTCATCGCCCGGCGGGTAGCCGAAGCGCACGATGGACGGATCTGGGTCGAGTCGACAGGACCCGGGGCCACGTTCCATCTCGAGCTGCCCGCTGCGAGCGGTACGTGACCCAGCCCGGCAGCCGGGTCCTGATCGTCGACGACCACCGGCTCTTCTCGGAAGTCATCCGCTCCACCCTCGAGAGCATGGGCATGGAGGTCCTGGGGGCGGCCACGACCGGGTCCGAGGGCCTGGACGTGGCTCGTCGGGAGCGCCCCGACGTCGTCCTCGTGGACATCGGGCTTCCCGACGAGAGCGGCCTGGCGGTCGGGAAGAAGATCCTGGAGGAGATGCCTGAGACGAAGCTGGTCGCGGTGACCTCCCTGATCGATCCGAGGGCGGTGGCCGAAGCCGTTCGACTGGGGTTCAGGGGCTACGTGACCAAGGACACGCCGGTGAACCAGTTCGTGAGCTCCATCCGCGCCGTGCTCGACGGCAACGTCATCATGCCGAAGCAGCTGGCCAAGGCAGCCGCGGGGGACCGCAGTCCCGAGGAGCAACACGCGGCCATGCTCGTGAAGCAACTGACCGACCGGGAACGACAGGTCCTCCAGCTGCTTGCGGAGGGGTCCAGTGGGGTGCAGATCGCGGCTCGGCTCTCCATCAGCCCGAACACCGTCCGGACTCACGTCCAGAGCATCCTCACCAAGCTCCAGGTCCACTCCCGCTTGGAGGCCGCAGCGTTCGCGGTCCGACACGGGTTGATCAGGACACCAGGGGAACGCCGCCCCAACTAAAGAGCCGCCGCTCCTGCGTTTTCCGTACATGGTCTACGCTTCACATCGCGTGTTGCACCAGGAAGGGCACCCGTATCCTGACGACTCCGAGTGCTCGAGGATAGGTGATCTCCGTTGGGTCGATCTCAAAAGGGCATGAAGGACCCCCCGATCGCGCTGGACCGTATCCGGTGGAAAGGTGAGCAGACCTACCGGATGCTGTCCTTCTACTTCTCGGTCAGGTGGAACCTCGAACCGGCGGGGGATTACGTCCGACACGTCCTGGGTGATTTCGCGGTCCCGAGCGATCCTGACGAGTACAACTACATCTGGACGCCGGGCTTGCCCGCCCAGTACTCGATCGTGAGGCGCCGCTCCGGGAAGTTCCGCTATCAGCTGTTCTATGGAGACGGCCTCATGCAGACGGCTTACACGTTGAGTGACCTCCTTTCCCAGCTCGTCTGGCACATCAACTCCCAGGTCATCCGCCAAACCGGGGACTTCCTGCTCATCCACGCCGGGGCGGTTTCCACCCCGGCGGGGGAAGGGATTCTCTTGCCGGCGCCGTCCGGGCACGGCAAAACGACCTTGACGACGGCCTTGGTTCGGGCAGGTTTCCTGTACCTCTCCGACGAGGTAGGGGCCGTTGATCCAATCTCCCGAAGGCTGTACCCGTTCCAGAGGGCCCTCGGCCTCAAAGAGGGCCACGCGGCGGTCTTTCCCGACCTCTACCGAAGCGCGAACGGGTCGGCGCCCGCAGGGGCGGGAATGTGCCACGCCCGCCCGGAAGCGGTCCGGCCCGAGGCCAAGGGCGGCCCTTGCCGGATCCGCTTCGTGGTGGCGCATCAGTACCGCGCGGGGGCTCCAACCCAGGTCACTAAGCTGACTCCGGCCCAGGGCGCGATGGAGCTGCTCACCAACACCATGAACCTCCCTCGATATCGGGCCCGCGCCCTCCCGCTGGTGGCCGACGTCGCCCGCGGAGCGCAAAGCTACCGCCTCGTGTCGGGAAACCTCGATGAGGCCGTTCAAGCCATCACTGAGGTCACGCGCCGGCGCGCGCGCAGCGCGGTCCGCGCTAGCTAGAGGAAATCCCACCGCAAATCTTCCCGGAGAAAGCCAATGGGCGCCCCGAGAGGGGCGCCCATTGAGCTTGGATCGATGCGCCTTATCGCGTCAGCTTCGCGCCACGGACGTCCATCCGCGGGGCCCGGCCCTGCGCTCCAGCACATGCAGTCATGCAGATCCCGGTGGGACAGCAGGTCGACTGGCACACGCTGCCAGCGGCGCAGTCCGCATCGGAGCTGCACGGCGGGTAATCGGCACATGAGTTGCTCGGGAAAGCCCTGCACCGACACTCGCTCAGATCGAACTTGTTGAAACAGACGCAGGTCAGCGCGCAAGCCACGTCGCAAGCGTGCGCGACATCACACGGCACCCCCGGCGTACAGCCACCGCCACAGGCGCTCGCACAGACGTTCTCGCGCTGTGCGAAGGCCGGGGTGCGGATGCTGCTCAGGACTGGAGCCGACCACGCGATGGCCGCCCCTGCCCCGATCCTCTTGAGCATCCTTCTACGGGAGATTCCATCCTTGACCTCAAACTCCTCTGGACTCATTCATTCACCCCCTTCGCAGGAAGTCCACGCCTTGTCTCCAAGGCTTGAGGAGCAAAGAATCGCCCACCCGGACGCTTGGTTGCCTCGTCTCAAGGGGGGAACTTTTCTCTCCATGGCGGGGTGGGGGACCGTATCGACCCTACGGTCGATGCCCGGGTCAGGGCGTACGAGCGACGTGCGACAAAAGGCGGATGAGCTGGGGGCCTCCCAGGGAGCCCACCCCGGGGACGACGCACTTGGCATGGGAGAATACGGACCCGCTTGGCTTCGGCCCGTGGTCCCAATGCATTCAACGTACGCGGGATACGCTCTGAGGCGCGTGCCCCGCGCGCCTTTTCACCCCTAACCTGTGCCACTCGTAGGGACCTCGCCTCGCAGGTCTCACTGAGGACCAGGGGGACTGCACGACCGACATGTTGCGGATCCTGCTAGCAGACGAGCAATCACTCTTCCGCGAGGCGGTGAAGGTCGTCCTGGAGACCCAGACCGACATCGAGGTCGTGGCCGAGGCGAAGGACGGCCTCCAGGCCGTCACCCAGGTCGAGCAGGTCCGTCCGGACGTGGCGCTCTTGGACATCAACCTTCCGAACTGCAACGGCATCAGGGCAACGTCGCTGATCAAGGAGCGCTTCCCGGACA
>DASXTW010000189.1:0-2998 GCA_036505215.1 Actinomycetota bacterium | reverse complement strand
GGGGACCCGGTCAGCCCGACCGTGTAAGCGCGGCCGGTCTGCGGGTACAGGGCTTCAGACAGCCTCGCCAGGTCCTTCGATCCGTCCTCGACCAGGGAGATCGCCCTGGCCACGGCCCGCCGATCACCGGCCAGCACTTTCTCGGCGAGGAGAGATGCATCCACGGGGCAAGGGTACCGCCGCCGGCGGCTCAGACGAGCTTCACACTGAAGAGTCGCCACTCCCCCGGGATACCCTTCAGCGCGCTGGTCCCTCGGTCCTCGAACTCGATGCCCGACCCTGCCACGAGGTCCTTCACCGTGCTCGAGACCAATACCTCGCCCGGTCCGGCCAAGGAGGCGACCCTGGCCCCCGTGTGGACAGCAACGCCCGCCAGCTTCTCACCCAGCATCTCGCACTCGCCCGTGTGCAGCCCGGCTCGCACCTCGATGCCCAACTGACGCACGGCATCGCGGATGGCGCAGGCGGCCCTGATCGCTCGAGCCGGACCATCGAATGCGGCCAGAACTCCGTCGCCGGCCGTGTCAATCTCCCTGCCCCTGAATCGCTCGAGCTCGCCGCGCACGACCCCATGGTGCCGCCGTAGAAGGTCGCGCCAAGGTCGATCTCCGAGCGCGGCGGCTCGCTCGGTCGAACCGACGATATCAGTGAACAGGACGGTCGCCAGAATCCGGTCTGGCTCGTGAATGGGCCGAACCCCGGTGACGAACTCCCCGATCTCGTCCAGCACAGAGTCCTGGTCTCCGATCCACGGCAGGTGATCTGCGCCGGGGAGCTCCACGAACTGCGCTCCGGGGATGTGCTCGGCGATGTAGCGCCCTTCCTCCACCCGAGAGTCCTTGTCCCCGGTCCGGTGCATGATAAGCGTGGGCACCTTCACCGCCGGCAGGACGTGCCGGATGTCAATCTGGGTGTTCATCTTCGCCAGGGCCAGGGCCGCCCCCGGACTCGCGCTGCGGCGGACATAGGTCTCGAGCCATCGCCTGATGGCCGGATCGTCCTGCATGCTGGGAGCCAGGGTGTCCAGGCCCAACTCCCGTCCCCACTCGTGCTCGATGGCGTCGTAGAACTGCTGGCGCTCCTCGGGAGTGGGAGCCCACGGATAGTCCGGTGACCACATCCGCTTGGCATAGGTGCCGCATGTGACCAGAGCGGTAGTTCGGTCCGGATACGTCGCAGCGAACAGGATGCACATCGGTCCGCCTTCCGAGATGCCGAACAACGCCGCCCGATCCGAACCGGCCGCGTCCATGACGGCCCGGACGTCGTCCATCCGCTGCTCCAGGGTGGGAAGCTCCGCGAGCGAGACCCTGTCGGAAAGCCCCGTGCCGCGCTTGTCGAACAGGATCAAACGTGAGAATGAGGAGAGACCCTCCAGGAATCGCGCCAGGTTCGGCTCTTCCCATGCCAGCTCGACGTTCGAGATCCACCCGAACACGAACACGAGGTCCAGCTTCCCCTCGCCCACCACCTGGTAGGCGATGTTGACGTCCCCGCTCCTCGCATACCGGGTCTCGGGCATCGGACCAGCCTGACCGACAAGCCTCTTCCCTAATGGCTGGCAGAGCGCTCGGTCGCCCGGATCCGCGCGGCCATGGCCTCGAGCAGGCGCCTGGCGACCGCCGGCTCCCTCTCCACCACGGCCCCCATCGCCCGCGAGTCGAGCACCATCACCCGCATGTCCGACCGAGCGGTCACGGTGGCCGTCCGGGGAGCCGGTGACAGGAAGGCCATCTCGCCGAAGAAGTCGCCGGGCACCAGCTCCCGGAGCTTCCGGCCGTTCTTGGTGACCTCGGCGGTCCCTCGCAGGATCACGTACATCTCGCGGCCCCACTCTCCCTCACTCACCAGGACCTTTCCGGCGTAGACGTCCACCTCGGTCGCGGCCTGGACGATCGCCTGGATCCCCTTTTTCGAGACCGAGCCGAACAGGGGAATGGCCTGGAAGTGCTCGATGACCTCTTTCGGAATCCCTCGGGCCATTCCCCTCCCCTCCCTAGATCACGGTCAACAATTTGTTCAACCGGGCGAGCTTCCCCGGATGCAGGAACAGACCCTTCACTTTGAGCCGGCGCCTGAGGAGCTTCCGGTTGACCTCGCGGCCCTCCCTCGTCGCGATGTCCGGCAGGCCGAACTTGAGCGGCACCGAGGATAGCCCCACCAGGGTTTCGGCGTCGGTCTCCACGACGACCTCCGGCTTGCCGACGATCCCGTTGCGGACCGTGACCTTGCCCGGAGCCAGCCGGATGGAGATCTCGACGCCGACATCCGGAGCCCTGATGCCGTAGGTGGCAACGCTCGAGAGCAGCCGCTCTCGGTCAGGATGGGCCGAGAGGTTGCCCTCCAGGAGCCCGCCCAGCATCGAGGCCAGGCCGTTCGGCACCGGGTCCGGGTATTCGACCGTGACGGTCACGGCTTGAGCACCACCTTGGTCGCCTGCCGCGAGTCGAACAGCTCGTAGCCACGGACCGCCTCCTCCAGAGGCAGGACGTGCGAGATGATCGGCAGGGGATCGATGGCGCCGGTCCGAACGGCCTCCATCGCCCGCTCCCACCACGCGTGCACCGGGCAGATCCCCGCGAACAGCACGCGCAGGGCCCGCGCCCAATAGACGCCCAGGGGCACCTGGACCTGTTCGCTCACGAATACGCCCACCACCGAGATCGTCCCGCCCCGTCGCACGACGTCGATGGCAGTCTCGTACGAGGATGGGTGGCCGACTGCTTCGATCACCACATCGGCACCTCGCCCCTCGGTGAGGTCAGAGACGGCCATGTGCGGGTTGCTCTCGGCCACATTGATCGGGATGGCCCCGAACTTCCCGGCCAGAGACAGGCGGTCTTCGAGTCTGTCGAGGGCGAGAACGCTACGAGCGCCGTGGACGAATGCCGCCTGGACGCAGAAGAAGCCGACGGGTCCCGCCCCGACCACAGCCACCGTGTCCTCGGGTCCGATACCGGCGATTACCGTCCCGTAGTAGCCGGTGGTGAGGATGTCG
>DASXTW010000188.1:0-44682 GCA_036505215.1 Actinomycetota bacterium | reverse complement strand
CGGCGAGCTCGCCGCCGAAGGCGGCCAGGGCCTGGGGGTAGAACTCCCGCAGCAAGTTGCGCAGCCGGTTCGCCTGCCGCTGGCGGGCCCAGATCAGGTCTTTGTGGGCGCGGGTGAGCACCTTGATCGCCTCCGCGAGCTGCGAGTCCCCGGCCACGGGGCGGTGACCAGGTAGCCCGAGGCGACGAGCGCACCCACCAGCAGCACACCAACCTCATACGGAACGGCGCTCCCGACGCCGTCGGGCTTCGAGACGGAGCCGACCTGATCGACGCGGTCAGCTACGAGGGCGATACCGGGGCGCCGTACACGGAGGGCTCGGGAGCCGGACTGGTCGATGACGGCTCGACCGCCACCGGGGGTATCGCTCGCTGCCCGGACGGCGCCGACACGAACCAGAACAACGTCGACCTCCGCGCCACATCGATCACGCCGGGAGCCTCGAACGCCTGCGTGATATTCACGCCGATGGCGATCCACGATATCCAGGGCGCGGCGCACCTCTCTCAGCACGACGGAGAGGCGGTGGAGACGACCGGGGTCGTGAGGCGCTTCGCTCGAACGGCTTCTACCTTCAGGATCCTGCTGCCGACGTCGACGAAGCCACTTCGGAAGCCATCTTCACGTTCACCAGTTCGGCGCCGACCGTTCTCGTGGGCGATGGGGTTTCCGTGACGGGCTTCGTGTCGGAGTTTCGCCCGGCGGCTCGGGCACGCCGAACCTGACCACCACCGAGATCGTCTCGCCCTCGGTGACCGTCTCCTCATCCGGGAACCCGTTGCCGGCGCCGACTGTGATCGGCACCGGCGGCCGGGTGCCGCCCAGTGAGGTGATCGAGGACGACGCGACCGGCGACGTCGAATCCAGCGGCGTCTTCGACCCGGCGACGGATGGAATCGACTTCTACGAGAGCCTCGAGGGCATGCGGGTCCGGGTGAACGGCGCGGTCGTCGTGGGTCCGCGCAACGCCTTCGGCGAGATCCCCGTCGTCGGGGACGACGGCGCCAACGCGTCGGTGCGCACCGCTCGCGGCGGGATCGTCGTCCGTTCGAACGATTTCAACCCGGAGCGCATCTTCCTCGACGACACCATCCTTCCAACCCCGGTGTCCGACGTGGTCGGTTCCAGAGGGCGTGCGCAAGCCGCTGGCCGGGGAGTTCCACGCGAACGGCAAGAAGCTGTTCCTGATCGCAAACCACTGGAAGTCCAAGGGCGGGGACGATCCGCTGTTCGGCCGCTTCCAGCCCCCCAAGCGGGTGACCGACGCCCAGCGCGCTGCCGAGGCGCACGTGATCAACGACTTCGTGGACCAGATCCTCGCGATCGATCGGAACGCGAACGTGATCGTGCTGGGGGACCTCAACGACTTCGAGTTCTCCGATGCCCTGACGATCCTCGAGGGCGGAGGCGAGCTGCACACGCTCATCGAGACGCTGCCACAGAGCGAACGGTATTCCTTCGTGTTCGAGGGGAACTCGCAGACACTGGACCAGATCCTCGTGAGCGGCAATCTGTTCTCGGGTTCCTCGCCGGCCTATGACAGCGTCCACGTGAACGCCGAGTTCGCCGATCAGGCCTCCGACCACGATCCGCAGGTGGCCCGGCTCCACTTGACGGGAAGGCCGAAACCGAAGTGAGGGCCAACCTCTAAGTCGAAACGGACCTCGCCAGGCCGTGAAAGGCCTCGATGAGCCGGTCTGCGCCGGTCAGCGCGGTGTCCGGAAGGAGGACGTGAACCTCCAGATGGGGCGGGGTCCGCCGGATGGAGAGGCGCCACACGCCGCCGCTCGCTTCCGCGAGCATCCGCCAGACCGTTCGCGCAGCATCCACGTCGGCGCCGGGCTCATGGAGGACCCGTACGTTGGGATCGTCCCAGTCCGCGTTCGACCAGGCCTCAGGGTCGAGCTTCCTCAGCCCATCCTGTCCGGTCCACCCCCGGAGGTCCCCGGCCTCGAGCTCGTACCGAGGCGATCGATCGAGCCTCCCCCGCAGGATGACGAAGTCCCGCCGGCGCCTCGCCCTCGCCAGGGCCCACAGCATTCCGATGTCCCGCGGCTCCAGGACGGCCACCACTTCGGCCTCACGGAACGGGTCTTTCGGCTCGACGATGTTCAGCTGGACGGCCGAGCTTCCCAGCCACTTGAGCCGGGTCCGTTTCCCAAGCGTGGGAAGGCCGCCCTGGAGCCACCTGAGGAGGTCATTCCCCTTCCTGATGTTCCGCTGGGTCCCGACGGCGAACCAGACCAGGATCACCATCATCGCGATGAGCAGCAAGGAGCCCAGGAACGGAAGTCCGAACATCTGATGGCTCCTAACCGGGAGCGCCTGCCCGGCGAGTGTACCGGAGCCCGTGCATGGGCGCCGAGCGCCCCTCGTACCGTGGTGCTACGGTGACCCTTGGCGCCCCACCTCGGTCGAGCGAGCGTGACGCATGACGGATCGAACGACTGCGCGCGGCGGGCCCGGCGAGGGTCGGATCCGGCGCGCATTCCGCGAATTCGCCTACGGCATGACCGGGTATGAGTTCGATCGTCATGCTATGGAGGTGCGAGCGGCCTTGGAGAACGTCTTCATGGTCGTCACCGTCGGAGACATGATCGGCCTCCCCATCATCCCTCCCTACTACTCGCTCAGGCTCCTGCCCCACGTGGTGCCCCACGTTTCGACGTGGAAGAGGCGGGTACTCAGGGAACGCGAGCTCACCGAGGAGCACGATTACGACCTTCACGGCGTCTGAGGAGGAGGGCGATGGAACGAGGCGGTGCCGAGGAGCGCGAAGGGAAGGAAGAGGTCCCGGACGAAGCGAAGGGCAAGGGCTTCCTCGGCAAGGTGCGGGAGGTCATCTACGGGATGGCCGCCCATGACTCGGCGCGCTACGCCCTCCGCACTCGAGCCAGTATGGAGCACCTGTTCATCCTGATCACGATGGGCGATCTGCTGGGCGTGCCGATCCTGCCGCCCTACTACTCGCTGCGCCTGATGCCCTACGTGGTGCCGCAGATCTCTACGTGGAAGCGGCGGATGCTTCGGGAGAAGGATGTCACCGATGCCATCTTCTAGCCTGGCCAGAGTCTTCGAAGAGCACCCCCAGCGCCGGTACGTCATGTTTGGGGGAAAGGGCGGACTCGGGAAGACCACGTTCTCCGCGGCCACCGCCTACTGGCTGGCCCAACGCGGAAACAAGGTCTTGGTGTTCTCCGTGGACCCTCAGGCCAGCCTGTCGGACATCTTCAAGCGCGACATCTTCGGCCAGGGCCCGGTCGAGATCATGGACAACCTGTGGGCCCAGGAGATCGATGCGGACCGACACATCAAGGAGTACCAGGACGAGATTCGCCAGAAGATCGTGGACATGTACGGCCTGGACAAGGTACCCGACGAGATCGAGGACTACATCGAGGCGGCCTCCGCCGAGCCGGCCATGGAGGAGAGCGCGATCTTCGATTCAGTCGTCGACATCGTGGTTGAGAGTGATTACGACTACTACATCTACGACCTCGTCCCCCTGGGCCATGCCCTGTACTACCTGTCCATGGCGAAGGTCTACGACGAATGGATCGGGAAGATCACCCACCTACGGGAGGAGATGCGCGAGGAGGAGGAGAGGGCGGCCCGGTTTCGAGGGAAGAAGGAGATGGACGAGGACAAGATCCTCGGCGAGCTCCAGTACATCCGGAACCGTATCAACAGCGCCTCAAAGATCCTGACCGACCGGGAGAAGACGGCATTCTTCTTCGTCCTCGTGCCGGAGGAGATGATCCTGCTGGATACCCGGAAGGCGGCGGAGATGTTCGCCAAGTTCGACGTGCCCATCGGGGGATACGTGGTCAACCGGGTGATCCCGGAGAACCTGGCCACGGGGGACGGTGGCCTCCCCGTCTACCTCAAGAACCGCATCGAGATGCAGCGGCGCTATCTGAGCGAGATCGACAGGACGTTCGGGGATCAAGTGCTCGGGCGGGTCCGGGAGCTCGAGAGAGACGTGACCGGCCTGGACATGATCGAGCGGATGGCTCAGATGATGTACGAGGAGGGATAGCCGTGGTCGAGGCGATGAGGGGGCAGGGGGCGCCGACGCCCACCGCCGCCGAGGTCGTGGCGGCCGGCGAGTCGATGCGAGAGTTCTTCGACGCGCACCCCGGCGTGCGCTACACGTTCTTCGGCGGGAAGGGGGGCGTCGGGAAGACGGCGATGGCCGGGATGGCCGCCGTGTGGCTCGCGAGCCAGGGCAAGCGAACCCTGCTCGCATCCACAAACCCGGTGCACAGCCTTTCGGGGCTCCTCGAACAGGACGTCTACGGGAAGGACACGCCCGTCGAGGGAGTGGAGAACCTGTGGGCCCACGAGATCGACACCACCGAGGCGATCCAGCGCTCCAAACGGGAGATCAAGGACAAGATCCAGTGGTTCCTGAAGTTCGCCGAGATCAAGACCCGGGCCGACGAGTTCGTGGAAGCGGCAACGGTGAATCCCGCCTTCGAGGAGTCGGCCATGTTCGAGAACATGGTCGACCTGATCTTCAAGGGCGAGTACGACGTGTACGTCTTCGACACGGCCCCCACGGCGAACGCGCGGCGGCTCCTCGGCATGTCCAAGGTGTACTCGTTGTGGGTCGGCAAGATGCTGAAGTCGCGGGAAGAGGCCCAGACCCTTCGAGAGGCCCTGTCCTTCTCCAAGAAGAAAGAGAAGGACCCGCTGATGGAGTATCTGGTGGAGTTCCGGGAGCGCATCGGACATGCCCGCGAGCTGCTCACCGATCCCGAGAGGACCGCCTTCTTCTTCGTGACTCTTCCTGAGGCATTGCCCATCGCGGTGATTCGCAGGTTCATCGGCTGGTTCAAGGACTTCGGCATCCCGGTGGGTGGGGTGGTGGTGAACATGGTCATCCGGACGGAGGAAGGGGAGGAAGCGCCTGAGTTCGTTCGGAACCGCATCGCGATGCAGGAGGAATACCTCGGGCAGATCGGGGAGCAGTTCGACGGGGATGTTCGGGGCGTGCTGCCCCTGTTCGACGATGAGGTTCGGGGGCTGGCCATGCTGAAGCGCACCGCGGAGAAGCTGTTCGCCTGAACGACGGGGCCGGCGTCTCCCGCGATCAGAGATCGAGTAGCCCCATGATCTCCTTCCCCTCCTCCAGCAGCTCCTTCGCCGCAGGCTCCGAGGACGATGCCGCACGGTCCAGGATGCGCATGGCCTCCGGGGTGTCCAGGTCTTCCTCCAGCGCCCTGAAGAACGCGTCGCGGTCGGCGGCGGGATCGAAGCTCGCCTCCCCGTCTCCTGTTTCAAGAGACGCCGCGCCCCTGGTCTCGAGCTCGAGGTCTTCCTCGCGAAAGTGCCAATCCTTCCGATAGTGCCGTCGGAGCAGGAAGGATCTGAGCGCACCGGGCGGATGACGCTCCAGAAGGTCCTGGACGAACGCCAGGTTGCCGAGGGACTTGCTCATCTTGTCTCCGGCCATGTGCACCGCTCCTGTATGCACCCAGTGGAGCACGAAGGGTTCTCCGCCCGGCACGCCCTCTGCCTGGGCCAGTTCGGATTCGTGGTGCGGGTAGATGAGGTCAGAACCTCCCCCGTGGATGTCCACGGGCTGCCCGAGCAGCTTCCTCGACATGGTGGAGCACTCGATGTGCCAGCCCGGCCTTCCTCGCCCCCACGGGCTCTCCCACCAGGGTTCGCCGGGCGCCGATCGCTGCCACAGCACGAAATCCAGGGGGTCGTCCTTTCTCGGGTCCTCCGGATGACCGCCGCGCTCCGCGGCCAGCGGGAGCATCTGCTCACGAGTGAGGCCGGAGAGGCGGCCGTATCGCGGGTCGGAGGCCACGCGGAAATACACGGTGCCGTTCCGCTGGTAACCGTGCCCGGCCGGCACCAGCGCCTCAACTTCCTCGATCATGTCCGCTACGAACTCGGTGGCCCTGGGGGAGTGGGTGGGTGGCGACACGCCGATGGATTGCATGGTCCCCTCGAAGGACGCCACCTCGCGCTCGGCCAGCTCCCGATAGTCGACGCCTCGCGCCTTCGCCACGCGAAGCATGTCGTCGTCCACGTCTGTGACGTTTTGGACGTGCCTGACTTCGCTTCCGAGGTGGCGGAGATAGCGCGCGAGCACATCGAAGTGCACGTAGGTGAAGGCGTGACCCAGATGGGCTGAGTCGTACGGCGTGATGCCACACACGTACATGCCCATCCGGGGCCGGAGCTGCACCTCGCGGAGGTCTCCGGAGGCCCTGTCGAACAGGCGCATCGGGCGAGGATACCCGCGTTGGATGCGGAGCGGCCCTGGGTGGAAGATTGACCGGTGAGAGTGCGAACCCAGCACGACATCGACATTCCTGCCGGAGAGGTGTCACTGCTCGGTGACATGGCCATTCCCGATGAGGCCTCGGGGGTGGTGATCTTCGCCCACGGCAGTGGGAGCAGCCGCAAGAGTCCGCGAAACAGGCAGGTGGCCGAGACACTCAATGACGCGGGTCTTGCCACGTTGTTGTTCGACCTGCTCACTCCCGATGAGGAGCTCGACCGGTCGAATGTCTTCGACATCCGACTCCTTGCGAACCGATTGCAAGCCGCCACGGTCTGGGTGCACGAGGGTACCGGCGATCTGTTGCCGGTGGGGTACTTCGGCGCGAGCACCGGGGCCGCTGCCGCGCTGTGGGCGGCGGCGAAGCTCGGCCGCGAGATCTCCGCTGTGGTCTCTCGAGGCGGTCGACCGGACCTGGCAGGACCGAGGCTTGGCCAGGTCACTGCGGCCACCCTGCTCATCGTGGGCGAGAACGATCGGGAGGTCTTGGAGCTGAACCGCGAGGCTCAGCGGGCGTTGAACTCTCCGAACGAGCTCGCCGTCGTCCCCGGGGCCACGCATCTGTTCGAGGAGCCGGGGAGCCTGGAGGAGGTGGCCCGGCTGGCCACCGAGTGGTTCGTCAAATACCTTCGGGGTGCGGCATGACACGCCTGGCGAAGGTCGACTACGTCATCCTGTACGTGCGGGATCTGGAGAGGTCGATCTCCTATTACCGAGACGTCATCGGGCTGCCGTTCAAGTTCAGCGAGTCCGGTTACGCGGAGTTCGCCACGGACGGTACGAAGTTCGCACTGTTCGAGCGGGCGCGCTTGCCGCAACTCATTGGACGCGAGGGGACGGAGGGTGAGGCCACGATGGAGGTGGCGTTCCTGGTCGAAGACGTCGACCGGGAGGCCAACCGGCTCCGCCAGGCTGGAGTTACCGGGCTGTCCGGACCTGTGGACAGGCCGTGGGGGCAGCGAACCTTCCACCTGCTCGATCCGGACGGGCATGTGGTGGAATTGGCCCAAGAGCTGGAGAACGACCCGGAGAGGTGAGCATCCATGGCCGAATACGATGTGAAGACCGCTCTCCTGGTGGTGGACACGCAGAACGACTTCGCCGACCCGGGCGGAAGCCTGTACGTGAAGGGGGGCGAGGAGGTCGTTCCGGTCGCGAACAGGGAGATCGAGAGGGCGCTGACGGCTGGAGCGTTGGTTGTCTACACCCAGGACTGGCATCCACAAAGTACGCCTCACTTCCAGAAGGACGGTGGGATCTGGCCGGTCCATTGTGTGCAGGAGACCTGGGGGGCCGAGTTCCATCCCGAGCTCACCGTGAAGGGCGACATCATCAGGAAGGGGACCGGCGGGGAGGATGGCTACTCGAGCTTCACCGTTCGCGACCCCAAGACCGGAGTGCAGGAAGGGACGGATCTCGAGCCGCACCTCCGCGCACACGGAATCGAGAAGATCGTGATGGTGGGACTGGCCACGGACTACTGCGTCAAGGAAACCGCCTTGGACGCTCGCCGGCTGGGCTTCGACACCACTATCCTCCTGGACGGCGTTCGAGGAGTGAACCTTCAGCCCGGAGACGACGAGCGAGCCGTACACGACGTGATGCTCGCCGGGGCGAGGGTCGAGTAACTCCGTCACGTGACTGTCACGCTGGCGCTCGCCGGAGACACCATGCTTGGGCGCGGCGTGGCCGAAAGACTGGCCGTCGCCCCGCCAGAGTCCTTGTTCGCGCCCGACATCGTCGAGATAGCTCACGAAGCGGACCTGTTCGTCCTCAACCTTGAGTGCTGCATCTCCGAGCGGGGCAGGCCATGGCCGGCCCCGGGGAAACCGTTCTTCTTTCGCGCTCCACCTGCCGCAGTCGAGGCCCTGGCGTTGCTGGAAGTGAACTGCGTCACGCTGGCGAACAACCATGCCCTGGACTTCGGGCGCGAGGCTCTCCTCGACACATTCGGCTACTTGACCGGCGCAGGGATCTCCTGGGTGGGAGCAGGCCCCGATGTCGCGCGAGCCCGGGCCCCCCTCATCCTGGACTCGGGCGGCTTTCGGTTAGGGGTGCTCGGGGTGTGTGATCACCCCGAGGAGTTCGCCGCCGGCATCGACCGGCCGGGTGTGGCCTTCGCCGACCTGCGACACGAGGTCCCGAGCTGGCTGCCGGCTGCCATCGGCTCCATCGAGGCCGACTCCGTCCTGGTCACGCCTCACTGGGGACCGAACATGGCGCCATCGCCTGTGCCGCATGTCCTTCGGACCGCCACGCTTCTCCTCGACGCTGGAGCCACCCTGATTGCAGGGCACTCGGCTCACGTCTTCCAGGGCGTTCAGGGCGGGATCCTGTTCGACCTGGGCGACTTCATCGACGATTACGCCGTTGATCCAGTCCTCCGGAACGACCTCGGGCTGTTGTGGCTGGTCACGCTCGACGCGGGAGGCCCCATCAGGATCGAGGCCGTGCCGCTGTTCCTCGACTTCTGTCACACGCGGCTGGCCGACGCGGAAGACGCGGCGTGGATTCGCAAGCGATTCCGGGGCGCGTGCGCCGCGATGGGGACCGAGGTCACCGAGGAGGGCGGCCGGCTGGTGATCGCCTGGCGATAGCGCTTTCCTACGTTTCGTCTGGAAGCCCATGCTTGCCGATCAGCCGCACGAAGAAGGCCTCGGTCAGCCGCTCCTCCTCCATGAGCCTGCCACCTTTCTTGCGGAAGGCCACGACCGTCTCTCTCCCCCCGGGGCCGATCGGGTGCACCAGCAGCGCCCCTTCGGCGAGCTGGGCGACGAGCGGGGGAGGGACCTCAGGGGCCGCAGCCGAGACGACGATGCCGTCGAACGGCGCGTGATCCGGGAGACCATTCGTCCCATCGCCCACAGCCAGGGTTACGTTGCCGATCCCCGCGGCGCGAAGATTCCCCATGGCAGCCTCGGAGAGATCCGGGAACCGTTCGACGGAGAACACCTCGCGGGCGAGCATGGCCAGGACGGCGGTCTGGAAGCCGAGACCCGTCCCGATCTCCAGAACCCGCTCGGTGCCCGTGAGCCGGAGCCCTTCGACCATCCGGGCGATCAACGACGGCTGAGTGGTGACCTGCTCGTGGGCGATGGGGATGGGCCGATCCTCGTAGGCGCGCTCGATCCAGGACGACGGGACGAAGCGGGCCCGGGAAACGCGGCGAAACGCGTCGATCACCCTGCGATCGCGGATCCCCTCATCGACCAGGGCTTTGATCAGGTCCTCGGCGAGGCCCGAAATCTCCCATCCAGGTTGCTTCACTGCACGTCAAAATAGCGGCAACGAGGCTCCAACAGGAGGTGATCGTCATGTCGCGGATCGAGGGCTACCGGTTCGGTCGAGTGCTGGTGGACGGGACCGAGCAGACGAGCGATGTCATCGTCCTGCCGGATCGCGTGATCTCGAACTGGTGGCGGAAGGAGGGCCACGCGCTCGTGCTGGACGACCTCGCGGACGTTCTTGACGACCTTCCCGAGCGCCTGGTCGTTGGCACGGGCGCCGATGGACGGATGCGGCCGGATCCCGACTGCGTGAAGCGACTGGAGGAACGCGGCATCGAGGTCGAGGTCTATCGGACAGACGAGGCCGTCGGCCGGTACGCCGGGCTGAACCCTGGGCATACGGCCGCGGCGCTCCACTTGACGTGCTGACGCTCGCCGGTGGCTTCCGGCGCCTGGCTTCCCTGGCGGCCGCAGCGTTGGTGCTGGGCGCGTGCTCATCTGATGGAACAGCTCAGAATGGCGACGCCTCCGCGCCGGCGACCATCCGCCTTACCAGTCCCGCGTTCGCCGACGGATCCGCCATCCCGAGCAGATTCACCTGCGACGGCGATGACGTCTCGCCCGCGCTGTCTTGGAGCGGCGGTCCGGTGGCCGAGGAGTATGTCCTGATCGTCACCGACCTCGACGCAGGCTTCATCCACTGGGTGGCCTTCGGCCTACCGGGCACCGCCACCGGGATCCCGGAGGGCGCCTCTCCGGCTGGAGCGAAGGAAGGGACGAACGACTTCGGAAAGCGGGGGTATGGAGGCCCCTGTCCACCTCCTGGCTCCGGACCCCATCGGTACCGATTCGTCCTGTACGCCCTGGCTGAGGCCCCAAAGGATGGAATCAGCGAGGGCGCGTCCGGGGATGAGGTCCGGGACGCCATCCGATGTTGCGTTGCGGCCAGGGGAATTCTGACCGGTACGTATCGCCGGTAAGGGAGGAGCTGGAGGACGCCCTATGAGCGCTCGGCGGTGGCCCGGGAGAGGTCCCGCATCGAGACCATCCCCACCGGCGTCCCCCCCTCCACGACGGGGAGGTGCCGGAATCCCCGGGTGAGCATGACGTCCAGCGCCTCCTGGACCGTCGTCTCGGGGGAGATCGTGAGCGGGTCCCGCGTCATCCAGTGGGTGATGGGATGGCCCGGCGCGTCGAAGTCCTGGGACAACGCCCGCACGATGTCTCGCTCGGTGAAGATGCCCACGAGCTCGCCCTCGTCGATCACCAGCGCCGACCCCACCTTGCGCTCGCCCATGACGGTCGCCGCCTCCGCCACGGTGGCTCCGGACTCCACCGTAACCAGCTCTTTGGTCATGATCTCGCCGACGGCGGCCATGATGCGTCAAGCGTACTCCGGCGGCGAGCGCGCTGCAGAGGGCTCAGGCGGTGGCCTCCGCCTTCGCCGGGTTCAGGGAGCGTAGGTCCAGTCCGGCTGCTTCTTCGGGTACCGTAGGTCGAACGCGAACCGGCCGGTCGATTCGTCCCAATCGGCAATCTTGGGAAAGACCAGATCCCGTGGCCTCGGGCAGGCACGGCCTGCATGTTCCCGAAACTCCTGCAGAAAGACCTGGACGAAGCTCTGCACCAGCAAACTTGTCCCGGTGGGGAGGGCGCACTTCTGCCCATCGGTGACGGTCTTCGCCCGGGCCAGAATGAGATCGAGGTCTCCCACCTCACCCTTGCCGGCCTCCATGCGTTCGAGCTGCGCGGTGATCTCCCCAGACCCGAACTTGCAAGGCGGGCATTGTCCGCATGACTCCACCCACAGGAACCGCGAGTACAGGATGGCGGTGCGAACGACACAGGCCGAATCGTCGAAGACGGCAAATCCCGCCGCTCCCAGCGCGGTCCCCACCTGCTTCATCGACTCGAAGTCCATCGGTGTGTCCAGCTGCTCGGGACTGATCACCGTGTTGGAGGCGCCGGGAACGATTGCCTTGACCGACCGTCCCTGAGGTGGACCGCCACCCAGCTCCTCCACGAGATAACGCATGGGCGAGCCCAGGGGAAGCTCGAATACACCTTCGCGCTGGACGTCGCCGCAGATGGTGAACAGCATGGTTCCGGGCGAGGCGTCCGTGCCGTTCGCTCTGAGCCAGTCTGCACCGTCGGCGACGATGTGGGGGACGTTGGCCAGGGTCTCCACGTTGTTCATGGCTGTCGGGTTGTCGCTCTCAGGGGAAGCCCAGAGGCCCTGGATGAACGGACCGAGGACCCGGGGGAGAGGGTCTCGACCTTCGATGACCTCCTCCAGTCCCGTCTCCTCGCCGAGGAGGTAATGATCGGGACCGAGGACCATCTCGATCGGCACCTCACCGACCCCCTCGGCTTCCTGCATCTCGTCCAGGGCATTGGTGAGCCGCTCGACCTCTTGAGTGAAATCCTCCTTCAGGCCGACGAATGCCCGCTCCGCGCCCACGGCATAGGCTGCTATGGCCAATCCTTCCAGGACCTGATAAGGGTTGCGCCGCAGGAGCATTCGGTCCTTGAACGTGGCGGGTTCGCCCTCGGCCGCGTTGCACACGGCGAACCGCGTGCCGGTCCCCGTGGTCCGGACGGTGCGCCACTTCTCGCCCGTCGGGAAGCCCGCTCCACCGCGACCGCGCAGGCCGCTCTTGGCGATCTCCTCGATGATCGCCTCGGGCGAGGCGGAGAGCGCGACCTCCAAGCCGCGGCCGCCTCCCGCGGCGACGTACTCATCGAAGGACTTGGGGGCGAGGTCGAGCAAAGCCACGGCCAAAGCCTAGCCAATGCCGCCGGACGCAGGGGCCGTCTCGCTCGGCCGGCCTCTCGGCCTGGACTTGGCGACCCTTCCGGATAATCTGCTGCCCGTGGAGCCGAGAGAGGCCCTGCTCGAGTGGTACCGCCCGCGTCGACGCATGTACCCGTGGCGCTCGGCGAGCCCCGAGCCGTACCGGGTGCTGGTCAGCGAAGTGATGCTGCAGCAGACACAGGTGGCCCGCGTCGTCTCCGCCTTCCAAGAGTTCATGCGGCGCTTCCCCACGGTCCGCTCCCTCGCCGCGGCCCCGCGGCACGAGGTCCTCCGCGCATGGTCGGGGCTCGGGTATAACCGGCGGGCAGTGAGTCTCTCCGAGTCCGCCCGCCTGATCGTTGGAGACCACGGGGGGCGGGTCCCGTCCGCGCCCGAGATGCTGCGCTCTCTTCCCGGTGTGGGTGCGTACACGGCCGCTGCAGTGGCCTCACTTGCCTTCGGCCTGCCCGTCGCCACGCTCGACACGAACGCGGCGAGGGTGGTGGCCAGGGCCAGGCTCGGAGCCGAGCCGCACGAGCTCGGAAGGAAGGCACTCGAGGTCGCGGCGGCTGACTGGCTCGATCCCGGCGATCCGGGCGCGTGGAACCAGGCTCTGATGGATCTCGGCCGGGAAGTATGCAAGCCAGGCCCGCGGTGTGAGGTTTGTCCGCTCTCCGGAGCGTGCGCGTTCCGAGCTGCTCGGCGGACGTCCACGGTGTCGCCCCGGCGACGGCCGCCCTTTCCTGGCTCGATCAGGCGAGTCAGAGGTGCGGTGGTCCGCGAGTTGCGAGACCGGGCATCGATGTCGGTTGGGGTGGTGGCCCGGCAGATTGGGGAACCAAGCGACCGGGTGGCAGAGGCGGTCCGTGCGCTGGTTCGAGAGGGCCTGGTGGAAGCGTCGGCCGCGGCGATCGCCGGTCACCCTCGCGGCCGGGTACGCCTGGCGCGAGGCTGAGTCCCCGCCTAGGCCCGTCCGTTGCTGCGGCCGTCTGTCGAGGGCGTGGTCCTCCGTTTCCCCCAGCGGTCGTAGTGCACGACCTTCTCTGCCGGCTTGCGGCTGGTCGGTCCGTACCGTCCGCGGGGCCACCCAACCGGGATGACCGCACAGGGTTGGACGTTCCAGGGGAGTCCCAGCGCTCGCCGGGCCAGCGTGGTGGACCACACCGGCAGGGTGGTCAGGGCGGCCCCGAGCCCCTCCGCCCGGCAGGCCAGCAGGAAGTTCTGGATGGCCGGATAGATGGAGCCGAAGTGGGAGCTGGCTCCGACCGGGGTCAGCGACAGGAGACGAGGCAGGGTTCCACGCAGGCACGGCACGACCAGTACCGGGACCTCCTCGAAGTGGTCCACCTGCCACTGCACCGCGTCGACCACGCGCATCATTCGCTTGTTGCCCCCAACCCGGATCCGGCCAAGCCCTCCGTAGACCCTCCACGCCTGGCGGTACAACCGGGCCAGGTTCGCCTTGACCTCAGGATCGCGTACCACGATCCACTCCCAGTTCTGCGCGTTTCCTCCGGTCGGCGCCTTCAGGGCCAGGTCGATGCAGCGAAGGATGACCTTGTCGTCGACTGGATCCGGCTTGAGCCGTCGGATGGCCCGCTGCGTCTCCATCGCTTCGCGCAGCGGCATGTCCAGTCCCATGGTTGGTGCTTATAGCACCCGGCGCAATCGGTTGCGCGGCGGAGGGACTCGCTCCGCTTGATTCGACTATCGTTTCCTGGATTACCTCACGACGAACGGAGGAGGAGCTATGGGCGCCCTGCCCGCACCGATCGAGGAACTGCTCGACAGCGCTCTGGTCGGCGAGCTCACCGTGATCGACGACAAGGGCCGGCTGGTGACGCACCCGCTGATCCCCCTCTACGACGGCGAGCGCATCTACATGACGTCGAGCGTGCTGTTCTCCAGGAAGCTCGAGCACGTCAAGGCGAATCCCCGCGTCTCGGTGTCGATCAGCGACCCCAATGCCGTCAGCGTGGATCGTTTCCGTCGAGCCACCATCCAGGGCGACGCCACGGTCGATGACTCGGACCTTCACTCCGGATGGGAGCGCAAGGTCCTACCCTTGTGGCGAAAGAAGGAACCGGCCATCGACTTCTTCCTCGGCAAGAGGGTGGCCCTCCCGCTGTTCTTCGAGCGAGCCATCATCGAGATACGGCCCAGGCGGGCGTTCCTGTGGGAGGACGGCGACACCGCCCGGCCCCCGGAGGTCTTCGAGCTGGTGGAGGCGGGGCGATGAGCGCGGGGACCGAGCTCCTGGAAAGCCTCCAGGCCAGGGGCTACACGCACGCGGTCATCGCGTTCCTGGATGAGCAGGGGTATCCGCTCTCGGTCGCAGCCGGTTTCCGGGTGGAGCCCGACAGGGGAGCAGTGGTCCTCGATCGGGTGGCAGGCAAGGCTGTGGCGCCGCCAACGGATCGCGAGATCAACGTGGTGTTCAGCCACATCAGGCCGCAGCCGGGCATCGGCTACGACGAGCGGCGATACGTCTCGCTGTGGGGGCGGCTGCGCCCAGCCGATGGCCACCTCGAGTTCGTCCCTGAGCGGGTGCAGCACTGGGACGAGGAGGAGATGTCGTTCTTCGAATACTCCGAACGCGGTGTACCTCAAGCGCACCGGTACATGCAGAAGCTTTCGGAGGAGCAAGGCCGACCGGTGAAGCCGACCCTGTCGCGCGGGTGGCTGTTCCTCCGGGCCACGCGCCTGCCGTTCCTGTCGGCCACGTTCGTACCCGTCGCTCTGGGTGTGGCCGTCGCGGCCCTGCACGGTGAGTGGCACTGGTGGCTCGCCATCCTCACGCTGGTCGCGGCGGCGTCTGTGCATCTCGGGTTGAACGTGGCCAACGACGTCTTCGACACGCTTTCCGGCGCCGACCAGGCGAACGTGACCCCCACGCAGTTCAGCGGGGGATCGCGGGTCATCCTGTACGGGCTGCTCACTATGAGGCAGATGGTGTTGATCATGCTGGGGTTCTACGCCCTGGGCGCCGGCCTCGGGCTGTATCTGGCCGTGACCCGGGGGTTCTGGCCGCTGTTCTGGATCGGTGCGGCCGGGTTGTTCATCAGCGTCTTCTACACGGCCCCACCGTTCCGGTTCGTCCACCGCGGGCTGGGCGAGCTGATGGTGTTCCTGGGATTCGGTCCGATCATGACGATCGGCGCTTACTACGTGCAGGCCCGGGCGTGGTCATGGGAGGCCATCTACGCCTCGCTGCCGGTGGGCATCCTGATCTCCCTGGTCCTGTACGTGAACGAGGTGCCGGACCGGCCGGGAGACGCCGCCGCCGGCAAACGGACGCTTCCCGTGCGGTTGTCGAAGCAGGCCGTCATCGGTGCGTACGCGCTCTCGGTGGCGACCGCCTTCGGGCTGATCCTCGGGGGAGCGATCTTCGGGGTCATCCCCCGGCCGACGATCATCGCCCTGGCCGCGATCCCCCTGGCCGTTCAGGTGTATCGAGGGCTGACGGAGCATTACGAGAGCCCCTATCAGTTGATGCCCAAGATGGGGACCAACGTGCAGCTGCATCTGGCGACGGGCGTGCTGCTCATCGTGGGATATGTGATCGCTATCGTGGCGAGCCACGTCTCGGCGAACCCTCCGGCCTTCCTCAGGTAGACCCGCGATGAACCTCAGACACGTGCGACTGGTCTCGGTCCCGGTGAGCGATCAGGACCGATCGAAGGCCTTCTACACGGAAACGCTGGGGCTCGAGCTGATCGCCGAAGAGGACATGGCGTCGGGTAATCGCTGGGTGGAAGTCGGCCCGGCCGGCGGGGAGACCTCGATCTCGCTGGTGACCTGGCTCGAGTCGATGGTGCCCGGCTCCCTCCGAGGCCTGATCTTGCTGACCGGGGACATCCAGGCCGACTACCAGGAACTGAGCCGTCGAGGTGTGCAGTTCCTCGGCCCGATCGAAGAACAGCATTGGGGGAAGTTCGTCCAGTTCAAGGATCCGGACGGAAACGTGCTGGTGCTGCAGGAGAACCTGTAGGGCTAGCTCGGCTGCCTGCGCCCGGCCAGACGAAAGGAAGCGAAGGAGCGCCATGGAGCATCGAACGCTCGGGCGAACCGGAGTGAAGGTCAGTACGCACTGCCTGGGGGCCATGATGTTCGGGCCCTGGGGGAACACGGACGAGGACGAGTGCGTCCGGATGATCCACCATGCCCTCGACGCCGGAGTCAACTTCGTCGACACCGCCGACGTGTACAGCGAAGGACGCTCCGAGGAGATCGTGGGGCGGGCCTTGGAGGGGCGCCGCGACGACGTCGTCTTGGCGACCAAGGTTCACGGTCGCATGGGGACCGGCATCAACGACGAGGGGAACAGCCGGCTGTGGATCATGCGGGAGGTGGAGAAGAGCCTCCGCCGGCTGCGGACCGATCACATCGACCTATACCAGATCCACAGGCCCGAGCCGGACACGGAGATCGACGAGACCCTGGGAGCGCTCACGGATCTGGTCCGCCAGGGGAAGGTTCGGTACCTGGGATGCTCGACGTTCCCGGCCTTCCAGATCGTGGAGGCTCACTGGGCCAGCGAGGGACGCGCGCTGGAGCGATTCGTCTGCGAGCAGCCGCCCTACTCGATCTTCGTCCGGCACAACGAGCTGGACGTGCTTCCGGTGTGCCGGCGGTACGGGATGGGCGTGATCGTGTGGAGCCCGCTCGCGGGCGGGTGGCTGGCCGGGAAGTACCGCAGGGGCCAGGGCGTGCCCGAGGACTCCCGGGCGAAGCGGTACACAGACAGGGGAAGCCCCATCGCCCGCCGGTATGACCCCAGCACACCGGAGAACGATCGCAAGCTCGACCTGGTGGACGATTTGACGAACCTGGCCGACAAGGCGGGAATCTCGCTCACTCACCTGGCCATTGCGTTCACGCTGGCGCATCCCGCCGTGACCTCGGCGATCATCGGGCCCCGCACGCCCATACAACTCGATGACCTCCTGGCGGGCGCGGACGTCCGACTCGACGCCGAGATCCTGGATGCCATCGACGACCTCGTCCCGCCCGGGACGACCCTGAACGAAGCCGACCGAGGCTGGGAGCCTCCATGGATGGCTCCCGAGGCCCGCCGGCGCTGATTGCTGCTTTCCGGTCGGATTGACGAAGAGCCGGGGATCGCCCCGGCTCTTCGCCTGTCGGTGCGTTTGGGTATGGCTTCTAGCAAGGTCCTGGGCGAGCCTGGCGGCAGTCGGGGAACTTTGGCCGTGCCTTGTGAGAGTCGCTGCCCGCGTTCTCGACCACCCGAGGCCCGGTGCGGCTGAAACCGATCGCCGGGCCCGAGATGCCAGCCACGCCACCCACGTCGCGAATTTCCTTGACCTGAGGGCCAGCCGGTTGCTCGGCGGGCTGCAGGGCCGGCGCGGCTGGGGGGGCCACCACCGAGTGACGCACCTGGGGGCTGGCCCCGGACCCGGTGTTGCGGAGGGCGAGATAGCTTCCCAGGCTCGCGGCTGCCAGGAAAGCCGCGAGGAGAGCCGCGATCCACCACATCCGCGAAGAGGAACCCTTCTGCCTTGGTAGAGGCAGGGCCTCGATCTTGCTGCTCATCGTCTCCTCCGATCCTTTGGTGCTGCCCCGTTGCAGCATCGTGTGCGCAGCGTACGGTCGGGCGCCTCTCAGGTCGGTGCCGGTGGGCACGATCCCGGTGTGTTCGTCGGCAGCTCGGTTGGGTGTCGCCGGTCACCAGGCCGGGGAGCCTCCCGCCGCACCTGTAGGCTTGGGGCGTGCGCGAAGGGGAGGGCCGCCTTTCGGCCCCCAGTCAGGATCGATTCCTTCGAGCCTGCCGGATGGAGGAAGTCGACCGAACGCCGGTCTGGTTCATGCGCCAGGCGGGGAGGTACCTCCCCGAGTATCGCGGGCTCAGGGAAGGCCGGGACATCCTGGAGATGTGCCGGACCCCAGAATTGGTGGTGGAGGCCACGCTTCAGCCTCTGCGCCGGATGGACCTGGACGCGGCGATCCTGTTCTCGGACATCATGGTTCCCATCGCCGCGATGGGGATCGACGTTCGTATCGACCCCGGGTGGGGCCCGGCAGTGACGGAGCCCATCCGTTCGAATTCGGGCGTGCACCGCCTGCGACCCCTGGCGGAATCAGACGTCGAATACGTGATGGAGGCGATCCGGCTGCTCCGCAAGGAGCTGACGGTGCCATTGATCGGGTTCGCCGGCGCCCCGTTCACCCTGGCCAGCTACCTGATCCAGGGCGGGCCGTCTCGAAATCACGAGCTGACCAGGGCCTTCATGCACGCCGCCCCGGATGCCTGGGCCCACCTGATGCAAACGCTCGGAACCTCTGTCGGCCATTACCTTGCCGCCCAGGTTCGTGCCGGCGCTCAGGCCCTCCAGGTCTTCGACAGCTGGGTGGGAGCCCTCGACCCGGACGACTACACGCGGTTCGTCCTGCCGACGATGCGCGAGCTGTTCGACGGCCTCGTTACCCTGGATGTGCCGAGGATCCACTTCGGTGTGGGCACCGGCGAGTTGCTCACGCTGATGCGCGATGCCGGGGCCGACGTCGTCGGTGTGGACTGGCGGGTACCGCTCCACGAGGCGTGGGAGCGCGTTGGGTTCGACGTGGCGATCCAGGGGAACCTGGATCCGGCGGTCTGCCTGGCCCAATGGGAGGCCGTGGAGGCGAAAGCCTTGGCTGTGCTGCGGCGAGCGGCCCACCGGCCGGGCCACATCTTCAACCTGGGACACGGCGTCCTGCCGGAGACACCGGTGGAGAACCTGCAGCGCCTGGTCGAGCTGGTGCACGAGCGGACCGAGAGGGACGTGAGCGGACATGGCTTCGACGAGGAGCCTCCGTGAGCGAGGCGCCTGGTTGGGCAGGCAGCACGATCGGGGTGCTGGTCATGGCATACGGGAGCGCGGCGGGCCCATACGACGTAGAGCGCTACTACACGGACATCCGGGGTGGCCGACGGCCGTCTCCCGAGCATCTGGAGGACTTGAAGGCCCGGTACGCCGCGATCGGGAATCGGTTCCCCCTCCTCGAGACGACCCGGCGTCAGGCGGAAGGGCTGGAGCGGGAACTGAACGCAGCTACCGCCGGCCCCAGGTACCGCGTGTACCTCGGGATGAAACACTCTCCGCCGTTCATCGCGGACGCCGTGGAGGAGATGCGTTCGGATGGGATCGATCTGGGCATAGGGCTGGTGCTCGCTCCGCACTGGTCCGGGATGTCCGTCGAGACCTACATCGAGCGAGTGGAAACGGCGTTGGCTGATGGCGGCCCTGAGTTCATGTACGTCAGGCAATGGTATTGGCACCCACGGTTCGTAGAATTCCTGGCATCTCGGGTGTTCGACGCTCTGGAGAAGCTTCCCCGAGGCGATCGCGACAAGGCCGCCGTGATCTTCTCCGCCCACAGCCTGCCCACCAGAGCCCTCCCCGACGGAACTCTCCGTTGCAAGGCATGCGATCGCTGCCCTGAGCGCTGCCAGTACGTCGCCCAGCTCCAGCGCACAGCCGATCTGGTCGCGGCCAAGCTCGGGCTGGAGGACTATCTGATCGCGTGGCAGAGCGCGGGTCGAACCAATGATCCCTGGTGGGGACCTTCTGTGGTAGAGATGATCCGCGACCTCGCCGCAACGGGGCACCGAGCCGTCGTGGTGTGCCCCGCTGGCTTCGTGTCCGACCACCTGGAGACCCTCTACGACCTGGACATCGAGGCACGACGAACTGCAGAGGAAGCGGGCATCCGCTTCGAACGCACCGAGATGCCGAATGACGATCCAGCGTTCATCGGGGCCCTCTCCGCCTTGATCCGACAGCATCTTTCCTATGAGCCGGCGTCGTCGTCGTGATGCAGTCAGGCTCGCGCACTCCGCACGTTCTCGTCGTGGGGGCCGGCATCAGCGGCCTTGCTGCGGCGCATGCCCTGCTTGCCTCGCGGCGCCCGGATCGGCCGCTCGAGGTGACCGTTCTCGAGGCGACTGACCGGCCCGGTGGCAAGCTTCGGACCATCGACCTCGACGGCATGCCGGTCGAGGCCGGGGCCGACTCGTTCGTCGTGCGAAAACCATGGGCCGTCGAGCTGTGCGAGGAGCTCGGACTCGGAGATGACGTGGTGATCCCGGGCTCGTGGGGAGCGTTCGTGTGGACTCGGGGCGAGCTCATCGCCTACCCGGACCGGTCGCCTTTCGGGATCCCCTCCAACGCCGGAGACCTCCTGTCGTGGCAGGGGTTGCCCAGAGGACCCAAGCTCCGTGCCTTGCTGGACCTCATTCGGCCGGCCCGCAAGGGCCCCGGGGACGAAGCGCTGGGGAGCTTGCTCCGGCGTCGCCTGGGTCCGAGGGCTTCTCGCGTCCTTGTCGAGCCGCTCCTGGGGGGCCTCCACGCCGGAGATCCCATGCGCCTGTCCGTGCTGGCGACCTTCCCCGAGCTCAAGGAGTGGGAAGTGAGGCACGGGAGCCTTCTTCGAGGAGCCAAAGCCGCCATCGCCACGGCGGGGGAGGACAAGGGGTACATGCCGATGTTCGCCACGCTGTGGGGCGGCCTCTCCGGATTGGTGGACCGTCTCGTCGACGGGCTCGGGAGGGACAGCCTGCTGCTGCGCCACCCCGTCGAGGCGATCGAAGCTGAAGGTGGCCTGTTCTCCATCGTCACGAGAGGAGACGGTGAGCAGCCCGCCCGGGCCGATGCTGTCATCCTGGCCACTCCGGCGTATGAGTCTGCCCGAGTCATCCAGAGCCTGAGCCCGGATGCGTCCAGTGAACTTGCCGAGATCCCTTATGGGTCGACGGCCGTGGTTTTCTTCGTCTACCCGCAGGGAACGGCCTCCCGGCTCCCCCAGGGCACCGGGTTCGTGGTCCCGGAAGGCGAGGCGACCATGACGGCATGCACGTGGATCTCCCGCAAGTGGCCCAGGAGGGAATTCGGAGACCGGGCAGTGCTTCGGTGCTTCGTTGGCAGGGCTGGGGCCGAGGAAGCGCTGCAGCTGTCGGACGAGGAGCTGACGGCCGTCGTTTCCGGAGAAGTGGAGGCGGGGACACCGCTCGGAGTCGAGCCGTCGGCCTCACGCGTCGCGCGATGGGACCGTTCCATGCCCCAATATGAGGTCGGTCACCTGGAACGGCTGGCCCGGATCGAGGAGGCCCTGTCGAAGGTGCCGGGCCTGTTCGTCGCGGGCTCAGCGTACCGTGGAGTTGGAATCCCCGACTGCATCAGGCAGGGGAGAGAAGCCGCGGAACGGGTGGTGGGGTACCTCGAGCTAAAGCGGGGGTCCAGGGGGGAAGCAGCCCCGCGGAGCGAAGCGGAGCGGAATAGGCTGCTTCAGTCCCCCTGGCGATGAAGACGGCCGGAACGGGCGGCTTCATCGGGAAGAAGGAGATCTCATGGACGAGATGACATACGCGTATTACCCCGTGTTCACGGGGGCTCCGGATCTGCGTGATCGCCCCGCCGGAGATCTGGACCAGCTCTCCCACGAGGCCGAGATCCTCTTCAAGGAATGGTCGGACCGGATCACGATCCGAGGGACCTATTCCACGGTGGGTTTCCGAGCGGACGCCGAGTTGATGATGTGGTGGGTGGGCCGCTCGCCGGATGAGATCCAGGATCTCCTCATCGCGTTCCGTCGGAGCGCGCTGGGCAAGCGGCTGGACCTGACCTGGGCGTTCATGGGGGTGGTCCGGCCGGCCGAGTTCAGCAAGGACCACCTGCCCGCCTTCGCGCGAGGAGAGCCTCCCAGGAAGTACGCGTGCGTCTATCCGTATGTTCGAACCACCGACTGGTACCTCCTGCCGGCGGAGGAGCGGGCCGCGCTGCTTCGCGAGCACGGAGAGATGGGCCGGGAGTTCCCCGATGTCCTGGCCAACACCACCAGCGCCTTCGGCCTGTCGGACTGGGAGTGGATCCTGGCGTTCGAGGCCGACGACCTCTCGCGGATCGTCGCCTGCATCCGCCGCCTCCGCGACGCCAAGGCCAGGACCTACACGAAAGAGGAGGTCCCGTTCGTCACCGGCATCCGCAAGAGCCTCGGGGACGCCGTCCGCGACCTCGGCTGATCGCAGCTCGACTCAGCTTCCTGGGGTTTCTTTCGGCCCTTTGACGCCACCTGTCCTGTGGGCCTTGAGCTTGTCCAGGACGAAATCGGGTGGTCCTCGCCGGTGCCCAACCGAGACCATGGGCTTGCCGCAGTCGCTGTGCGCCGCGATCGGGATGAGCGAGGCGTCCCCAAGCCCCGTCACGGCAGCCACGTAATCCCCGTGTGTCCAGTTCCCCTGGAGCTTGGAGAGATCGACCAGACTGCATCCATCGGCCTGGTGGAACCGCTCAATCGGGCCGCCATGGATACTTACCCCTGCCTCGTCGGACTCGTTGGACGCCTTCACCGCCGGTTGCCGGGCCTGCTTCCTCTGACCCGTGGGCTGTGCGGAGGGGGCGGACAGCACGGTGGCAGCCGCAACCCCCGACGCCAGTACGATAGTGACCACTCCCAAGGCGATGACCAGCCGCTTCATTATTGCCTCCCCGGTAAGCTCACTCCTGATGTACCCAAAGTGGCCAAGGAATACATCCGTCAAAGGGCGTAGATCTGAAAGGCAACCCTCGCTCGTCGATTTTGGGGGAGAGGTGCGTCGCTAAGGTGAGAGGCGGCACCAGGGCCGCCGGAACCAGGAAAGGAGAAGGCATGCGGTACATGCTGTTGATCTACGGAGACGAGAAGATCTGGGCCAATATGCCGCCCGACGAGCAGAAGGCGGAGTTCGAGGCCTACGATTCGTACACGAAGTGGCTGGCGGAGAAGGGCTGGATGCGGGGCGGGGACGCGCTCCAGGCGACGTCGGCCGCCACCGCCGTCCGGCTTCGGGAGGGGAAGGTCCTGACCACCGACGGACCGTTCGCCGAGACGAAGGAGCAGCTCGGAGGGTTCTACCAGATCGAATGCGACAACCTGGATCAGGCGATCGAGGCAGCGTCGAAGATCCCGGCCGCTCGGGGCGGGACGATCGAGGTGCGCCCGATCGCGGAGTTCCCCGCCGAATAGAGACGGGGGCAGATCCGGACAGCCCGACGCGGAGGGTCGTCGACCGCGCCTTCCGGCAGGAATCAGGGAGGGCGGTGGCCACCCTCATCCGCGTCCTGGGCGACTTCGACCTGGCGGAGGAGGCGGTTCAGGAGGCCTTCGTCGTGGCTCTCGCGCGCTGGCCCGCCGACGGCATCCCCGACAATCCCGGCGCGTGGATCACCCGAACCGCCAGGAACAAGGCGATCGATCGCCTGCGGCGCGAGCGTACGTCACGGGCCACCGCAGCCAACCTGGCCCAGCTTCAAGCCCTGAATCCGCTCGAGGACGATCCCACCGGAGAGTCTGTGAAGGACGTCGAGAGCACCATCGAGGACGATCGCCTGAGGCTGATGTTCACGTGTTGCCATCCGGCCCTGCCCCTGGAGGCGCAGGTGGCCCTGACCCTTCGCACCCTGGGCGGGCTGTCCACCCGAGAGATCGCGCGGGCATTTCTCTCCTCCGAGCCCACGGTTGCTCAGCGGCTGGTGAGGGCCAAGCGGAAGATCCGAGACGCCCGAATCCCGTTCCGGGTCCCTCCCGACGACCTGCTACGCGAGAGGCTGGACGGAGTGCTGGCCGTGCTGTACCTGATCTTCAACGAGGGATATGCAGCGACCGAAGCCGACTCACTGGTGAGAGCCGAACTGTGCGAGGAAGCCATCCGACTCGCCCGGCTCCTGGTCGACCTGATGCCCGAGGAATCGGAAGCGCTCGGCCTGCTTGCGCTGATGATCTTCCACCACGCCAGACGGGATGCTCGCCTGAGCCCGAGCGGAGAGTTCGTGCTGTTGGAGGAACAGGATCGCTCGCGATGGGATCGCGCGGCCATCGATGAGGGGATGGCCCTGCTCGGACGGACGCTCGCCTTCAGCCGGCCGGGGCCCTATCAGATCCAGGCGGCCATCGCGGCAGTCCATGCCGAGGCGCCTCGGCCGGAAGACACGGACTGGGTCCAGATCGCGGCGTTGTACGAGGAACTGGCGCTGCTCGCCCCCGGTCCGGTGGTGGAGCTGAATCGAGCCGTGGCGGTGGCCATGGCCGACGGCCCGGCCGTGGGGCTGGCGATCGTGGAACAGATCGCCGCCTCAGGAGCCCTGGAGACGTATCCATGGTTGCACTCGACCCGGGCCGATCTGCTTCGGCGGCTGGGTCGGTTGAATGAGGCGTCCCAGGCGTATATGCGCGCGCGCGACTTGATCACGAACCCCGTGGATCGAGCGTTTCTCGACCGGCGCCTGGCCGAGGTTTCTGAAGCCCGATAGGCCGTAGGTCGGTCCGACCGATGCTCTCGCCCGCCGCCACAACCAGCATGCAGCTCTTGGCAGCCGCGTGTGGTGAGAAGAACGAGGTCACCTCGTCGTCGTAGAACGTGAGGCCCGTGGCTCCGTATCCATAGCCGTAAGCCCCGAGGTAGATCTTCCCTGCCACGATGCCGGCCTCGAGCTGAGCGACCCGGTACCCGCGGTCGCCCCATGCTCCGAGCACCTCCTCGAGGTTGGCCATGAGGAAGTGGGTCACGGCTGCGTCGCCGCCCAGGCGCTGCTCCAAGCAGAGATACCCGGCCCTGCGACGAAAGTCGCCCCGCCCGAGCAGGCCGAAGCGACCCCGTCGGTAGACGTAGGCGCCCGGGTCGAGGCCGTCGACGGCGTTGGCCACGAGATACACGTCCGTCAGGCTGTGGGAAGCGAGGTCGGTGGGGATGCTCTGGGTTGCCGGGTCCAGCACCGCCGCCAGCACCCCGAGCGGCATGGATCCCTTGCCGAAGACCCGAGCCGAGCCACGGCGACGGATCACGTCCTCGATCGAGTCCGAGGGAGACGGGGCGGGGACCGACCGGATGGTTTCCCCGTACCCTTCCTCCTCTCCCTCCGAGTCTTTCACCGACCAGGTCCGGGCCCTCCACGCCAGAGCGGCCTCCGGCGTGGCCAGGCGTCCCGCATCGTTCACCTCCCGGATGGGCGGGTGTTCCACCTCTCGCCGGGATAGTGGCGGGAACGGATGGGTCACCCGCTCCGGAGGCGACGCCACCGGCCCGGCGGCCGCGCCGCTCCCCACACTGAGGAAGCAGAGCGGGAATTCCCTGGCCCGGTCGAGGCCGAGGAGCGCCTCTACCTCGTCGTCCACGAATCCCAGCACCACTTTCCCGGGCAGCCTGGCCGCGGAGGCAAGCGCCAGGAAGTTCGCCAGGATCATGCCGGCATCCCAGAACAGGTGGCGGTAGCCCCGCTCGGTGTACTTCCAGGTTGTCCGCCAGGGGATCCCCGACAGGACCAGGGTGGCGGGGGCCTCGGCGACCGCCGGCTCTTCGCCGGCTGCTCGGACCAGGTGCCCGCGATGATCGCCCTCCCGTAGGCGCTCCAGGGCTGGACCGCGGGGATCGAAGTGGTACACGCCGGCAGGCAGGCTAGAGAGTTCCGAGCAGACCACGTAGATCTCGACGGGATAGAGTGCGCCGGCCGACGCATACGTGCGGAAGAAGAGCTCCTCTCCGTACGTCCGGACGCGGCGGCGGACTCCCGCCCCGGCAACGAGCAGCCGGGCCAGCTCGAACAGACCAGGAGACCACGCGGCCGGTTCGGCGGTCTCTCCTCGGAGCGCCTCGAGCACCGGCACACCGGTCGGGGGTAAGCGGCTTGGAAGCTCCAGTCGGTCGGAACCCGAGATGACCTTGAAGGGGTTCGGCTTGTTGCGCCAGTCCAGCCGATGACCGCCCCGACGAACGCTCTCGAAGGAGTGCTTGGTCGCTTCGTGGAACGCTCGGGCCGCTGCTCCCGGCCTGCCCGCCTCCTTTCTGCCCGCGCCGCCCGCGCCGCCCATACCTCGGGGTGTATACCACCGCCGTGAGGATCGGCGAATCGTCGTCCGGCGAAGCCTCGGGCCGCTCGTCCCCGCCGTCCTCCGGGCGGTTGCTGCTGGGGGCACCACTGTCGCTCACCGGGCGCTACGCACTGATGGGGAGGCTCGCGGCCGTGGGGCTGTGGCAGGTGGTGGCGGACGTCCGGGCCCTGGGAGGAGTTCGGATCGGCGACGCGAGGCTCGTCCCCGCCCTCGCGGTGGTCGACGACCAGAGCACCAGGGAGGGCGTGCGGCGAGCCTTGGACGATCTCGCTGAGGCCGAAGTCCTGTTCGGCCCCTACGGCAGCGACCTGATGGAGGAAGCGGCCGAGGTCGCCGCCGAACGGGGGCGGGTGCTCTGGAATCACGGAGGGAGCGCGGACCAGGTTGAAGGCATGCCGGGCGTCGTCTCGGTACTCTCGCCTGCCAGCGCTTATGCCGGGCCGATGCTGGAGGCGCTGGTCGACCTTGTACCGGGGGTCCGCCTGTTGATCGCTGCCGGGTCCGGGCGGTTCGCGGCGGACGTCGCCGATGGGGCCCGCCGGACTGCCGAGCGCCTCGGGATGAACGTGGTGGGGACCATCCCGCACGCTGAAGTCCCCGACGACCCCACGAACCAAGTGGATGTCCTCCTCGCCGCTGGGACGTTCGCGGACGACCTGGAGCTCATTCGTCGCCTGAAGGGTCGGCCAGCTGCCCTTGCCGCTGTCGGTGCCGGGATCGGGCGGTTCGGTGGGGAGCTCGAATCCCTGTCCGAGCGTGTGGTGGGGCCCTCACAGTGGGAGGAGGGGGTCCGCTTCCGAGCCGACGTGGGGCCGAGCGAGGCGGATGTCATCCGAAGCCTCCGGGCGGCGGTGATCACGAGTCTCCGGGCCGAAAGCACCGGCGGACACGTCGACTATCCCACCGCGCAGGCCTATGCTGCTGGTCAGGTCGCTGTGCGGTGCATGGAGATGGCCGGCACCACGCAGGATGATGCAGTGCGTCTCGTGGCTCGAGAATTCCGCTGCACCACGTTCTTCGGTCGATTCGGCCTGGGAGAGGACGGCCGGCAACAGGACCATCAGATGCTGAGCGTCCAGTGGCAGGATGGGATGAAACGCGTAGTGGCCCCACCATCCCTGGCCGAGGCCGAGCTGCGCCTGGGCTGACGGTTCGCGACCCTCCGCCTACCGCCTCGGTACGGATAGTTCCGCCAGCAGCGGCGACAGGTTCGGGTGGAGGCGCGCACGGGTAGCTCGTTCGGCGGCCTCGGCTGGTGACAGCAGACCGTTTGAGGTGGCGATGGCCGAGAACAGCTCCAGTGGCACCCGCTCGAATGGCGCTTCTACCGAAAGATCCGCCTCCACGAACTTGGTGTGGCCGGCAACCACGTAGCAAGGCACGCCCATCTTTCGAGCTGCCGCGGCCAGTGCTTCCGTTTTCACCTTGTTGACGACTCCCGAAGGAGTCACGGCGTCGGCCCCGACGACTACGGCCTCCGCAGGGACCACACGGATGGCCTCGTCGTCCTCGATCACTCGGGACGCCGTTGGTCGCGCGGCCACCGCCATCCGCTCGCCTTCGCCACCGGGTTCGGACCGCATGCACAAGAGCAGTTCGACCGAGGCCTGGCGAACCGTTTCGATGACGGATGAGGAAAAGGAGATGGTGAGGATGGACGCAGGGAGCACGTGAGCCAGAGCCGTCGCCGCCACATCATCAGATTGCAGGCGGAGGAGGAAATCCTTCGCTCCGCGCACGGGATCGGAGGCGGAGATGACATCGGAGGCCAGTCGCCACAGGGGCGCCATGGCGGGGTGGCTCACGAGAAGAAGCCGGATCGCCGCATCCAGCTCGGGCGTGGTCACCCCCTTCAGCGCCTCGGCGGCCGCCCTGGCGATCTGGGCCGCCCCGGATTCTCGGTCTGCGGCGATGTTCGACAGCGTTGGCCAGACATCGTCCATGGGCGCATCGTATGAGCGATGACGCTGGACTCGCTGCTCCAAGAGCTGAGGGAGGCGCCCGAACCGGTCCTCCGCCTTCGGACCGAACTGCCTGGGCCGGAGCCCCGGGTGGTTGCGGTGCTGTCCGGCTCGTTCGACCCGCTCACCATCGGGCACGCGGCTCTGGCGGAAGCCGCACTGGCACACGCCGATCTCGTGCTCCTGGTCTACTCGGTGCGCACGATCCCCAAGGAAGAGGGGGTCCCTGGGCCGCTTCTTTCCGAAGATGAACGGCTGGCCGTGCTCGAGGCATTCTGCAACGCCCGGCCGCAGGTGGAACCGGCTCTCTGTTCGCATGGCCTGCTGGCCGAACAGGTGGAGGCGACCGCAGCCCGGTTCCCCTCCTCAGGCCTTGCTCTCGTCATGGGGTCCGACAAGGTCCGGCAGCTCCTGGATCCCAGCTGGTACGAAGATCGAGAACGCACCCTGCGATCCCTCTTCTCGCGAGCCAAGATCATGTTCGCGGTGCGGATCGGAGAGGTGGGGATGGTCGAGGCGTTGCTCGAACAGCCACGGAACAGCTTGTGGCGCGACCGGTTCGCCCGGCTCGATGTTGCTCCCGACGTCGCTGCGGTCTCCTCCCGTCTGATCCGGGAACGGCTGGCCGAAGGACAAGACGTCTCACGCCTTGTGCCACCCGAATCCATGGCCCTTCTCCAAGGACGACGGCCTTCCACGTGAGGGCCGAGGGCGGACGAGCTTACCGCCCCACCCGGTGTCTGCAGGCGTACAACTCGGCGGGAGGAGAGACCTGTGACGGCTATCCTGTTCGCATGACCGACGCCGAGGCCGCCAGAGCGTTCTTCTCGGCCGTCTCCGACCGCATCGAAGGCCGCCTGTTCGGGGTTCGCGAGCCGGTCCGGCTGGTGCTCATCGGGATCCTCACCGACTCCCACGTGCTCATCGACGACGTCCCGGGCGTGGGGAAGACGACACTGGTCCGCATGCTGGCGAGCCTGCTGGGTCTCCGGTTCGCCCGGGTCCAGTTCACGCCGGACCTGATGCCCTCGGACATCACCGGGACGAGCGTGCTCAACATGAAGACGCATGAGTTCGAGTTCAGGCCGGGGCCCATCTTCACCGAGGTGCTTCTGGCCGACGAGATCAACCGAGCGACGCCCAAGACCCAGGCCGCGTTGCTCGAAGCCATGCAGGAGCGTCAGGTCACCGTTGACGGCGTGACTTATCCGCTTCCGGATCCTTTCTTCGTGCTGGCCACCCAGAACCCGGTGGAGCTGGAGGGAACCTTCCCGCTGCCCGAGGCCCAGCTGGATCGCTTCCTGCTGCGGGTCCGAATCGGGTATCCGGACGAGGAGGAGGAGCAGCGGATCCTCACCGTGCCACGGGAGAACAGGACCGTGCCTGCCTCTTCGGTTCCCGAGGCTCCAGAGCTGGCCGGACTTCGCAGGCTGGTCGACTCGGTACGGGTGGAGGAGCCCGTCCGCCGATACATCGTTCGGGTCGTCCGGGCCACCCGGGACCATCCCGATCTCCAAGTGGGGGCCAGTCCGAGGTCGGTCGAGCACATGGGGGATGCCGCTCGAGCCAGGGCGCTTCTCACCGGCCGGGACTACGTGCTGCCCGACGACGTCAAGGCGCTGGCCCAGGCGGTGTGGTCTCACCGGCTCGTCCTGACCACGGACGCGAGGATCCGCGACCGCACCACCGAGGAGGTCCTCGAGGACGTCCTCGAGCAGGTCGCCGTTCCCGTCGAGTTCCAGGGGGCTTGAGGCAACGGATACCCCGGAGCGCCGCGGAGCCCTCCTCGCGCTGGCGTTCCTGCTCGGACTCATTGCGGTGGGGACGGGAAACACCACGTTGCTGTTGTGGTGCGTCGGCATCGCCTCGATCGCCGGGGCTCTCAGCGCGTGGACCCGGGCGGCGTGGAAAAAGGTCTCTGTCACGGCACGATTCCATCCCTCCCGAGCCTTCTCCGGAGAGGCGGTCGATCTCGTGGTGCGCGTGACCAACGGCAAGCGGCTGCCGCTTCCGCACGTCCGGGCCAGGATCTGGCTGCCCCCCGGCCTTCGTCCCGCGGACGGGACCACCGAGGTCAGTCACACGATCCGCGGGTTCCAGCGAGATTTCTCCATGCCCGGGCGCTCAGAGGTGGTCTTCGATCTCGCAGTGAAGGTCAGGAAGCGCGGAGAGTACTGGCTGGAGCAGGTCCTGGTGCAGGTCTCGGACCCGTTCGGCTTTGCGCCGCTCGAGCGGAAGCTCACGCCAGAGGCAGATCTGTTGGTGATGCCGGAGCCCCGGATCGGCCTCCCGATGCGGGTCCTTCGGCGGTTACCTTTCGGGACCCCCGCCCGGGCCTCCCGGATGTTCGAGGACCGGGAGCGTTTCGCCGGCGTCCGCCCCTATGAACCGGGCGATCCCCTCAACCGGATCCACTGGAAACTCACCGGGCACGTGGGCGGACTTCACACCAAGCTGTTCGAGCCGACGCGGTCGGCCGACGTGTTGCTCTTGCTGGACCTGGCTACCGGGGAGCCGTTCTGGGACTCGATCTATCCGGAGATCGCCGAGGACACCATCGGATGGGCTTCGTATCTGGCCAGGCAAGCCATCGGGTCAGGGTGGCGCGTCGCCCTGGCCGTCAACACGCACATGACCCGAGGCCGAGGGCCCATCAGGGTTCCGGCGCAGACTCGCAAGGGGCAAGAGGCCTCCCTCTTCGCCGCGCTGGCCCGGATGCCCAACGAGGCCACCTCCGACCTTGCCCCGATCTTGCGGGAAGCCGGTCGGGGGATGGGCCGGGACACCACGGCCGTCGTCATCTCACCCCGGCCCGGCCCCTGGCTCCGGCACGAGATGGCCGCCCTCCGCCGCCGTGGTGTGGACGTCCTTCACCTGTCTCCGCTGGAGGCCGCGCGATGAGCCTCGTTGCGCGTCGGGCTCCCGTGCCGGAGCGCTCGCCGGACCCGGCCGGGGTGGCGCAGGACCGGGCCAGCGTGCTTCCTGCCCTCCTGGCGGCTCTCGGGGAGAGCGCCGTGCTCTATCTCCCCCTTCGAGATGTCGCGATCAACGAGGGCCGGGTGGTCGCCGGCCCCATGGTCCACTACTGGCTGTACGTCCTGGTGTTCGCCTGTGCAGTGGCTGCAGCCACGCGGCTGCGTGGGTTCTCGAGATTCCTTCCTGCTGTGGGCGCGTCGGCCGTAGCCATCGGCGTGGTCCAGGGGATCTGGTGGAGTACCGGCGATGCGGTGACTGCCACTGCCTCCGTCGTGCTCTGGCTGCTGGTGGCGGCGCGCGTCTTCACACTGGCTCTCCGAGACTGGCGAGACCCGATCGGCACGTCGTTCGGCGTGGGGTCGGGGGTCTTGCTGGCGGAGATCATCTTGATGGGTGGCTTCGCCGAGACCCGCGCGGTGCTTCCGATCGCGGTGCCACAGTTCTTTCTCGCCTCGCTCGCGTCCCGGGCCGCCAGTCTTCGGCTGAGTACGAAGCGGGTGAGCATTTCTCGGCCGGACTCGACGGACGAGGACCGCCCCGTGGCCGGCGCAGGAGCGAGGACCGGGATGGGTGTGCTGGCGATCGCGGCTCTGGGGCTGCTCATGGCCGTCGCCGTGCTCCTTGGTGGGCGGCACGGCGGCCTGCTTCTCCTGGGCAAGCTGATCCTCTCTCTGGTGCTCCCATTCCTGGCCTACGTACTCGCCCCGGTGGCAAAGTTCCTTCTCGGGTCCCTGGTATGGCTCTTTGGGCTCCTGCACATCGATCTCTCCCCGCTTCGATCGCTCGCACGGACGATCGACAACTTCCGCGTCCGCCCGCCCGAGGCCACGAGTTCGGGGGCCGGACCTGTGGGCCGCGTCCTGGCTCTCCTGGTGCTTCTGGCCCTGGGATACCTGCTCGTCCGGACCATCCGGGTGCGATGGCAACGCTTCGAACGAAAGGGCCAGCCGGATGATGAAGCCTCCGTCGCCATGCCGATGTCGATCTTCGCGCCAAGGCGCCGCCGAAGGGGACCCAGGAGCCGGCGGGAGCTGCCGGCGGACACCGTTCGCCGGTGGTACGCGGAAGCGCTTCTGGTTCTCGAGCGACTCGGACTGCCGAAGGCCCCCTCGCGGACGCCCGGCGAGTACCTGCGAGAGGTGACGTTCGCCTTTCCAGAGTGCGCTGCGGGCTTCACCGCGCTGACCAGGGCCTACGAAGACGTCCGCTATGGCAGCCGGACGTTCGACCGGGATACGCTGGGAACGCTGGAAGCGAACCGGCAGCTGGCGATGACGGCGCTCAGCCAAGCGGACCGGCTGGAGGAGAAGCCCGATGAGGAGGGCCCATGATCGAGGTCAGGCGGGACAAGGACATCTACGAGAAGGAAGGCGGATGGTTCCGCGCCAGGTGGCATTTCTCGTTCGACGAGTACCGGGACCCGAAATGGGTGCAGTTCGGCTCTCTGCGGGTGTTCAACGATGATCGCCTCGTGCCCGGTGTGGCCTGGCCGATGCATCCTCATCGCGACATCGAAGGCATCACCTACGTGGTCGAAGGAACGTTCCGCCACGCCGACAACCTTGGCGGTGATCACCAGATCCTGCCAGCGGGATCGGCCCAGCGGATGTCGCTGGGCCGAGGCAGCTGGCACTCGGAGCAGAACGCCTCGGAGACCGAGCCGATGCGGTTCATCCAGATGTGGATCATGCCTCGGGAACAGGGCCTGGAGCCCGCGGTCGAGCAGAAAGTGTTCACGAAGGAGGATCGAACCGGCCGACTGCTCCGGGTCGTCTCACCGGAGGGTGGTGACGCCGTGCTGGTGCATCAGGACGCCAGCGTCTACGTGTCGGCGCTTCCGCCAAGGAGCTCGGTGAGCCACAAGTTCGGCCAGGAGTACGGCGGCTACCTGTATGTCATCGAGGGAGCAATCCGGCTGAACGGCGAGGAGCTCCGCACGGGCGACGCGGCCAAGATCGAAGACGAGCCGGAGATCACGATCGAGGCCGAACAGCCCAGCGAGCTCATCATGGCCAAGGTTCGCCTGGAGGACTGAGTCTGCCCCAGGGGGGCGGCGGCGCCTGCGGTGCTCAAGAGCGGGTCCTCCTGCTCCGACCCTTTCAACAAGAGTCGAGCGACAGGGGTATCCCGTGTCCGATTACAGGCGGGAGCTGGCGCAGCACGCCGCGAGCGTGCTGGCTCCCGGCGAGCGTCTCCTGGCCTCGGTCCGGGCCATGCCCGTCGGCCCCTTCGGCGGATCGATGGGCATCTTCGCCGGTGCAGTGGTGGGCGCCATCATCCAGTCCATCGCGATCTCGAGATCTGTGAAGAGGGCCAGGCTCTCGGGGTTCCCCATCGCCGGACGGATGGCCGTCGGGATCACCGACCGCCGCATCCTCGTCTGGCAGAGGGGCGGCCCCCTTGGCGGCTCCATCAAGAGGTTCATCGGGGACGTTCCGATCACCAGGATCTCGAGGATCGACGTTGAGCCCGTCCCAGGACGGAGCAAGCTGGCCTTCGTCTTCCGCGACGCCCAAGCGGTCACGGTGGAGGCCGACAAGCGCGATTCTCCCGATCGGTTCGCCGAGGCCTTCCACCGTCATGTCGGAGTCGGGGGAGTGCCCTCAATCGCTGTCCCCATGCCACCTCAGGTGCTCGTGCCGGCCGCTCCCGTGGCTGCGGCCGTGCCCGCTGCTGCGTCGCCGGCGGCACCTGCCGCTGTCGCCACGGGCCTTGCCGAGAAGGATGGAAAGAAATGCCCGACGTGCGAAACGCACAATCATTCCTCGGCGGACTTCTGCTGGCGCTGCTTCGCGCTGTTCGCTCAGCCCTCGCACCCATTCATGGCACGTCCAGGACCCGGAGGTGAACTCGCCGGAGCGAAAGCTTTCGAGGCGCCTCCCGCGCCCGCGGGGTCCTGGACGTCACCCCAGGCCCCTCCTTCGTGGCTTCCTGCACCCTCCGCGCAGCAACCCGCCGAGCGCCCAGTGGCCGCAAAGATCGGAGCTGCTGCCTTTGTTGCGCTGCTGGTGGCGGGCGCTGCCATCATCGCCGTGGGTCGGACCCACCACAGCCGTATCTCGATCCCGGATTCCATCGCCGGCGCCGAGAGGCTCGTCACTCCCGATGCCCAGGAAGCCGAGCAGCAGATCATCGAAGGCGCCCGGCGCTACGGGATAACGGGAAAAGCCGGCTTCTACGGAACCGGAGGACTCCCCAGCTTTGCCGTCATCGCCTTCGACTATCGCCCCGGTCCCCTCGATACGCCTGATGCGCTGATGCAAGGGCTGGCCAGCGGGGTGGCCGAATCCGGAACCGGCTCGTCTGTCGATTTCGGGAGCATGACCACCGACTCGGTGGGGGAGATCACTTACCGCTGCGTGCAGGTCCTGGGGCGGGCCAGGATGGCCATCTGCTTGTGGCAGGAGTCAGATGTCCTTGGGGCCGTCGCCGCGATCAATCAGGGCATCCCGGAGGCTCGGATGCTCACAGACACCGTGCGGGTCGCGGTCGAGAGCTGAAGCTCTCAGCTCTCTGGTTCCCCTTCGCCCTCCGCCTCTCCGGCTGATCCTTCATCGGCGGGGGTGAGCTCCGCCCCAATGGCGTGGTAGCCCCCGTCCACGTGGACGATCTCGGCGGTGATTCCCTTCGACCAGTCGGAGAGCAGGAAAGCGATGGCTCGGGCGACCGGCTCCGGATCGGTGACGTCCCATCCCAGCGGGGCCCGCTTGCCCCACGAAGCCGCCAGGATGTCGAAGCCAGGGATGCCTTTGGCCGCCATGGTGCGAAGCGGTCCCGCCGAGACCAGGTTCACCCGGACCCCCTTCGGTCCCAGATAACGGGCCAGGTATCTCGCCACCGCTTCCAGGGCAGCCTTGCTCACGCCCATCCAGTCGTAGATGGGCCATGCAACGGAGGCGTCGAAGTCCAGGGCGACGATGGAACCGCCATCGGTCATGAGCGGAAGCATCGAGGTGGCGATGGCCTTCAGTGAGAACGCGCTGGTCTGGAACGCCGTCCGGGCGCTCTCCCAGGGCGTGGTGAGAAAAGCACCTCCCAAGGCATCCTCGGGGGCGAACGCGATGGCGTGGAGGAAGCCGTCGAGCGTGCCCCACCGACGCTTGAGCTCGCCGGCCACAGACTCGATCTGGGCCTGATCGTTGGCGTCCATCTCCAGAACGTCCGGTGGATCCGGGAGGCGGCGGGCCGTCTTCTGGGTAAGGCTGATGCCCCGGCCGAACCCGGTGAGCAGGATCTCGGCCCCCTGCTCCTGGGCCAGTCGGGCCGCGTTGAAGGCGATGCTCTGAGGCGTGAGCACGCCGGTGACGAGGAGCTTCTTCCCTTCGAGCAGCATTACGTCACGTCGATCTCCATGCCTTCGAACGAAAGGGCCAGGCCGTTTCGTTCCTGTCCCCACAGCTCGCGCGCCCGGACGAGCATGGCCTCCAGCTGGGCGTCCGAGTGCAACGGGTCGTGGTGGAACATGAGCAGCCGTCGCACCTTGGCGATGAGGGCGAAGGTCACGGTGTGGGCGATGCTGGAGTGACCCCACCCGGTCCGCCCCGGATATTCATCCTCGGTGTACTGGGCGTCGTGGAACAGGACGTCGGCTCGCTCCGCCAGCGAGTAGCCGGAGATCCAGTCAGGCGGAACGGTGGCCAGATCGACCCCCAGGGCGGGCTCGTGGTCGGAGATGTACGTGAGGACCTTCCCGTTCTCCTCCAGCCGGTATCCGACGGTGGGACCGGGATGGTTCACCGGCTGGGCTCTGAGCCGTATCGCGCCGAGCTCCCACTCTTCCTCCGGCACGTCATGGAAGGAGACCTTTGCGGGGATCTGATCGACGTGGATCGGGAACAGGGGAGGCGAGAAATACGCGGCCACGCGATCCCGGAGCGAATGGCCCGGCGAAGCCGGCCCCCAGATGTGCAGGTCGCACTCCTTGTCCCAGACGGGGCCGAAGAAGCCGAGGCCCTCGATGTGGTCCAGGTGCAGGTGAGTGAGAAGGAGGTCGATCCGCGTGGGCCGGTTGCCGTCGAGGGAGAGCCCGAGACCACGGATGCCCGTGCCGGCGTCGATCACGATGAGCTGGTCGTCGGCCGTCCTGACCTCGACGCAGGATGTGTTCCCGCCGTACCGGACCGTCTCCGGTCCGGGCGCGGCCAGAGAGCCCCGGCACCCCCATACCCGGGCCTTCACGGCTAGGCCTGCCCCTTCTCGGATTCGAAGTGTTCCCAGAACACGGCTACGGCGCCGACGAACTCGTCCCTTCTGGAGAACAGCGGGAGGGACGTGACCGCGATGTGCCTGGTGGCGCCGTCCGCGCTCTGGATCCGAATCTTCTCGTGGGCGGGAGCATGTTCGTTGATGGCGCGTACCAGGGTCAGCTCTTCGGGCGGGATCGGCTTGCCCTCGAACGTCGTTGGGGAAAACTTGGTGGACCACTCGTCCATCTTCATCTCGCCAATCTCGGCGAACGTCCGTCCCAGGATCTCTCCGCACCGCTCGTTGAAGTAGACCAGGGTACCGTCCCGATCCACCACGAACGCCGCCGAAGCAAGCTTGTCCGCCAGGTCCCTGGCCAGGATGAGGACCAGATCCTTCTGCGGCATCGGACTCCCTCCATTCACTCGGCCGGCGAGCCGGACGCCTGAAGCCCGGCAAGGTTATTCGCTGAAGGGCACAAGCTCAACAGCGCGGCAGGGTGCACTGTGCGTGATACCCCGCCTGTTAACCGGGGCAAGCACCGGGTAGATTAGAGCTTCGATGGCATCGAAGTCCGGCCGGACGCCCGGGTCTCTCGAGGTGGTCCGGAGGCGCGTTCGGACGCTGCCCAAGCGCTTCCAGGGGGACTCGGCCAACGGTCTGTCGGCCGAGTGGGAGCTCCGGGTGGGCGGGCAGTCGTTCGCCATCAGCGTGGCCGATCACGGGTGCGCAGTCCGGGAGGGCGCTGCGGAGTCGCCCCAGGCAATCATCACGACCGAGCCCGACACCTGGCTGGCCATCGACGAGGGACTCATCACGGGCGGCCAGGCGTTCCTCGAGCACAGGCTGACCGCCCAGGGGAACCTGGATCTGGCGGTCCGGCTGGAAACCCTCTTTCGGCGATACCGACGAGCCCGTAAGGCCTCCGACATGGACCAGGTGGAGGTCCAGGCCGATGGGCTGACCCTCTCGTGCTACGTGGTGGGCGAGGGCGATCCGGTCGTCCTGCTGCACGGACTGGGGGCGTCCAAGATCACCTGGCTGCCGCTCCTGGCTCCTCTTGCCGAGCGGCACCGGGTCATCGTTCCCGACCTCCCCGGTCACGGGGAATCGGACAAACCGAGGCGCGAATACACGCCGCGCTTCTATGCCGGGGTCGTCCGGCACCTGATGGACGCGGTCGGGGTGGAACGGGCTGGGGTCATCGGGAACTCACTGGGCGGGCGGATCGCCCTGGAACTGGCCCTCCGTTCCCCGGGCAGGGTGGCGGGGCTGGCCCTGTTGGATCCTTCGGTCCCGGGCTTGCGATGGCGCTACGTGATGGGCTTCACCCGTGTGTTTCCCACAGAGATCGGTGCAATTCCCTTTCCCCTCCGCGAGCGATGGATGGAGATCATGATCCGACGTCTGTTCGCCCGGCCCGACCGGCTTCCATACCAGGGATATTCCGCCGCCGCCAGCGAATTCATCCGGATCTATCGCAACCCGGTGGCCAGGATGGCCTTCTTCTCCACGCTCAGGCATATCGTCACGGAAAGGCCCGATTCCTTCTTCGCCTCACTGCGCCGGATCAAGCAGCCGGCGCTCGTCATTTTCGGGGACCAGGATCGGCTGGTGCCTGCCCGGCTCGGGGTACGGCTGGCTCAGCACCTGCCGAACTCCGAGTTGGTCGTCCTTCCCGACGTCGGCCATGTGCCCCAGTTCGAGGCAACCGACGAAACGCTCGAGCTGCTCACCTCGTTCCTGGAGCGCATCCCTCCTCGCGAGTTCCGGTCTTAGCGGTCTGAGACCTCATTGAGAGCCCTTTCGAACGTCCGGTAGGCCGCGTCGTCGAAGAGGACGAAGCGCACTTCTTCCACCTTGGTCCGTGCGCGCTTGACTGCAGCGACGGCAACGGTGGCGGCCTCCTCCAACGGATAGCCGTAGACGCCGGTTGAGATCGCTGGAAACGCCACCGTTCTCGCCCCGACCTCGTCGGCGACCCTCAATGACTCGGTGTGGCAGCTCGCCAGGAGGTGCGAGCGGTCCTCTGACTTCGAGTACACGGGTCCGACTGTATGGATCACCATCCTGGCGGGGAGCTTGCCGGCGGTGGTGGCCACTGCCTTTCCGGTTGGTAGTCCGTCCGGGTACTGCTCGGCCCGGACCTTCCTGCACTCCTGAAGGATCTCCGGGCCGCCCTTTCGGTGGACGGCTCCGTCCACTCCTCCTCCTCCCATCAGGGAGGAATTGGCGGCGTTGACGATGGCGTCCACCGCTTGCTGGGTGATGTCTCCCTTCACCAGCTCGACCCTCACGGCTTGATTCTTCCCCTTATCCTGGGCCGGCGTGCACCACGACCAGCACCCCGCTACCCGGACTCGGCCCCCGCGCCGTAGGCGCCCGAACTACACGCTTCGGCGGATCATGGCCTTGCTGGTCCTGGTCTTGATAGTGATCCTGTTGGCCAGGCTGATCTCTGGGGTGGTCTCTCTCTTCGGCTCCGGCCGTCACACGACCCTCACCGAGACCTCCGGGAAGTCCTCGCCCTCCGTCAGCCCAACGCCAATCCCCCCGGCGCGGTGCGCCTATGGCAACCGGTTGGCCGCGTTTCGCGGCTACGACGAGTGGCAGGTGACCCTGGTCGACACGAGGTACCGCCTGCCCAGGGCCTACGTCCCGCCCGGCTTGAAGCCGATCTCGAAGGCCGGGTTCAAGGGCTCGCTCCTCGTCCGGGATGAGCTGATCGATGACCTGGCGGCCCTCAGAAAGGCAGCTGCAAAGAATGGAACCCCGATCGATGTCGTGGCCGCGTACAGGAGCTATGACGGACAGGCATCGCTGTTCAAGCGCCGCACCGAGGAGCTCGGACGCCAACAGGCCCTGGCCAAGACGGCGCGGCCGGGCCACTCGGAGCACCAGCTGGGCACCGCCGTCGATTTCAAGTCGGCCGGCCAGCGGGACGTCACCGAGAGCTGGGACCGGACGATGACGGGGAAGTGGGTGACGAGGAGTGCGTGGCGCTTCGGATTCGTCCAGAGCTACCCGAGGGGGCTCGAAGACACAACCTGCTACGGCAACGAGCCCTGGCATTACCGCTATTTCGGCCGCACCCTGGCGGCCCAGATCCATGGATCCGGGCTGACCGTGCGGGAGTTCCTGTGGAACGAGCAAAAACGGGGCGCTTCTCCGATACCATGACCACCCGATGAGGGGTCTGAGCGGAGGGGGGTTGGGGAGGTGAGCCGGCTGCTGGAAGCGCCACCCCGCGGCCGCCCACCCAGCCATCGACGGCGTCCCAACTATGGTTTCCGCAGGCTGGTGGCCGCCCTGGTCCTCATCACGCTGGGCGTGGTGGTATGGCGATCCGGAGTCGTGGAGTCGCTGTTCCGCAGCACCAAGCGTGCGGAGAGCGTCGGCCGGACATCGCCTGCTCAGGAGGTGTCGAGTGCGCCTGATCGTCCCTCCAACGCCGCGCCCACGACGCCGCCGACGACGGCAGCGCCCACGCCGGGTCCGATCAACACGAAGTTTCCGGGCCTGACCACGTTTCGAGGGAACGCCAGCCGGTCGTACTACGGCGAGGGGCCGCTCCCGCGGGATCCGAAGATCCTGTGGCGGTACCCAGCGTCCGGAGGGCTGTGCAGCAGCTCGAACAACCTCGGAAAGACCAAGGTGTGGTGCGGCACCGGCTGGACGGGTCAGCCCAACGTGATCGAGGCTCGTGGCGGCTCCATTGAGGTTCGCATCGGCGCCTACGACGGCGGCTATCACTTCTTGGACGGCGAGACCGGCGAGCCGATCCGCCCCACGCTGGCCACTGGGGACCTCGCCAAAGGATCGGCGACCAGCGATCCCGAGGGCTATCCGCTCTACTACGCGGGGTCACGGGACAACTACTTCCGGGTTGTGGCCCTTGACCGAGCCAAGCCGACAGTCCTCTGGAAGATGAACGCCCATACCAGCGTGCCGAAACGCGTCTGGAACGACGACTGGGACGGGGCCGCCCTGATCGTCGGGGACTACATGCTGGTAGGCGGGGAGAACTCGTGGTTCTACGTGGTCAAGTTGAACCGGCGCTACGACAAGGACGGTCTGGTCCGGGTGAACCCGAAGATCAAGTTACGCGTCCCGGGGTGGGACCAGAGGCTGCTGAGGGACCTGGGAGACGAGGACGTGTCCATCGAGAACTCGGTGGCGTTCAGGAACGGCGTGGCCTACTTCGCGAACTCGGGTGGCCTGGTGCAGGGCTGGGACATCAGCGACATCCTGCGGGGCGGCACGAAGTACAGGCGGGTGCTCCGGTTCTGGGACGGCGACGAGACCGACGGTTCCATCGTCATCGACCGAGAGGGGTATCTGTACGTGGCCCGGCACGCTTCGTTCAACGTCCAGAGCCGGCCCCAGAAACGCGACCATCAGGTGGGAAGCCTGATGAAGCTCGACCCTCGCCGGCCGAAGGATCCTCTCGTATGGGACGTGCAGATCGGCGGCTTCTATCCGGACGGCGGCATCCTGTCGACGCCGGCTCTGTACCAGGGCACGGTGTACGTCATGGACACGGCTGGGGCGCTGGTGGCTGTGGACCAGGAGTCGGGAAAGATCTGGTGGAAGAAGAAGCTACCCGGGCCGACGTGGATGTCACCGGTGCCCATCGACGACCAGATCCTGGTGGGCGACTGCAACGGATACCTGCACAACTTCGATATCTCGAGCCCGCACAGGAAGCCGAAGGAGATCTGGCGTCTGAAGCTCGGCGGGTGCGTGGAATCCACGCCGGCGGTGTGGCACGGGATGATCTGGGTGGGAACCCGCGGCGGGGCGATCTACGGCATCGGCGACGCCGGTTAGGGGTCCTCAGCCGGTACTTCCGACCTCTCTGGCAGCCTCGGTGAACCAGGCCATGTGCTTGTTGAGCTGGTCTCCGGTGATCGCCTCGATCACGCCGAAGTTCTGTACGACCGCCTGCGCCCGCACCTGAAGGCGCTGGAACTCGTCTTCGCTGCGGATCTTGTTCAGCTCCGCCCTGTCGCCGCGGACGATGAAGAACCCCTCGAGGTCTCCGCCGTGGGGCTGGAGGAAGAAGGGTTCCACCGAGGCCACCCGGCCCGCAGTGACCAGGCCGACCAGGAACCGCAGCGATTCCCCGAACAGCTCCACGGACTTCCTCTCCCGGCCGGGCGCCGTCGCCCCCCACCGGATGAACAGCGCAGAATCGGTCACCTTTCCCTCCTGGCGATCATGTTCGGGCAGCTCTGCGGCCCCTCATCGAAGGCAAGCATTCCATCTCACAGCCATACCGGACAAACCGCGTATGGCTATGGGCACCCTTGTCGGGAGCCCGGAAGGAGCGAGGGGCTTTTCAGGCGGCGACGTACCGGGCCAGCGCGAACCTGGCGTTGGTACTCCCAGCACCACCGGCCGCCACGATTTTCCCGTCGGCCTGGATCGCCACCCCGAGGGCGACGTCGTCCCCGGCAGTGAAATTCGTCGTCACCTTTCCGTCGCCGCTGAAGGTGGCATCGAGGGACCCATCAGGGTTGTGTCGCACGAGGGCGAACCTACCCCCGCTGCCGCCGGCCCGCCCGGCCGCCACGATCTTACCGCCACTCTGGATGGCCACCCCGAAGGCGATGTCGTTCCCCCTGGTGAAGTTGGTGGTCACCTTGCCGTCCACGCTGAAAACTCCGGAAGTGAGGAAAGGGCTTACTCGTCTTCATGGCGGCTACCCTCCAGCTCCTCGCGGGAACAGCTCGATTTAGCTCCGGCCGGCGGAGGGGATCAATAGCCAAAAACAGACTAGGTGGCTCAGGTGTCCTAGGGCGAGAAGGGGGAGATGCGCGACCAAGTCTCGGCGGCCGGCTCATCCGGCGAGGTCTATCCCGCCCGATCGGCTACTCTGGGTTTTGTGGAACCTGAGCCTCTCGCGCCTGGGTCGATCGCGCCGTCTGTTCCCCGCATCGACTTCTCGGACGGGCCTACAGTCCTTTTCTTCTACAAGGTGACCTGTCCCGTCTGTCAGATGGCGGCGGCTCCGGCGAGTCGCTTCGAGCAGGGATATCCAGGGCGGATCCGGGGCATCGGCCAGGATCCGGAGGAGAAGCTGGCCGACTTCGACCGTACCTATGGGCTGGGGTTTCCCGGGATCGCGGATCTCCCTCCGTACGAGGTATCGGATGCTTACGGCATCCGAGCCGTGCCCACGACCTTCCTGGTGGACACCGATGGCTCCATCCGCGACGTCGTGGAGTCGTGGGACCGGGATGGGCTCAATCGGCTGTCGAAGGAGCTCGCCTCGTTGCTCGGCGCCGAAATGGCCATGATCTCGGAGGCTAGCGATGGCCTGCCGCCGTTCCGCCCCGGCTGAACCTCCAGGAACGCGCACTAGGTCTGGTGCGTCAGCCGGGAGCCGAAAACTTCGCAGTGTCCGGCTTCCGCATTAGACTCTGGCTCCATGCCACAGGTGAAGCTTCGCCCGCCCCTCCGCGAGCTCGCTGGAGGCCAGGGGACGCTCGAGGTCGAGGGGGCAACCCTGCGCGAGATCATCTCCAGCCTCGAAGCCTCGTATCCCAAGCTCGTGGGCTGGGTGGTTGATGAGCAAGGCTCCGTCCGGCCCCACGTCACGCTGTTCCTGAACGGAGAGCGGGCTGGCATCGAGGCCCGGGTCGCGCCGAGTGACCGGATCCAGGTGCTCGGGGCGATCTCCGGAGGTGCCGTGGAGGTGGCCGATCCCGATACCCAGACCCAACTGCAGAGCGTATGGCCTGAGCCTGCCGAGGAGGCCGAGCTGTTGGTGGGGACCCGGAAGGGACTCTTCGTCCTTCGCGGCCCGCGTGGTGGCCCCATGGAACAGGTGACGCGCAAGTTCAGCGGGGTCGTCGTGGAATTCGCCATGCGCGATCCTCGCTCCGGGACCTACCTCGCGGCCGTCACGCACGGCCAGTTTGGGCCGCGTCTCTATTACACACAGGACCCGATCGGGGAGTGGGACCAGGCCACTGGGCCCGCGTTCCCGGAGGACTCCGGCTCCACCCTCGAACGGATCTGGGTGATTCGAACCGGCGAGGAGGCCGACGTTCTCTGGGCAGGTGTCGCCCCCGCAGCCCTGTTCAAGAGCGAAGACGGGGGTCAGACGTGGGAGCTGAATCGAGGCTTATGGGACGAGCCCAGCCGGCCGAGCTGGCAGCCTGGTGCGGGCGGCATGTGCCTGCACTCGATCTGCACGTGGCCGGGAGACCCCGACCGGATGGCCATCGGCATCTCCGCTGCCGGCGTGTGGCTGTCGGATGACGGCGGGAAGTCCTGGCGGCGGGGGAACAAGGGCCTGGTCGCTCGGTATCTTCCCGAGGAGTCTCGTGAGGGGGCCGTCGACCTGTGCGTGCACAACATGCACCGGGCTCCACTCGAGCCGACCACGCTGTACCTGCAATTCCACGGCGGCGTCTATCGCTCTGACGACGCGGGGGAAAGCTGGGTGGACATCGGGTCGGAGAGCGGGCTTCCGTCGGACTTCGGGTTCCCTCTGGTGGCCGATCCCAACGACCCGGACCGAGCCTTCGTCATCCCGCTCAACGGGGACTTCGACCGGGTGACACCTGAAGGCCGGGTCGAGGTCTACGAAACCGGTGATCGAGGGCAGACGTGGACGGCGCTCGGCCAGGGGTTGCCCAAAGACGGCGCCTTCCTCACCGTCCTCCGTCAGGCCTTCTGTCACGACGGCAGGGACCCGCTCGGACTCTATTTCGGGGCGGAGTCTGGCGAAGTGTTCGGCTCCGCCGACGGGGGCGTCACGTGGTCGACGGTAGCCGAGCATCTTGCTCCTGTCGCGTCGGTCCGCTGCTCGTCGTAGTTTCAGCTGCGCTCGGCCAGGTACGCCTGCCCCATCTCGCGCAGTCGAGTGTGCAGACCCCCGTAGACCTCCTGCTCCGGGAGGTATTCCTTGCGGAGCTTCGAGACCACCGTGTAGTTGGGGTCGACCACGTTGGCCAGCGGCGTCTCGCTCGCCTGCGTCAGCAGCTGATACCCGTCGAGCCGGTCCATCCCGAACGCGGTGCCCAGGAAGTCGATCAGGTCGACCTGTGAGATACGGAAGGCGTCCTCCAGCGGCCTGGCGGAACCCGTGCTCATCAGGTGCGTGTCGTTCTCGAGCCGGGGCCACGGCGTGGCCACGCCCTTGATGAGGTCGACGATCACCACCGTGTCCATGGCCGCCTCGACGGCCACTCCGCAGCTCTCACCCTCTCCCTGCCTGGCGTGGCCGTCCCCGATCGAGAACAGGGCGCCGCTCACGTTCACCCCGAGATAGCAGGTGGCGCCGGCCCGCATCTCGGGCGTGTCCATGTTTCCCCCGTAATAGTCTGGGACGAGGGAGGAGCGAGCCTCGAAGTTCGCCGGCGCCAC
>DASXTW010000187.1:0-18513 GCA_036505215.1 Actinomycetota bacterium | reverse complement strand
AATTCGTCGATGTCGAAGGGCTTGGCCAGGAAGCACCCCACACCGATGCCCTCCGACCTGGCCTGGTCCGCGACCCCGGCCACGGCAGACACCAGGATGACCGCGGGCCTGCGCTCGTCGGGGAGCTCCTGCGCCCTGGCCAGGACGGACCAGCCATTGACATGGGGCAACATCACGTCCAGCACCAGCACGTCAGGGGCGAAGGTCTCGAGGGCGTCGATGGCTGCGAGGCCCTCCAGGGCAACCTGGACCTCGTACCCCTCGGTCTCCAGGTTGAACTGCTCCACCCAAGCCAGGTCGGCCTCGTCCTCGACGATCAGGACGCGTCCGCGGCTCATCGAACAGGGATTTCCGTGGGCGTCTTCAGGCCAGCTTCACCCCTGTGCCCTCCACGACGTCTCCGACGATCATCGCCCGGACCCCCGCTGCCTCGCACAGGTCCATTGCGCGGTCCTCTCGGCCCCTCGCGACGACGACGACCATACCTATACCCATATTGAATACGCTGAACAGGTCTGCCCGGTTCAATCCAGTTTCCCGGGACACCAATTCGAAGATGGGCGGCGGGTTCCAAGAGCTTGAATCGACCCGCGCTCCCAGGCCCTGGGGCAGAGCCCGAGGCAGGTTCTCGTGCCACCCACCCCCGGTAATGTGGGCCGCGGCGCGTGCCACGTCTGCCCGGGCAAGGGCCAGGACCGGCTGGACGTAGATCGCGGTCGGCTCGAGCAGCTCCTCTCCCAGGGTGCGTCCCAGGGACTCCACGTGCCGGTCCAGAGCGAGGCCGCCGTCGGGCAGCAAGAGCTGCCGGACCAGGCTGAACCCGTTGGCGTGCAGTCCGGACGAGGCAAGTCCGAGCAGGTGGTCACCGGCGCGGACCCGATCGGGCCCGATCATCCCCCGTTCCTCCACGATACCCACGCAGAATCCGGCGAGGTCGAACCGACCGGCCTCCAGGGTCCCGGGATGCTCGGCCGTCTCCCCGCCCAGCAGGGCGCACCCGGCTCTGCGGCAGCCCTCGGCCACTCCCTCCACGATCGCCGCCACCTCTTCGGGAACCAATCGCCCGACCGCCAGGTAGTCCAGGAAGAACAGCGGCTCCGCCCCGGTGCAGAGCACGTCATTGACCGACATGGCCACCAGGTCGATGCCGACGGTGCCGAGCCTTCCGGTGAGCCTGGCCACCTCGACCTTCGTGCCGACCCCGTCGGTCGCAGCCACGAGCACCCTGCCGTCCCCCAGCCTGAACAGGCCGGCGAAGCCACCCACGCCCGCCACGACCTCGGGTCTGCGGGCCCGGGCGGCCGCGTCCTTGATCAGGTCGACCGCACGACGTCCCGCCTCGACATCGACGCCGGAGTGCCGGTACGCCTCCTCGCCTCCGGACGCTCTCGGGGTCACAGGGTCTCGAGCGCGAACTTCGATGGCTCCTCTTCCCCCACCGGGACGGGATAGCGGCCGTCGAAGCAGGCCCGGCAAAACGAATCACTCGGTGCGCCGGTGGCGCTCACCAGCGACTCCAGGCTGAGATAGGCCAGGGAATCCGCGCCCACGAAGTCGCGGACGTCCTCCACCGACGCCCCCGCGGCGATCAGCTCCGCCCGCGTGGACATGTCGATCCCGTAGAAACAGGGCCACCGGATCGGGGGGCTGACGATACGGAGGTGGACCTGGCTGGCGCCGGCCTCGCGGAGGACCTGCACGATCTGGCGGGTGGTGGTGCCCCGGACGATGGAGTCGTCCACGACCACCAGCCGCTTCCCCCGGATGGCGTCGGGCAGAGGGTTCAGCTTGAGCTTGACCCCGCGAGAGCGCAGTGCGGGCGTGGGCTCGATGAAGGTCCGCCCGATGTACCGGTTCTTCATGAGCCCCTCGCCGTAGGCGATCCCGGAAGCTTCGGCGAATCCCTGAGCGGCGGAGTGGCCCGTGTCGGGAATCGGGATGACCAGGTCGGCTTGGACCGGTGCCTCCGCGGCCAGGCGCCGTCCCATCTCCCTGCGAGCCTCGTGGACACTTCGCCCGAACATCCGCGAGTCGGGCCGAGAGAGGTAGACGAACTCGAACAGGCAGAGCGCCCGGGCGGGTGATTCCGCGAACCTCGTCGAGCGGATGCCTCGGTGGTCGATGCTCACCAGCTCGCCGGGCTCCACGTCCCGTACGAACGTGGCCCCAACCACGTCCAGGGCACAGGTCTCGGAGGCCAGGCAGTATCCCGATCCGATCCGGCCGATGGACAGGGGCCTGATCCCGTGGGGATCACGCGCCCCGTAGACGGTTCGCTCGTCCATCATGACGAAGGAGAAAGCGCCGACGAGCGTCGGCAGCACCTCCATCGCGGCCGCCTCCAGGCCCTGATCCAGATGGCGGGCCAACAGCGTGGCCACGACGTCGGAGTCGGTGCTCGCCCTGCTCCGGGTGCGCGCCCGGACGACGAGCTCGCCGGTGTTCACCAGGTTTCCGTTGTGCCCCAGAGCCAGGCCGCGGGTCCCGTTGGTCTTGAAGGAGGGTTGGGCGTTCTCCCAGGTGGTGGAGCCGGTGGTGGAGTACCTGGTGTGCCCGATGCAGAGATCGCCCTGCAGGGTGGCCAGCGTCCGTTCGTCGAATACCTGCGAGACGAGCCCGAGCTCCCGGTAGACGAGGATCCGGCTGCCATCCGAAACGGCCATGCCTGCCGATTCCTGGCCCCGGTGCTGCAGCGCGAACAGCCCGAAGAAGGTGAGCCTGGCTACGTCCTCGCCGGGGGCCCATACCCCGAAGAGGCCACAAGCTTCGCGCGGGCCTTCCCCTCCCACTGAGGCTTCGATGGTAACACCCGCCCCTGACAAGCTCGGGACTGATGTCCTGCTGCGTTCACGGCAGCCTGATCGAGTGTGCGGGGCTCCCGGCGCGCGCGAGAATACGGGCTCATGGCGATCAACTACGTCTCCGATCTGCCAGAGGCCGCGGAGCTGGTGATCGTGGGAGGAGGCATCGTGGGGGCCTCGACTGCCTTCTACGCGGCTCGAGCAGGCATCCGTCCCCTCGTCCTGGAGCGCCGCCCCGCGCTCTCCACGCTGACCACCGCGGCCGCTGCGGGAGGGTTCCGTCTCCAGCTCGACAACGAGGAGGAGTACCGGCTGATCCGCGAGTCCGTGGAGCTGTTCCTGAACTTCGAGGCGATCAGCGGGCAGTCGGACTACGACCCGGATGTCCGCCAGCCAGGCTACCTGTGGCTGACCACGCGAGAGGACCGAGCCCGAGCCCAAGGCACGATCGTGGAAGAGCAGCGATCGTGGGGGCTCTCAGACGTCGAGATCCTGGATGCCGCTACCGTCCGACAGGAGTTTCCATGGGTGAGCCCCGAGGTCCTGCAAGCACGATTCCGCCAGGACGACGGGCTGCTCGACCCTCGGAGGGTGGCCCTGGGGCTGGCGGCCGGATCACAGGCGCCGGTGGCGACCGGCTGCACTGTCTCGGGCTTTCGGCTCGACGCCGAGGGCGGGCGGCTGGCCGGAGTGGAGACCACGAAGGGTTTCATCGCCACGCCGACGGCGGTGATCGCGGCCGGTCCCTTCTCCGGGGAGGTCGCTCGCTGGGCTGGGATCGAGCTTCCACTCACGACGATCCAGCGCCAGAAGGTGGTGCTGCCTGACGTGCCGGAAGTGCCCCAGGATGCCCCGATGACGATCGACGAAGACTCCGGCGCGCACTGGCGACCGGCCTTTCTGGGCGCCTTCCTTCTGTTCACCGATCCGTCGACCCCACCCTCACCCCCAGCCGAAAACCTTCCCATCGATCACGGTTTCGCCTTCAAGCTCCTTCAGCCCGACGGCCCCCAGGCGGTGGCCCGGGTCGCTCCGTTCTGGAGACGGGTGTGGGATCGAGGAGTGGCGCAGTGGATGATCCAGGCGGGCCAGTACGACGTGACACCCGACCGTCGTCCGATCCTCGGTGCCCTGCCGGTCGATGGGCTGTTCATCAACACTGGCTACAGCGGTCACGGCGTGATGGGGGGTCCGGCCGGGAGTCGGGCTGTGATCGACGTGCTGACCGGTAGGCTCGCCGCCCCGGAGAACCCCTTCCGCCCGGACCGGACGTTCGAGGAGCGACCTCGGCTGGACATGCTCTAGGGGAACGGAGTGCCAGGCCAGGCTCGCCTCAGACGGCTACGCGCTGGGCGGACATCAGGCGTGGAAGTGTGCCCTCGTGGACGACCACGGCATCGGACAGGGCGACGTCGAAGAGGCCGGCGAACTCCAGGCGTGAGCCGCCGGTCAGCCCGAGTCGGGTGATCGGTATCTGCAGGACGGCGGCGAGCTGCTCGACATCCCCCTCTCTGCCGGGCCTCGCGGTGACGAGCACCCGGGACGCGGACTCGGAGAACAGCGCCACAGCAGGATCGAGCCCGTCGTCCTGGACTGAAACGGTGAACCCAAGGCCGCCGGCGATCGACGACTCGGCCAGAGCCACGGCCAGGCCACCGTCCGAGAGGTCGTGGGCCGAAGCGAGCAGGTCCTGTCGGGCGCACTCGTGAAGGAGCCGATGGAGGCGGCCTTCTGCGTCGAGGTCGAGCCGGGGCGGGCGACCGCTCACCTTGCCCAGGACGGCCTCACCGTACTCGCTCCCTCCGAGCTCGGGCAGGGTCCGGCCGAGCACGTAGATGACCAACCCGCCGGATGGGAAGCCCGGGCGGACGAGCAGCCGGTAGTCGTCGAGGACCCCGACCATGCCGACAACCGGTGTGGGATACACCGCGGAATCCCCCGACTCGTTGTAGAAGCTCACGTTGCCTCCGGTGACCGGCGTGTTGATGGCTCGACAGGCGTCGCCTATCCCACGGACGGCTTCGGCGAAGGACCACATCACCTCGGCACGTTCCGGGTTGCCGAAATTGAGGCAGTTCGTGATGGCGAGAGGCCTGGCCCCCACCGTGGCCACGTTCCGAGCCGCTTCCGCGACCGCGTGCGCGCCACCAAGGTAGGGGTCCAAGAGGCCGTACCGGCCATTCCCGTCGGTGGACACGGCTACCGCCCGGATGGTGCCCTCGAGCCGAATGACGGCGGCGTCGGCCCCAGGGCCCAGAACGGTGCCGCCCTGGACCAGCGAGTCGTACTGCTCGTGGACCCACCGCTTGCTCGCAACCCCCGGCGCGCCCAGCACCGAATAGAAGGCCTCTTCGAGCGAGACGGGCACGGGCTGCATCGCCGGGTCGTCTTCCCTCACCCGGACCAGCCAGGGCGGCGCCGACGCGGGGCGTTCGTACTCCGGGCCCTCCTCTGCCAGCGCCTTCGCCGGGACCTGGGCCACCACCCGGCCCTGATGCCGCACGAACATCTGCCCCCCGCCCCGCAACTTTCCCACAGCCCTGGCCGAGAGCCCCCACTTCGCGCACACCTCGCGGACCGCGCCGACGTCATCCGGGCGAACGATGGCCAGCATCCGTTCCTGGGACTCCGAAGTGAGCACCTCGAACGGCTCCATCCCGGGTTCGCGCAGGGGCACCTCGTCGATGTCCAGGTCGACTCCTACCCCGCGGCGGGCAGCGGTCTCGGAGACCGCGCAGGTGAGCCCGGCCCCGCCCAGATCCTGAAGGCCATCCAGAAGCCCCCGGCGAGCCAGCTCCAGGCAGGCCTCGATGAGGAGCTTCTCCTCGAAAGGGTCACCGATCTGCACGCTCGGCCGGGCGCGATGGGCATCCTGGTCGAGCGTGCGCGAGGCCAGGACCGACACGCCTCCGATGCCGTCGCGCCCGGTGCTGGCCCCGATCAGCACCAGGACGTTCCCTGCACCGCCCTTGGGGCTGTGGATCAACTCGTCGGCGGCGGCGAGCCCCACGCACATCACGTTCACCGTCGGGTTGGCGCTGTGACATGGCGCGAACTTCACCTCGCCGCCAACCGTCGGCACGCCGATGGAGTTCCCGTACTGGCCGATGCCCGCGACGACGCCGGCGAACAGATACCGATTCCGGGCGTCCTGGAGAGGACCGAACCGCAGCGGGTCGAGCAACGCCACCGGCCGTGCGCCCATGGACAGGACGTCCCGGATGATGCCGCCCACGCCGGTGGCCGCGCCCTGGAACGGCTCGACGGCGGAGGGATGCGAGTGGCTCTCGATCTTGAACACGCAGGCTACGCCCTCCCCGAGGGCGACCACGCCGGCGTCCTGGCCCGGACCGACCAGGACCTGCGGCCCCCTGGTGGGGAGGCTTCGCAGATGCACCTTGCTCGACTTGTAGGAGCAATGCTCCGACCACATGGCCGCGAACATGGCGAGTTCGGTGTCGTTGGGTCCGCGTCCGAGCTTGTCGACGATGGCGTCGAATTCCTGGTCGGTGAGCCCGAGCCTGCGGTGAAGGAGGTCTTCGGTCGGCGCGGGCTGCCGGCCGGTCATGCGTGGACGCGATCGCGGGCGGCCGAGAGGAGCCAGTGGAAGACGGCGTGCCCGCCCGTGGGACCGAGGTCCGGGTCCACGGCGTGCTCGGGGTGGGGCATCATGCCGAGCACGTTGCCCGTCTCGTTGTGCAGCCCTGCGATGTTGTGAGCGCTGCCGTTGGGGTTGAACCGCTCGTCGATCGTCCCGTCGGGGGCACAGTACCGCATCGCCACCAGCCCTTGGGCCTCGATCCTGCCCATCTCCTCCTGCGATGCAACGAACTGTCCCTCCCCGTGCTTGATGGGGACCTGCAGCACCTCTCCTCCGGCAAGGCCGGCTGAGGCCTCGGTGGGGCCCTCGGTCCGCACGTGGATCCACCGGCAGACGAACGAGAGAGTGCGGTTTCGGATGAGCGCTCCCGGCAGGAGCCCGACCTCGCACAGGATCTGGAACCCGTTGCACACGCCCAGGACCGGCCGGCCCTCATCCGCGTACTCGCGAACCGCCGCCATCACGGGAGCGAACCGGGCGATGGCCCCGGTACGCAGGTAGTCGCCATACGAGAACCCACCGGGGAGGATCACCGCGTCGGCCCCCCGGAGATCGCGGTCGGCGTGCCACGCGGCTACGGGGTCGCCTCCCATGAGCGCCACGGCCCGAAGGGCATCCCGATCGTCCAGGGAACCGGGGAAGGTCACGACCGCGACCCTGGGCTTCATCTCGGTCCTTTCGCCGGCTGCACGGTGTCGGCGACGAGGATCACGAAGTCCTCGATGACGGGGTTCGACAGGAACTTTCGGGCCATCTCCTCCACCTGGGATCGCGCCTCCATCCTGGAGTCCGATTCCACCAGCAGCTCGATGTGCTTGCCCACTCGAACCTCGGACACGTTGTCCCATCCAAGGGTAGGCAGCGCCTCTTGCACGGCCTTGCCCTGCGGGTCGAGCAGCCCCTCCTTCAGCGAGACGATGAGTTCGAACCTGTACTTCATTGTCTCGCCCTCTTTCCGCGGGGGGCTACGCTCGGCTTCGCCTCGCTGCTTGAGCCCCCCGAACCCCCCATACGGGCAAGAAAATCGAGGAAGCCCTCGCCGGTGATGCGCTCGTAGGCCTCGCGATACCGCGCGGCCGTCTGCTCGATGACGTCGGCGGGGAGGTCTGGGGCGGGCGGCTGGTGATTCCAGCCGCTTTCATCGAGCCAGTCCCTCACGTACTGCTTGTCGAAGGATGGCTGGGCGTGCCCGGGGGCGTACCGGTCGGCGGGCCAGAACCGGGATGAGTCCGGAGTGAGCGCCTCGTCGCAGAGGATCAGCTCTCGTTCGGTGAAGCCGAACTCGAACTTGGTGTCCGCCAGGATGATGCCGCGTTCGAGGGCGTGAGCGACCGCGAACTCATACAGGGAGAGCGTCACTTCCTCGAGCTTGTGGGCCAGACCTCGCCCGACCAAGTCGGCAGCTTCCTCCAGGGTGATGTTTAGGTCGTGGCCCGTCTCGGCCTTCGTGGCAGGGGTGAAGATAGGCTCGGGAAGCCGGTCCGACTCGACAAGGCCGGGAGGCAGCTCCACTCCACAGACACGGCCAGTCTCCCTGTACTCCTTCCATCCGGACCCCGAGAGGTACCCGCGGGCGACGCACTCGATCGGGATCATCTTCGCCCGCTTGACCAGCATGGCCCGCCCGGCCAGGTCAGCTCGGCGCCCGCCGAAGGGCTCCGGGAACCCGGCCACGTCCGCGCTGATGACATGGTTGGGCACGATGGAGGTCGTCTTCTCGAACCAGTAGAGGGACAGCCCGGTCAGAACCTGGCCTTTCCTCGGGATGGCCTGCGGCAGGACCACATCGAACGCGGAGATGCGGTCGGTGGCCACCATCATGAGGTCGTCTCCGGCCGCGAAGATGTCCCGGACCTTGCCGCGGGCGTGCAGGTCGGCGACCCTCATCCATCCCCCGTGTGAAGGCCGACGGCACCGGCCGGGGGGGCCGGCTGCCCACCGACCCATGGTGGTTGCTGGCGTTCCACGGGAGGAGCGCCGTCCACCTCCAGCTTCTCCAGCCGGTCGAACACCCGCCCCAGATGCTCGACGAAGGGCCGCAGGACGAACAGTCCCCAGAGCTCATCTCGGGAGATCACCCCGAGAGCTTCGATCTCTTCCCACATCCGCTCCCGGAAGTGAACCCCTCGCTCCCAGGTGTCGGCGGCGGCGCGCTGTACCGCGCGGTAGGCATCATCCCGGTCCATGCCCCGCTCGACCAGTGCGGACAAGACCCTCTGGGAGAAGAACAGTCCCCCCGTGGCGTCGAGGTTCGTCCGCATCCGCTGCACGTCCACCACCAGGCCGTCGACGAGCCCCGTGGCCAGGTGCACGAGATAGTCGACCGCGATGGAGGAGTCGGGGAGGATCACCCGCTCGACGCTCGAGTGGGAGATGTCGCGTTCATGCCACAGGGCGATGTCTTCCAGGGCTGCCTGGAGGTTCGACCGCACCACTCGAGCCAGACCGCAGATCCGCTCGGAGATGACGGGGTTGCGCTTGTGGGGCATGGCGCTCGAGCCCTTCTGTCCAGGCCCGAACGGTTCTTGGACCTCGCGCACCTCGGTTCGGGCGAGGTGCCGGATCTCCAGGGCGATGCGTTCCAGGGTGGCCGCGGTCGCGGCGAGGGCCCAGCAGAACTCGGCGTGCACGTCCCGCTGGATCACCTGGCTGGTGGCCTCGGCCGGACGTATCCCGAGCTGCGCGCACACGTACTCCTCGACACGAGGATCGATCTGGGAGTACGTGCCCACCACGCCGGACAGCTTCCCCACGGCGACGGCCTCGCGGGCTCGCCGGAGACGCTCGCGGTCGCGGTCCAGCTCGAACGCCCACAGTGCGAGCTTGTGACCGAATGTGATCGGCTCGGCGTGCACCCCATGCGTGCGGCCGATGCAGAGGGTGAACTCGTGCTCGAACGCCCGGCGGCGCACCACCCCGAGAAGCCTCTCGACCCGCTGGAGGATCAGGTCGATCGCGGCGCGCAGCTGCAGCGCCAGCGCGGTATCCACCACATCGCTCGAGGTGAGCCCGAAGTGGATCCACCGTCCGGCAGCGCCGAGGGGCTCGGCCACAGCCTCCACGAACGCTGCCACGTCGTGGTCGGTGACCTTCTCGATCTCTGCCACCCGATCGGGCGTGGGGACCACCGCCTTCGCCCTGATCTCCTCCAGTTCTCCCGACGGGATCTTGCCCAGCCGGGCCCAGCCCTCGGAGGCGAGCAGTTCGATACGCAGCCAGTGAGCAAGCTTGGCCTCCTCGGACCACACCGAGGCCATCTCCGGAAGCGTGTACCTGGGGATCACGACCCGGGAATTTCGGGTGGATGCCTGCTTCTCACAGGCGGAATCCTTCGGCCAGAGAATCCTTGAACTCGTAGATCTTTGCCCTTACCGCTGGGTCCCTCACCGCCAGGATCTGGGCGGCCAGGATCGCCGCGTTCACGGCTCCATCGATCGCCACCGTGGCCACGGGCACACCCTTTGGCATCTGCACGGTCGAATACAGGGCGTCCATGCCGCCCAGCTTCGACCCGGACAGCGGCACCCCGATCACGGGAAGCGCGGTGCGTGCAGCAACCGCTCCGGCCAGATGGTTCGCCATTCCAGCCCCGCAGATCAGGCAGACCATCCCCCGCTCCTCCGCGGTCCGGGCGAACTCGTCGACCAGGTCCGGATTGCGGTGGGCGGAGATGACCCTGATCTCGTGGGGGATGCCGAACCGCTCGAGGATCGCCGTGGCCTGTTGCATGATCGGCAGGTCCGACGCGGAGCCAACCAACACACCGACCAGGGGCGATCCCTGCACCCTGGGAACCCGTGAAGCCGCCGACTCCAGCCGCCCCACCGGATCGTGCCCATCGGGCGCCTCGTCGAGCTCATCGAAGGCGTCCAGATCCTCGGTCATCCAGTCCCCTCGGTCGCCCGCTCGGCGATGTCCTTTCGGTAGTGCATGCCGTCGAAGTGGATCAAGGAGCATGCCTCGTACGCACGGCGGCGAGCCTCCGATACGTCGGAGCCCAGCGCGGTGACGGTGAGCACCCGTCCCCCTGACGTGACCACTTTACCGTCCCGCGCAACCGTCCCCGCGTGGAACACCTGCACGCCTTCCTGGCCGGCGACGTCCTCCAATCCCGAGATCGGCCTGCCCGTGTCAACGGGGCCCGGGTAGCCCTGCGAGGCCAGGACGACGCCAACGCAGGCTTGCGGCGTCCAGGCCAACTCATAGTGAGCCAGGTTTCGCTCGACGCACGCGAGGAGCAGCTCCGGGAAGTTGCCGACCAGGCGGGGCAGGACAACCTGCGCCTCCGGGTCGCCGAACCGGCAATTGAACTCGAGGACTTTCGGACCTTCGAAAGTCAACATGACGCCCGCATACAGCACCCCCTGATACTGGACGCCTTCCGCGGCCAGGGCATCCGCGGTCGCCTGGAGGATGTCGTTCACGATCCGTGACTCGACCTCGGGACGGGCCATTGGAACCGGGCTGTAGGCGCCCATCCCCCCCGTGTTCGGCCCGGTGTCGCCCTCGTATGCTCGCTTGAAGTCCTGGGCCAGCGCCAGCGGCAGGATGGTCCGGCCGTCCGTGACGGCCATGGCCGTGACCTCCGAGCCCTCCAGGTATTCCTCGACCAGCACGGATCGCCCCGCGTCTCCGAAGATCCGGTGGATCAGGCAGTCCTCCAATGCCTTCTGCGCCGCCGGCCGGTCCTCCGCGATGGCCACTCCTTTGCCGGCGGCCAGGCCGTCGGCCTTGATCACGTAAGGAGGCTCGGTCTGGACCAGGTATTCCATGGCCGGCTCCACCTCCTCGAAAACCCTGGAGCGGGGGGCCGGGACGCCATGCCGTTCGCACAGCGATCTCGCCCACACCTTCGAACCCTCGATCCGAGCGGCATCCTGTGTCGGCCCGAATACAGCCATCCCCCTGGCCTGCAACTCGTCCACCAGGCCGACCACGAGCGGGGCTTCCGGGCCGACCACCGTGAGGTCGACCGATTCCCGCTCGGCCAGGTCGACCAGCCCCGGCACGTCAGTCACCGCAACGGGAGCGACCGTGGCCACTTCGGCCATGCCCGCGTTCCCCGGAGCGGCGAGGATCCGATCTACGGCCGGGCTCTGGGCAAGTCGCCAGCACAGTGCGTGTTCGCGCCCACCCCCGCCGACGACCAGGACCCTCATAGAGAGAGCGTCTGCTCACGGTCCGGGCCGACGGAGACGTGCTTGATCGGCACGCCGCCCAACTCCTCGAGCAGGCGTACGTAGGCCTGGGCGGCCTTGGGGAGGTCGGCGAACCGGCGCGCCGCCGAGATGTCTTCGGACCACCCCTCGATGTCTTCGTAGCAGGGCGTTACCTTGTGGAAGATCGTCTGATTCGGGGGGAAGTCCTCGAACCGCTCGCCCTCGAACTCGTAGGCGCTGCAGACCTTCAGCCCTGGCAGGCCAGACAGCACGTCGAGCTTCGTCAGGAAGATCTCGGTCAGCCCGTTCAGTCGAGCGGCGTAGCGGGCGATCACCGCGTCGAACCATCCGCAACGGCGGGCCCGACCGGTGGTCGTGCCGAACTCCTGCCCTCTGTGGCCCATGTGTGTCCCGGCCGCGCCAAGCTCCTCCGTGGGGAATGGCCCCGAGCCCACCCTGGTCACGTACGCCTTGGTCACGCCGATCACCCGGTCGACCTCGCACGGTCCGAGCCCCGAGCCGGCCAGTGCGCCCCCCGCCACCGGGCTCGAGGACGTGACGAACGGATAGGTCCCGTGATCCAGGTCCAGCATGGTGGCCTGGGCGCCTTCCAGAAGCACTCGCTTGCCCTCCCGAAGCGCCCGGTAGAGGAGGCCGCTCGTCTCGGCGACGTGAGGGCCCAGGCGCTCGCCTTTCGCCAGGTAGTCCCGGGCGATCTCGTCGGCGTCGAGGGGCAGGCGATTGTAGATCTTCGTCAGGATGAGGTTCTTCTCCTTCAGGACCAGCTCGAGCTTCTGGCGAAAGATCTTTTGGTCGAGGAGGTCCTGGACCCGTAAGCCGATCCTGGAAGCCTTGTCCGCGTACGTGGGGCCGATGCCGCGCTTGGTCGTTCCCAGCTTGTGCTCGCCCAGGTATCTCTCCGTGACTTTCTCCAGCTCCAGGTGGTACGGCATGATCAGGTGGGCGTTGCCGGACACAACGAGGCGCGACGGATCGATCCCCCGCTCGACCAGCGCGTCCATCTCCTCGAGCAGAACCCCCGGGTCGATGACGACGCCACCGGCGATGACGGGCGTGACGTGCGGATACAGGATCCCTGAGGGGATCAGGTGCAGCTTGAGAAGCTGCCCTCCCGCCAGAACGGTGTGGCCGGCGTTGTTTCCGCCCTGATAACGGACCACGTAGTCGGTCTCACCGGCGAGGAGGTCGGTCGCCTTGCCCTTGCCCTCGTCTCCCCACTGCGTACCGACGAGGATGGTTACTGGCACGGCGCCGATTCTATCGGGACGTGCGAAGCCGACTTACCGCTCGATGCGGAACTTGATGCGGACGTGCGTGTGGTATTCCTTGATCTTGTCGCCGTCGACGACGGCTGACGTCTCCAGGATGTCCATGGCCTCGATCCCCCGAAGGGTCTTACCGGCCTCGGCCAGGGCCTGAGCCGCCGCGTCTCGCCATGACTCCGTGGAAACGCCCACCAGGTCGATGGTCTTGATGACCGACATCCCCCTCCTCCTCTCGTCTGCCTCTCAGCGACCGCCCGTCCATGAAGCCGAGGTGTACACGTCGATCCGACGCATTCTATGTGCTCTCCCGCGGATGTCCGCCGCACCTAAGTCGAGGAGCGTATCTGGCGAGCAGATCGCGGGTCAGGCTGCGGCGTGCTCCATATCCGACGTGTAGCTGCCGCTCCTGGCCGCGCTGTTGAGCCTGGCCCGCTGGTAGAAGGCGCGCTGTCCCGCCTCCAGGGTCTCTGCCTTCCCACCCCAGGCCTTCAGGGCCGGCGCCTGCAGCGCCCGCCCATACGAGAACGAAAGCTCCCAGGGCACGCCACCGATCCGGTTCATCTCGGAGAGGTGCGCGGTGGCGGCCTGGTCTGTCTGCCCTCCGGAGAGGAACACGATCCCGGGAACGGCCGGCGGGACGCATTCACGGAGGAGGCGGAGCGTCCACCTCGCGACCTCTTCGACCCCCACCTGTTCAGAGGCGGATTTCCCCGACAGGACCATGTTGGTCTTCAGCAGGGTCCCGGTCAGCTCGACCCGGTGCGCGAACAGCCGGTCGAAGAGCGCTTGGAGGGTCCGGCGCGTAGCGTCGTAGTGACGGTCGATGGTGTGATCGCCGTCCATCAGGGTTTCCGGCTCCACGATGGGGACCAGCTCGGCCTCCTGGGACAGGGCGGCAAACCGGGCCAGGGCCTCGGCGTTCGCGTCGATGCAGGTCTGGGTCGGGGTCGCCTGTCCGATGGTGATGACGGCCCGCCACTTCGTGAACCGCGCGCCCATCTCCCGGTATTCGGCCAGGCGCTCCCGCAAGCCGTCGAGTCCCTCCGTCACTGTCTCACTCGGGAACCCGGCCAGAGGCTTCGCTCCCGTGTCGACCTTGATGCCAGGGATGACCCCCACGCTCTCCAGGACCTTGGTAAAGGCCACCCCGCCGGCCGTGGATTGGCGAAGCGTCTCGTCGAACATGATCACCCCGCTGATGAACTCCTCCATCCCCCGCGTGGTGAAGAGCATCTCTCGATAGGTGCGGCGGTTCTCCTCGGTGGACTCCACGCCGATCGAGTCGAACCGTTTCTTGATCGTGCCGGTGCTCTCATCGGCCGCCAAGATGCCTTTGCCCGGGGCAACCAGGGCCCGGGCCGTTCGCTCCAGCTCCTCCACGCCCATCGCCTTCCTCCCTTGACGCTTTCGATGACCGCCTACTTTGAACTTTACCCGTCTCAGGGTCCCGGAGGTTGGGAGCGGCGGGCGCGGAGGACTCGGCGTCCGTCTCTGGCTTGGGGCTGCGGGCCTTGTTACCGATCCGTGCTCGCGGCTCCAGCGAGCAATTCTGAGAGGACAGCCACGTAGGAGGGGTGAGCGAGGTCAAGGTCCCCGAGTTCCGTGGGACTGAACCAGCCAAGCCTGTCGTGCTCGCCGGGACTCTGGTTCACGACTCCACCATCCCAGTGATCTACCGCCCAAACGGAGAGCTCGACGCCTGGTTCCCCGCCGACTCCTTCGGCAAGGAGTCGAGCGAACGGTGGTTCAGCAGGCTTCCGGACTCGCACTCCGAGCTCTTCCGCAAGCTCTCTGACGAGGGCGTCCCGCTCGTCTTCCACCTCCTCGACGTGACCGCCAGGGAGGTCCCAGACGTTGGGGTACGAGGTCCTGGTTGAACTCCGATGGCAGAGCAGAACGCGTCCGTCCTTACGGAGCGCCCCCGCAACAACCCGGTGGTGGGCCGAAATCACGAGCAGCTGACCTCCACGATGGGTCCAGAGACATCCTTATGCAAGGTGGCTCGGTGTGCTGCGTGGGGGGTCGAGACCATCATCGCGCCGCATGTCGCTGGTCCCGGTCAGGGCCACTTGACCGCCGCCGACCTGACTAAGGTCAGCGAGTCCGGTCGGGAGTGCCGGGCCGAGCCTGTTCGGCAACCAAGCGAGACAGGCCCACCACGGTCAACGCGAGGATTGCGGTGACGAGCCCTGTAGCGATGCCGACGCGCTCCGCCAGCGTCCGGACCAGGTGGTAGCAGACCATGTCGGCCGGACCGCTCGAGACGACCGGATCAACAGTGGGAGCGGCGCAGATGCCCGCGCCGGATACCGCAGCCGCCGCGGCCACCACGGCTCCGACCGTCACGGCCAGAAGCGTCACTCCGACCGCGAGGCTCCTCCTGGGGCTCCTCGGTATCCTCGTGGGCCCGCTCCTTGCCTTACTGCTGTTCGAACGGGTGGACCGGCGTGAGGGTCTCGACCTTCACGGGATCGGCTTCCTTGGCGAAGCGCTCCGCGTCGGACGGGCTTCCCACCACGAACCCGTAATGCATCGGCACGGCGACGTGCGGGCTGATGGCCTTGGCCAGGCCAGCCGCCTCCCCCGGGTCCATGGTGTACGTCCCACCGATGGGCAGGAACGCCACGTCGGCGCGGACGGCTTCCAGCTCCGGGATGTGGTCGGTGTCGCCCGCGTGGTAGTAGGTGTTCGAACCGAGGGAGAGGATGTAGCCAACCCAGTTGTTCTCCTTCGGGTGAGCCTGAAGACGTTCCTTGACAATGTTGTACGCGGGTACAGCCTGGACCTTGACCCCTCCGACCTCGAGGGAATCCCCGGGGCGAACCGGCGTCACGTCCCCCGACAGTTCCCTGGCGATGTCGTGAGGCGCGACAAGCTTGGTCCCCTTCTTACTGACCTTCTCGATGTCCTCGTGCTGGAAGTGATCGTAGTGGGCGTGGGTGATGAGAATGACGTCGGCAGGGTCATCGGTGGTGACCATCCAGGGATCGATGTAGACGGTCAGATCGTCACCCCGCCACAGATAGGCCGACTGCCTGAACCACGTGAACCGATCGAGCATCTCGTCCTCCTCAAACGCCAAGGGAGCGCCGCGAGTCAGCCTACCCCAACCTCTCTCCAGAGGCGTGGCTGATACCCTCGGCGGTCGTGGAGCCCCCGGACACGCCGACGACGCCACCACGCCCCCTGATCCGAAGGGGCGCCGCGCTCTCTCTCCTGACGCGCAATCGGGACTTCCGCTGGCTCTTCTTCGCTCAGGTCGTGTCGTTTGCCGGCGACTGGTTCCTGTTCGTGGCGCTGGCAGGGCTTGTGTTCGACCTCACCGGTTCCCCAGGCCTGGTGGCCGCGGTCTACGCCGCCCTGACCGTTCCTTTCGCGTTCTTCACGTTCGTCGGGGGTCCTCTGGCCGACCGGCTGAATCGACAGTTCCTGATGATCAACGCCGACCTGGCGCGGGCCGGCCTGTGCTTCGGGTTCTTCCTGATCCATCGCCCCGGCCAGGTCTGGCTGGTCTACGTGCTGGCCGGAGCCATCACTGCGCTGGGTGCTCTGTTCCAGCCCGCCTCCATGGCCGCCCTTCCAAACCTGGTGGACCGGGAGGATCTGGGCACGGCAAACATCATGGCCGGCGCGACGTGGGGCACCATGCTGGCCGTCGGCTCGGCCATCGGCGGCCTGGTCGTGGCGGCCTTCGGGCGCAAGGCAGGCTACATCGGCGACGCGGCCTCCTTCTTTCTCTCCGCTGTGCTGATCCTGCGAATCCGCCGTCCGTTCTCCGAGCCGCGCGAGCCACATCACGAGCACCCCGGGTTGATCCAGGCGACCCGGCAGGCCGTTCAGTACGCGCGGAAGGACCATCGCGTGCTGGCCATGCTGACCGTAAAAGGCGGGTTCGGCCTGGGCGGTGGGGTGGTGGCTCTGCTCCCGGTCCTCGCTTTCACCGTCTATCACGCAGGGGATCGGGGTACCGGGATCCTCTATGCGTTCCGTGGGCTGGGAGTCTTCATCGGGCCCTTCCTGGTTCGCGGGTTCGTGGACGATCAGGACCTGTCCAAGCTCTTCTGGGTCATCTCGGGGGCCTTCGTGATCTACGGCGCTTCGTACGCCCTGGTCCCGTGGATGCCGGCCATCTATCTGGCCGGCCTGTTCGTCCTGGTGGGCCATCTGGGCGGCGGGGCCCAGTGGACCCTCTCGTCGTATGCCCTGCAACTCATCGTCCCCGATCACATCCGGGGGCGCATCTTCGCCTTCGACGAGGGCTTCATCACACTCACCCTGGCGCTCTCGGCGACCGTGGCCGGGTGGATCTCGGACGTGGTCGACGTCCGGCTGGTGATGCTCGGATTGGCGGGCATCACCTTGAGCTACAGCGTGGTGTGGACGCTGGCTACCGGCGGGGTGCGCCGGTCACTCCCCCGACCACCGAAGCTCTAGGTTCCCTGGCCCCCAGAGTCCTCGCCTGGCGGTGGGGGCGCCGGGGGCGCCGCAGGCGTCGGCCCGAGAGGTCCTCCCGCCGCGGGCGGCTGGGGCGCCGATCCACCCGAGGGAGAAGGCCCCGATCCTCCGGAACTCGCACCCGTGAAATCGACCCGCGGGGCGACCCCCACCACGGCGCGCTCGGCCTCGGGGATCTCGAAGAACTCCTCTTCTTTGAACCCGAACGTCCGAGCGACGAAGGCAGAGGGGAACGACTGGACCCGTCGGTTGTAGTCCTGGACGTTGGCGTTGTAGAAGCGCCGGGAGGCCTGGATCCGGTCCTCGGTGTTGGACAGCTCCGACTGCAGAGCCAGGAAGTTCTGGTTCGCCTTCAGCTCGGGATAGTTCTCCGCCACCGCGAACAACCGGCCCAGCGCGGCCACGAACGGACCTTCTGCCTGTGCCTGGGCGGCCGGCGACTGCCCGCTGGTGGCGGCAGCGGCCGATCGGGTCCGGGCGACCTCCTCGAACACCTCGCGCTCGTGCGCGGCGTATCCCTTCACCGTCTCCACGAGGTTGGGGATGAGGTCGTACCGGCGGCGCAGCTCGGTATCGATGTTGGCGAAGGCGTTGCGGATGAGCTGCCGCTGGCTGACGAATCGGTTGTAGGAGAACGCCAGGGCGATCCCCACCAGCACGATGACTCCGAGGACGATCCACAGAACTATCACGATGTGCTCCTCTCTCCCTCCGGGCTGGCGGGCGAACCCGTACCGTACTCGTTCCACACCAGCCTCGGGATATGGTCGCGGAACAGCGCCGCGCTGCCAAGTAGGGGCACCAGCCCCGTGGGCCGAAGGCGACCGCACCACACCAGCAGGTTGGGACCGTTCACCTCGAAACCGAAGCTCCCGTGCGTCGAAAGCAGCCACCGGATCATTCGGGCGTCGATCAGCTTGTACGCGAACTCACGGTCCGCTGCCCTGATCTGGAACAGGCGGTTGAAATCCTCGGACTCGAAGTCGATGTCGTGGAAGGACAGCGCGTCCGCCAGACGAGTGAGCAGCTTCTCCTTCTCGATCGAGACGCGAGGAAGGAATGCGGGCAGATCGGACAAGACGACCGAGAACCGGTGGTACGAACGGGAGGTATGGCCCTCGGAGTCGGTCGACTCCGTGTAGTACCAGTAGTCAGCCTCCTTGACGGTCAGGCCATGCCACTCTCCCCACACCACGTTCTCGCAGCCTCGC
>DASXTW010000186.1:0-12510 GCA_036505215.1 Actinomycetota bacterium | reverse complement strand
TCTATGAAGGACAGCACCAGGGTGGAGGCGGTGGCGGCTCGGCTCAGGGCCGAGGCCGGGTCTGGGTTAGAGGACGGCTTCACCCTCATCGAGCTGATGGTGGTCGTGCTCATCATCGGGATCCTCATCTCCATCGCTCTGGGCAACTTCCGTGGAGCCCGGGAGCGGGCTGCTGATCGTGCGGCCCAGGCCGACGTTCGCACCGGCCTCGTGACCGCGATGGCTCACTACGTTGAGGGTCGGACCTACACGGGGTTCGACGTTCCCAGGGCCCAGGCCGAGGAGCCCTCACTGCAGTGGATGTCTCCGGGGCCGCCGGCTGAGGCACAGGTGGATATCGAAGTCGCCTCGGGAGACTTCCTCCTCCTTGTGGGAAAGAGCCGCACCGGGACCTACTTCTGCCTGGCGCAGGTGAAGGGGAACCCACTCACCGATCGGGGCAAGAGCGCTAACTTCGCGGACGTCGATACCGTTGGGGAGTGCATGGGGGGCTGGTAGTCGCCTGCCTCTTCCAGCACGCGACCCCCGCTAAGCTCACCACGCGATGTCTGCCCTCCGCGCCCTGATCTTCGGTGCATTCGGCCTGGTGTTCGGGTCCTTTCTGTCAGTCGTGGTCTACCGAGTCCCGCGCAAGGAGTCCATCGTGGCCCCGCGGTCGGCTTGTCCGCACTGCGGCGCCACCATCGGGGCCCGCGACAATGTGCCCGTCCTGTCCTACGTTGTGCTCAGGGGTCGATGTCGGTCCTGCGGCGCTCGGATCTCTCTGCGCTATCCGCTCATCGAGCTCGCCACCGCCGCCCTCTTTGCCGGCGCCTCGCTGAAATTCCATTCGCCCTATACAGCGGCTGTGATGGCCCTGTTGTGCATGGTGTTGGAAGCGGTGGCTGTGATCGACATAGAGCACCAGATCGTTCCCAACCGGATCCTCTACCCCTCCCTGATCGTTTTCGCCGCCCTGGTGGCCGTGGGGGCGGCTGTGGGTGACGACATGGGGCTGGTGCGAGCTGGCCTCGGCTTCCTCGCGTTCGGAGGAGGGCTCCTCGTCGTCGCGATCATCTCGCCCGGGGGCATGGGCATGGGTGACGTGAAGCTAGCGGCTCTGATCGGGCTGGTCCTGGGGGCGCTCGGGCTCAGATATGTGGCTGTCGCGGCGGCGTTGGCCATCCTCACCGGCGGGGTCGGGGCCATCGCCCTGATGATCTTCGCCGGGGCCTCCCGGAAGGCCAAGGTGCCATTCGGGCCTTACCTCGCGACTGGAGCTGTAGCCGCCGCCTTCCTCGCCCCGACGATCTCCTCCTGGTACACAGCAGCCCCTCACTAGAGATCAGAGCAAACTCCCCCTCCTTCCGGCCGTCCCGCCGGGTCCCACCTGGGCTGCGCCCTTCGTCTGACGTCCCCCGTTCTTGGTATCTGGGCTTTCCGCGGGATTTTTCCGCGCCTACCTATCAAGTTGGCCCAGGTCAGGTTCGAAAACTAAGAAGTTGACTCACCCAGGTCACACGTGTTAACTCCGATCCCCTTGTTGAACAAGTCAAGGGGAGAGGAGGAAGAGAGTGGAGTTGCTCCTGTGGCTAACGTTGAAAAAGTTGCACGAGTGGAGGATGTGACCGATGGGCAGACGACGGCCTCTCGTAGGCGATCGGTTGCTCACGGTCGGTGAGGTGGCCGACGCCATGCGGGTTTCGAACATGACGATCTACCGGTTGATCAAGAGCGGACAGCTCGCGGCGGTGCGGGTTGGCAAGAACTACCGGATCCGCGAGTCCGATGTGAACCGGTACCTGTCGGAGCGGTCGGTCCGAACGGAGGCGAATTCCTAGATGCCGCAGGTACGGATCGGGGTGGATATCGGCTCGACCGGTGTGCGCGCGGCCGAGCTGTCGATGCGGAACCTTCCGCCACAGCTCGTGCGGGTGGCGCAGGTCCCGGTGCCGGACGGCGCGGTTTCCAGTGGTGAGATCCGCGACCCCGCCTCGGTGAGCGACGCTCTCCGCGAGCTCTGGCACAGAGGCAAGTTCCGGAGCCGTGACGTCGTCCTGGGAGTGGCCAACCAGCGCGTGGTCGTGCGCGAGGTCTCCCTGCCGTGGCTCACCGACAAGGAGCTCCGCGAGTCGCTGCCATTCCAGGTCCAGGAGTTCGTGCCCATTCCGGTCGAGGAAGCGGTCCTCGACTACCACGTCCTCGAGGACTTCGAGCGGGAGGGCCGCAGGATGGTCCGCATCCTTCTTGTGGCCGCGCAGAAGACGATGATCCAGCAGATCGTGCAGGCGGCCGAGGCCGCCAAGCTGCACCCCGTCGGGCTGGACCTGGTCCCCTTCGCCATCGTTCGGTCGGTCGGTTCGATCGAAGCCATGGGCGCCGAGGGCACGGATGCCGGGGACGAGGCCATCGTGGACATCGGCGCCGACGTGACGAGCATCTGCGTCCACGCCTGGGGCGTTCCCCGGTTCGTCCGGATCCTGCCCTCGGGTGGTCGCGACGTCACCAACGCCGTCGCCCGGACGCTCGGGGTCTCCGACGAGGAGGCCGAGTCGCTGAAGCGCAACAACGGAGCTTCGGCGATGGAGGCCGACAGGAGCGATCAGGCCGTCAAGGCGGCCATCGCCCGAGCCGCTTCATTCGCAGACGACATCAGATCTTCGCTCGACTTCTATCAGTCCCAGATGCCGGGAGCGAGGGTTAGCCGCGTGCTCCTCACGGGCGGCGGCTCCAAGCTTCCGGGATTGAAGCGCTTGCTCGAGGACCGGTTGCCGGCCCACGTGGCCGAAGGACATCCGTTCCACCGGGTCGCCCCGGCGCTCGATCTTTCTGACGAGGCGATGGCCGAGGCCGAGCCACTCCTGGCAGTTGCCGTCGGTCTTGCTCTTCCGGGGGTCCGTGGATGACACAGGTAAACCTTCTTCCATCCGACGTACGCGAGCGCCTGCGCTCTCGCCGACTCATGGCCGCGGTGATCGCGGGCGTGGGCGCGGTGGTGGCGCTGCTGTTCTTCGTGTTCGTCCTGCAGTCCGCTCGGCTGTCCAACACCGAGCAGAAGCTGAAGGCCCAGCAGGCCGTCAACGCCGACCTTCAGGGCAAGATCGGCCAGCTTCAGCAGTTCCAGCAGCTCAAGCTGACCGTGGCGGCCCGGGAAGCCGTGGCCGCGGGGGCACTCAGCGGTCGAGTGGCATGGTCGGGCGTGCTCCGCGACGTCTCCATGGTCATTCCGAACAAGATGTGGCTCACGGGCATGAGCGCGTCGCTCAGCCAGGTGCCGGCTGCCGCGCTGCCGCCCTCCGGGACTCCCACCAACACCGGAGGGGCCTCTGGAGCTGCCGCACCCAGCCTCGTCGGCACCATCCAGTTCCAGGGGATAGCCTCTGATTTCCCCACCGTGGCCAAGTGGCTCAACCGCCTGGAGCAGGTCAAGGGATGGGTCAACTCGTGGGCCAACAGCGCCTCGAAGTCCATCGGAACCAGCACCTCAGACCCCAACGCGAGCAAGGTTCAGTTCAGCGCTTCGGTCGACCTCACTACCGAGGCCACGGTCCAGGGGAGCAAGAAGTGAACAGGAAGCCAGCCATCATCGCCGGGCTCGTCGGACTGGCCCTCATCCTGGGCATGGTCGTGGGCCTCATCAGCCCCAAGGCGTCTCAGGTCCGGAAGAAGCAGAAGGAGGTCCAGACGGCCCAGCAGCACGAGGGCGCGCTCCGTACCCAGCTGGAGCAGCTCCAGGCGGCGGCGAAGGATGCCCCCAAGGACCGCAAGCGGCTGGCCGTCCTCCAGAGGCAGATCCCGCCGACCGCGGACCTGCCCACCATCATCCGCCTCCTGAACAGCACCGCAGATCGGTCGGGCGTCGATTTCATGACCGTCGCTCCAGGAAACCCCTCTCCGACCGGTCCGCTCTCGGTGATCCCGGTGCAGATCACCATCCAGGGTGGTTTCTTCGCGATCGATCAGTACCTCTACCTGCTCGAGCACCTGTCTCGTGTATCCAAGGTCTCGACGTTGACGGTCGGCGCCGGCGGGACGGGCCTGCCGGACCTGAACGTCACGCTGACGGCGAACTTCTTCACCACCGACGTCAGTGCGGGCCCCGGATCGGCTCCCGGTGGCCAGCAGGGTGCTAGCACCAGCGCTTCCCCCGTCCCCAGTCCCACGCCAGGAGGTTAGGACATGCCCATGTCGCACCGTGACCGGCGTGCCCTGATCATCTTCGGCGCGGTCACCGTCGTTGCTGTCGCGGTCTTCTTCCTGTTCATCGCGAAGAGTCCGAAAACCACCTCGGCAGGCTCTCGGCGCGGATCGCAGCTGAACGTGACCCAGCCCACGCCGACCCCCTCGCCGACCAAGGCCAAGAAGAACCACAAGGAGGTCCTGGTGTTCTCCGGCCGGGATCCCTTCGACCCGGCCCAAGGCGGCGGATCCGTATCGGCGCCCGCCGGCGCCCCCACCGTCGCGCCTCCCGGATCGGCCTCTTCTCCGACCGGCGGCTCCAGCAAGCAGGTGGGGGGCAAGACCGTGGTCCTCGTCGACATCTTCTCCGAGGACGGTGTGGAGAAGGCTCAGGTGGAGGTGGACGGCACGGTATACACGGTCGCCGAAGGCGATACCTTCGACGACGGATACCGGCTCGTCTCGATCAACGGCACCTGTGCCAGCTTCACGCACAGCGCGTCGTCCTTCACCCTGTGTGAATCTGCCAACAAATAGACAGCAAGAGCAGTTTCGAGGCGGCCCCGAGGGATCGGGGCCGCCTTTTATCTCCTCCTCGGCGTGCTTCCCCCCTGGACCCCCGCGCTTACACAGCGCTCGTTGCTGCTACCCCCCGGGACCCCCGCTCTGGCACAGGGGGCGGGTATCATCGGCGCTCGTGGACCATGCGGGGCGCCGACGGCGACTGGCCTCCCGGCTCGATGACCTCCAAGCCGGAGCCTTCCTCGTCACCCGCTTGCCCAATGTCCGGTATCTGACGGGGTTCACCGGTTCCAATGGGCAGCTCATCCTCACATCGAACGACGGGATCTTCCTTACCGACAGTCGGTACATGGAGCAGGCGCGACGCGAGCTACCGGACCTTCGCCGGGACAAGTACTCCGTCGAGTTCGCATCGCGGGTCTTCCAGGCCTGCAAGGAACTGGGGGCCGACCGGGTCGCGTTCGAGGCCTCGGGGGTGAGCTACAAGCTCTACTCAGACCTGCTGGCGACCGGCATCGAGCTGGTACCCACCACCGATGAGATCGAGACCCTGCGTAGGGTCAAGGAGGCGGACGAGCTGAAGGCCGTGGAAGCCGCCCAGGCCATCGCCGACCAGGCGTTCGAAGCGATCGTGGGGGAGTTCTTCGCTGGTGTGACGGAGAGGGAAATGGCCCTCGATCTGGATACCGCGATGCGCCGTCTCGGTGCGGACGGCCTGGCCTTCCAGACCATCTTGGCCTTCGGGGAAAGCTCGGCCGAGCCGCACCACGCGCCGTCGGATCGCCCGCTGGCCCTGGGGGATGTGGTCAAGTTGGACTTCGGCTGCGTGATCGACGGCTACCACTCGGACATGACCCGGACCGTCTCCTTCGGTGAGCCCCCGGCCGAACTGCGGGACATCTACGAGATCGTGCGCACGGCTCAGCAGCTGGGAGTGGACAGCGCCCGGCCTGGGATGTCCGGAGGCGACCTCGATGAGGTGGTTCGGAACGTCATCAAGGAAGCGGGGTACGGGGATCAGTTCGGCCACGGGCTCGGCCACGGCGTGGGCCTGGAGATCCACGAGGCCCCCTGGCTGCGGTCCGGAGGCAAGGACGTCCTCGATCCGGGGACGGTGGTGACGGTGGAGCCCGGGATCTATCTCGAGGGAGTGGGCGGGATCCGGATCGAGGACATGGTCGCGTTGACGCCAGACGGGTGCCGTGTGCTGGCCAGTACGACCAAGGAGCTCTTGGTCCTATGAGCGTCAGCACGAATGACCTGAAGCGCGGGATGACCCTGGACCTCGAAGGCACCCTGTTCCAAGTCCTCGAGTTCCAGCACGTCAAGCCGGGCAAGGGAGGGGCCTTCGTCAGGACGAAGCTCCGGAACGTCCGGTCTGGGGCCGTGATCGAACGGACCTTCAACGCCGGAGTCAACGTGGGATTGGCCATCGTCGAGCGCAAGGACATGCAGTTCCTGTATCGCGACGGCAACGACTTCGTGTTCATGGACACGGGCACCTACGAGCAGCACCCTGTACCCGCCGCCATCGTCGGCGAGGTCGCCAGCTACTTGACGGAGGGCTCGACAGCGGTCGTCTCGATGTACCAGGGGACCGCCATCGGGGTCGAGCTTCCGGCCTCGGTCGTCCTCCGGGTGACCCATACGGACCCGGGGGTCAAGGGCGACCGGGTGAGCGGAGCGCTCAAGGCGGCCACTCTGGAGACCGGGTTGGTAGTGCAGGTTCCCCTGTTCGTGGAGGAAGGAGACCTGGTGAAGGTTGACACGCGGTCGGGCGCATACCTGACCCGCGAAAAGTAGCCTTCCCCATGGTCTCGGGCGCCGAGGGCGAACCGAGCATTCGAACCACGGGACATCGCCGGCGACGAGCGGCACGGCGCAAGGCCATCGACATCCTCTATCAGGCCGACGTCACGGAGCGCTCCCCACGGATGGTCATGAACGACTGGCAGAGGGCCGGACGAACGGTGCCGACATATACCGAGACGTTGGTGGCGGGGGTGGAGCGAAGCCTCCCCGATATCGACGCCCTTCTGGCAACGAACTCCGAAGGCTGGACCGTTCACCGGATGGCCGTGGTGGACAGGACCATTCTCCGCGTGGCCTGCTATGAGCTGCGATCGGGTGTACCAACCGCGGTGGCCATCAACGAAGCTGTCGACGCGGCCAAGCGGCTGTCCACGGAGGATTCCGGGCGATTCATCAACGGGGTGCTGGGGAGGATCGCCCGCAATGCCCAGGCCAGCCCAGAGACCGGCCCACGAGCCTAGACGGTGCCTCAGAGTTCGGTGCGATCCTCGGGCTTCTTGGCGGCCGGCTCGTCCTTCGGCGCCTCGCCCTCTTCTTCCTGTTCTTGCAGTCCCTTCTTGAACTCGCGCTGAGACTTCCCGAGCGACCTGGCCAGGTCGGGAAGCTTCCTCGATCCGAAGAGAAGAAGGACGATGGCAAGAATGATGATCAGCTCTGTGGGTCCAAGGTTCATATGGCGATCTCCTCCTGCGCCCACCTGCAAGTGTATGCCTTCACGTGTCTCTGCGCGGGCTCCCGGAGCCTGGTGGTCAGCGCCCCAGGCTCTTGGCCTCCGCCCGCAGGCTCGCGCGTTTCCCAAGCCGTTGACACCGTCGAACCGGACGGTATCCTGTGCATCGAAGGAACTTCCCCTTTAAGTCCGGTCCCGCGAGGCCGGGAAGGGAGACGAGAAGATTGACGTACGCGCACGCTCCGCGACAGGCGCGGGGCGTTCTTTTTTGGTCCGGAGCCCTCGCATGACGGACTTCGTCGAGCGAGGACGGCTTCTCGACGCCGGCGAGATGCGACGCGCTCTGACCCGCATCGCCCACGAGATCCTGGAGCGGAACAAGGGAGCTGGACGGGTGGTCCTGGCCGGTATCGCCGCCCGGGGCGACGACCTGGCCAGGCGCCTGGCCTCGGAGATCGAACGGATCGAGGGCGTAGTGGTGCCGGTCGGAGCTCTCGACATCACCTTCTACCGGGACGACATCGGGATGCGGGCCGAGGCGCCCCAGGTCCACGAGACGCGGATCGACTTCGACATCACCGGGACGACCGTGGTCCTGGTGGACGACGTGCTCTTCACCGGAAGGACCATCCGCGCGGCCATGGATGCGCTGGTCGACTTCGGGCGGCCGCGGGCGATCCAGCTGGCGGTGCTGGTGGACCGGGGCCACCGCGAGCTTCCGATCCGGGCCGACTACGTCGGCAAGAACGTACCGACACGCCAGGACGAGGAAGTCCGGGTTCGCCTGGCCGAGACGGACGGCGAAGACGCCGTCGTGGTGGGGGGACGCACATGATCAAACACCTCCTTTCGATCAACCAGCTCTCCAGGGAGGACGTGCTCAGGGTCCTCGACACAGCCGAGAGCTTCAGAGAGGTGGGAACGCGGGTGATCAAGAAGGTGCCCGCCCTGCGGGGCCGTACCGTGGTGAACCTCTTCTACGAGAACTCCACCCGTACGAGGATCTCCTTCGAGATCGCGGCGAAGCGCCTCTCTGCGGACGTGATCAACTTCTCCACCAGCGGGTCGTCTGTGGCCAAGGGGGAGAGCCTCAAGGACACTGCTCTCACGCTGCAGGCGATGGGGGCCGACGCCATCGTGATCCGGCACTCGTCCTCGGGGGCCCCGCACACGCTGTCGCGATGGGTGACGGCGAGCGTGCTGAACGCCGGCGACGGGACGCACGAGCACCCCACCCAGGCGCTCCTTGATCTGTTCACGATCCGGGAGCACTTCCCCAGCTTCGAGGGCCAGCGGATAGCCATCGTGGGCGACGTCCGACACTCCCGGGTGGCTCGATCCCTCACCTTCGCCATGACCAAGATGGGGGCGCAGGTCACCCTCGTGGGGCCCCCGACGCTCATTCCTCCCGAGGCCCCCGCCTGGGGTGCCGAGGTGTCCCACGACCTGGACGAGGTCCTCCCCAAGCTGGACGTGTGCTACATGCTGCGAGTCCAGCGGGAGCGACAGCGCCAGCAGTTCTTCCCGAGCGTGCGTGAGTACTCGCGCCTGTGGGGGCTGTCTCGGGCGAGGGTAGACGCGCTTGCCGACAACGCCCTGATCATGCACCCGGGTCCGATGAACCGGGGCGTAGAGATCGCCTCCGATGTGGCCGACCTTCCTCGAGCCGTGATCACGGACCAGGTCACCAACGGGATCGCCGTTCGGATGTCACTGCTGTACCTGATGCTGGGCGGGGATGCGCGACGAGGAACGGATGCTGCAGACGAGGCCGTCGAGGACGCACCAGGGGGGTCCGATCCCGTCCTCGAGTCTGCCGGCGAGACCGAGGGGGCCTCCCGTGGCTAGCCGGGTTCTGTTTCGAGGAGCCCGGGTGGTGGATCCTCTGGCGGGCCATGACGGTGTCGCGGACCTCTTGGTGGAGGACGAAACGATCTCCGCGGTCGGCAAGGCGGCAGCTGCGGGCTCCGGGGGAGATGTCCTCGACTGCGACGGGCTGATCCTGGCGCCGGGTCTGGTGGATCTGCACGCGCATCTCCGCGAGCCAGGGTTCGAACACAAGGAGACCATCGAAACAGGCACGCGGGCTGCGGCCGCTGGCGGTTACACCGCCGTCTGCGCCATGCCTAACACGGACCCCGTGGCCGATAACGCGGCCGTGGTGATGGAGGTCCGCAACCTGGCGGACAAGGCTGGGCTGACCGATGTGCTCCCTGCGGGCGCGATCACCCGCGGGCTTGCCGGCGAGTCACTCACGGATATCGCGGAGATGGCCGAAGCGGGGGTGCGACTGTTCACCGATGACGGCCACTGCGTGGGGTCGTCCCGTGTCATGCGGCTCGCACTCGAGTACGCAAAGGCCTTCGACGTGGTGATCTGCCAGCACGCCCAGGACGCCGGCCTCAGTGAGGGCTGGCAGATGCACGAGGGCTACTACTCGGCGCTGCTGGGGCTCACCGGTATGCCCTCAGAGGCGGAGTCGATCGTCGTCGCTCGGGACCTGGCGCTGGCCCGGCTTACCGCGGGACGGCTCCATGTCACCCACGTTTCGGCCGCGCAGTCCGTCGACCTCATCCGGCAGGGGAAGGAGCGAGGACTTCGACTGACCGCCGACGTCACGCCCCACCATCTGGCTCTCCTCGACGAGGACCTCGTCACGTACGACACTTCCCTCAGGGTGAACCCGCCCCTTCGATCCGCGGAGGACAGGGAGTCTCTTCGGGCCGGCCTGGCCGGGCGTGTGCTCGACGCCGTTGCCACCGATCACGCTCCCCATGCGGCAGAGGACAAGGAGCAGGAGTTCGATCAGGCTCCTCCCGGAACGATCGGCCTGGAGACGTCGCTCGCCGTCGTCTTGACCGAGCTGGTGGAGCCAGGCCGGCTCTCGCTCACCGAGGCGATCGACCGTCTGTCCGTGCGCCCCGCCGCGATCGTGGGCCTGGATGAGCACGGAGGACCGCTCACGCCCGGGCGTCCCGCCAACCTCGCAGTCTTCGACCCGGCCGCTCAGTGGACCGTGGGGGACCGGCCGTTCTTCTCCATGGCCAGGAACTCCGCGTTCATGGGGCGGACCCTGCACGGAAGAGTCCTGCACACGATGCTTCGGGGCACGTTCACCGTTCGGGAGGGAGAGCCAACTCGGTGAGCCCGGTGGCCGGACCGTCCGCCCTGCTGGTCCTGGAGGACGGAACGGCGTTCCAGGGGCGGACGTTCGGATCGCGGGGAGAGGCGTTCGGCGAGGCGGTCTTCAACACCGCCATGTGCGGATACCAGGAAGTACTCACCGACCCTTCCTATATGAACCAGATCGTCACCATGACCTCGCCACACCAGGGGAACTATGGCGTGAACACCAAGGACGTCGAGTCCGACGGAGTCCGGGTGGCGGGGTTGGTCGTCCGCGAGGCCACTCGCCGGATGTCCTCCTGGCGAGCGGTCGCTTCCCTGAGCGACTATCTGGCCGAGGCAGGGACTGTCGGGATCGAGGGGGTCGACACGCGTGCCCTCACTCTGCGGATCCGGCAGTCGGGAGCTCTCCGAGCCGGCATCTCCACCGAGGACCTCGATCCTGCCTCTCTATCCGGGCGGGTCCTCATGCAGCCGGACATGGAAGGGGCCGACCTGGCGGCATGCGCCTCGGTGAATCGCCCCTACCAGGCTCGTGATGTGGTTGGGCCGCCCGATGGAGCAGGTCGTCCGGTCTTCGGAGTTGCCGCGTACGACTTCGGCATGAAGCGAAACCTGCTGCGGATGCTCGCCGAAAATGGCTGCGAGACAACGGTTTTCCCTGCAGAAACCCCCGCATCCGAAGTGCTGGGCGGTGGATTCGACGGCGTGTTTCTATCGAACGGTCCGGGCGACCCCGCGGCCACGAGTTATGGCATCGAAGCGGCCCGGCAACTCCTGGGCAAGGTGCCTGTATTCGGAGTCTGTCTCGGCCATCAGTTGCTGGCCCTCGCGTTGGGAGGAGGAACGTACAAGCTCAAGTTCGGCCACCGTGGAGTGAACCAACCGGTCAAGGATCTGGATACCGGCGGAGTGGAGATCAGTTCGCATAACCATGGCTTCGCGGTAGATGCCGAAGGGTGGGATGACGATGGCAGCGCTGCCGAAAGCGGAGCATATGCAGGCGAGCCGAATCGATCCGCGAAGACAGCGCCGCCGGTCGTCGAGACGGCCTTCGGCCGAGTGGCGCTCACACACTGGAATCTCAACGACGGAACGCTCGAGGGGTTGCGGTGTCTCGACGTGCCGGCATTCTCCGTGCAGTACCACCCTGAAGCGGCCCCGGGGCCTCATGACTCGCGACACCTGTTCGCTCGATTTCGGGAGCTGATGGCCTGATGCCTGCTCGCGAGGACATCCACACGATCCTGCTGATCGGATCGGGTCCTATCGTGATCGGCCAGGCCTGCGAGTTCGATTACTCGGGCACCCAAGCGTGCAAGGTCCTCCGCAGCCTGGGCTATCGCGTGGTCCTGGTGAACTCGAACCCGGCCACGATCATGACCGACCCGGAGTTCGCCGACGCGACCTACATCGAGCCGATCACGCCTTCCTCTGTCCTGGCTGTGATCGAACGAGAACGACCTGATGCTCTCCTCCCCACGCTGGGCGGCCAAACGGCCCTCAATGTGTCGGTGGCCCTGGCGGAGTCCGGGGCACTCGAGGCGAACGGTGTGCGGCTGATCGGGGCGAGTGTGCAGGCGATCCGCCGGGCCGAGGATCGCCGGTTGTTCGTCGAAGCTATGCGCGAAGCGGGGCTGCCCCTTCCCCGCTCGGGCTTCGCTCACTCGGTTACCGAAGCCCTTGCGGCCGCGGAAGCGATCGGCCTCCCGGTGATCGTGCGGCCTTCGTTCGTCCTGGGGGGCGGAGGCAGCGGCCTGGCTATCTCAACAGATGAGCTGGTTCGCCTGGCTGCGGATGGGTTGGCTGCGAGCCCCATCGGCGAAGTCCTGGTCGAGGAGTCGGTCGCAGGGTGGAAGGAGTTCGAGCTCGAGGTGATGCGAGACGGAGCAGACAATGCCGTCGTCGTCTGTTCGATCGAGAACGTCGATCCCATGGGGGTGCACACGGGCGACTCCGTCACCGTCGCCCCGGCGATGACGCTTTCGGACCGTGAATACCAGCGGATGCGCAACTACGGCCTGGCGTGCATCCGCGCCGTGGGGGTCGACACGGGTGGGTCCAATGTCCAGTTCGCGGTCGACCCCGTCGATGGCCGAATGGTGCTGATCGAAATGAATCCGAGGGTCTCCCGCTCCAGCGCCCTTGCTTCGAAGGCGACCGGCTTTCCGATCGCCAAGATCGCGGCCATGCTCGCGGTGGGATTCACACTCGATGAGATC
>DASXTW010000185.1:0-15236 GCA_036505215.1 Actinomycetota bacterium | reverse complement strand
TGGACGCAGGGGGCGAGACACTGAGGACGCCGCTCGAGGCGGAGCATCGAGCCCTGGGCGCGCACATGGCTCCATTCGCCGGCTGGCTGATGCCCATCGAGTACAAGGGAACGCTCGCCGAACATCGGGCAGTCAGGAAAGCCGTGGGGGTGTTCGACCTCACGCACCTGGGCAAGGTGATGGTGGAGGGGCCGGAGTCCCTGGACCTCCTTCAGCGCGTGTTCACGAACGACCTCTCGCGCTTGGGAGTCGGCGGTGCGCAGTACAACATGCTCCTGAACGAACGCGGAGGGATCGTCGACGATCTCATCGTCTACCGGATCGGGGCCGACCGATACCTCGTGGTCCCAAACGCGGCGAACACGGGGAAGGTTCACACGGCCCTGCTCGATCACGCCTCGCCCGGGGTCGACGTGGTGCTTCGAGCCGATCTCTGCCTGCTGGCCCCCCAGGGGCCGAAGTCCTTCGATCTCGTCGGAGAGGTCTTCCCGGAGGCGCCATCACTCGAGTACATGCACGGGCAGGAGATGGTCTATCGCGCCCAGACGGCGGTCGTGTCGCGATCGGGCTACACGGGGGAGCGCGGGTTCGAGCTGTTCGTGCCGGAAACACTGGCGGGGGACATGTGGCGGGAGCTGCTGCGACTCGGCGAGCCACTGGGGATCGAGCCCTGCGGGCTCGGCGCCCGGGATACCCTTCGACTGGAGATGGGCTATCCGCTGCACGGCAACGACATCTCCGAGGAGCGCACGCCCCTGGAGGCCGGGCTCTCCTGGGCAGTCGCGTTGGACAAGGGCGAGTTCATGGGACGGAAAGCCCTCCTGCAGCAGAAAGAGGAAGGGATCCCGTCCAGGCTGTGGGGCCTTCGGATGAAGGACAAGCTGATCCCACGGCCCCACTATCCGGTGCTTGTGGGGGGCGAACGTGTTGGGGAGACGACCAGCGGGACGTTCTCTCCAACCCTGAAGGTTGGTGTCGCGATGGCCTACCTGTCGCCGGGAGGCCGCTTTCACCCCGGCGACGAGGTCGAGATCGATGTTCGCGGCCGAAGGGGTCCGGCTGAAGTGGTGAAGCCGCCGTTCGTCGACTCTTCGCCGAAGTAGGACCTCAACTCCCGGTTCCTCCCGATGCCGTCAGCTCTTCCCGGATCGCCCGGACCCATTCGTCAACCTCGTCGGTGTAGAGAGCGTTGGAGCTGGTCAGGTACGTGGCCACCGCCGTCCGGGGATTGGGCAGGCCGGAGGAGTACATGTCCGGTGGTTTGACGAAATAGAACAGGACCACCTCGGGAATGCCGGGCGTGGACACTCGGAGCTCGAGAACCGGACTGTGGCGGGAGCGGCCGACCTTCTCGATGTCGGCACTCGCGAACACTGTCTCCCCGAGCAGGTCGAGCTTCGTCCCCGTCAACTCCGGCCGAAAGATCAGCCGATCACCCTCGAGGAGAAGCTCACCACGAACACCTCGCTGCCCGGTCGACTTATGCACCATCCAGACGGTCGAGGGCTCCGGCGCCATGGGGCCAACCTTAGACCAGCCTGGTGAACGGGAGGGCCAACCTACGACCGGGCGAGATGACCGAGGAAGAGTGCCTCGGCCAGGCAGGACCTCTCCAGGTCGGCCAAGTCGACACTCTCGTCCTCGGAGTGGGCGTTGCATTTGGGGTCGCCGGCTCCGGTGAGCATCAGGGTTGCCTGTGGGAACTGCCGGGCGAACTCGGCGACGAAGGGGATCGAGCCCCCGGCACCCATCAGCACGGGCTCTTTGCCGAACGCTTCGGTCATTGCCCGGCGCATGGCGTCGTAGGCCGGTCCTTCGGCTTCCAATGCGAACGGTGAGCCGACGCCTTCCCGAATGATCCTCACCTCGGCACCCCAGGGGGCATTGGACTCCAAGTGCTTGACCAGCGCGTCCATGGCCTCCTCGGCGTCCTGGCCGGGCGGGATCCGCATGCTGACCTTGGCCCGAGCGAACGGGACGAGCTGATTGGATGCCTCGGGTGTGCGGGGGGCATCGATCCCCAGAACGGAGATGGCGGGCTTGGTCCACATCCGCTCGGTCAGGCTGCCCTCGCCGATCAGGGTGACTCCGGGCCGGACTCCGGCCCAGTCCCTGAGCTCGTCTTCGGTGAGGTCCAGCGGGTCGGCCGGCCCCGACGCCAACCCGGGCACGGCCACGTTTCCCTTCCCGTCGTGGAGCGTGGCGAGCGTCCGGCACAACGTGGTCAGGGCATCGGGGATGGCTCCTCCATACTCGCCGCTGTGCACGGCGTGGTCGAGTGTTCGAATCTCGATGAAGCAGGCCACGATCCCTCGAAGAGAGATCGTCAGCGCGGGCTCTCCCGTCCTCCAGTTCCCCGAGTCGGCCAGGATCACGGCGTCGGCCTTCAGCAGATCGCCGTATGTGGTGAGGAACGCGCCCAGGTGCTCGGAGCTGGACTCCTCTTCTCCTTCCACGAACACAGTGACCCCCACCGGGGGCCGACCCTCCCACGCCCGCAGGGCGGCCGCGTGCATCACGATACCGGCCTTGTCGTCCGAAGACCCCCGTCCGTACAGGCGGCCGTTTCGTTCCGCGGGCTCGAATGGGGGAGAGGTCCACAGGTTGTCTGGGCCCTGCGGCTGGACGTCGTGGTGGGCGTACAGAAGTACCGTCGGCGCCCCGTCGGGCGCCGGGACCTGCCCCAGGACGGCGGGGTGGGCCCCCTCGACCTCCAGCAGGCGGGTCTCCAATCCGCACGCCCTGAGGATCTTCTCCGTTGCCGCGGCCGACCGCCGGACCTGCTCCGGATCGAACTCGGGGAAGCTGACCGAGGGGATCCGGACGAGCCGCTCCAGTTCGGCCCGGATGTCCGGCATCAACTTGGAGATCTTCTGCCTGATGGTATCGAGTGACTGATCGCTCATGGTGGTCGAAGCCTACACCTGTGCCGCCGATCGGCCGGTTGTAACCAGGTTCAGTGGATCTCGATCGGAGTGCCCAACGGGAGGATCCTGACCAGCGCCCGGATGTCGCGGTTGTTCATCCGGATACAGCCGTGGCTGCTCCGCCTCCCGATCGACGAGGGATCGTTGGTGCCATGGAGGCCGATGATGCCGCCGAACTTCCAGGACTCCAGCACCTCGGAATAACCCGACAGGCCGTAGGCATAGGGGCCGTACATGGTTGCGGGGTCGGGGAGCTCGATCAGAGAGGTCAGATAGAACTGGCCCACGGGGGTTGGCGTCCTCCCCGTCCCGATGCCCACCCGAAATGTCCTTACCAGCCGGCACCCCTCGTAGAGCTTCAGCATGAATCTTCGTCGGTCCAGATCCAGTCGGTAGAGGGTGGTGCGCACCACGAGATCCTTGCCGGGGATGAAGCCGGTGCTCCCGTTCGGCCGAATGGGCAAGAGCGCCCGGAACCAGGTTGCACCATCTTCCCCCAGGACCTGCCTCTGGAGGAGGAACACCTGCTGCGATACAAGAGGCGTGATCCTCGTGAAGGCACGGACCGGCTTCGCCGAGGGGGACGCAGCGTCCCTGGCCACAGTCCCTTTGCGAGCGAGCGTTCCGATGACCGATTGTCGGGCGCATGGTGGCGGGGGCGGCGACAGTCCGGTCCCGGGTGGTTCCCTCGAGGATGGCTTGACCAAGGGTTCGCCCCCAGCAGGAAGGTCGTCCGGGCCCATCAACGTCCCGGCCAGAGGAGCCAGGACGAGGGCCGCGATCAGGAGTAACGCGGCAGTGAGGCCCCAGTCGACCCATCGCGAACGGCGCTTCGCACCGTCACCAGGAGACTTGGAGGGCTTGTTGTCCGGATCCATCGACACCGTGAACTCGTCCCTCCCGCCTCTCGTGCGCCAGCGACCAGGGAAAAGGGGGTGCCGGTTACCCGGCACCCCCTGGCCCTCTGGCTTGCTCAATTCGTCCTGAGGTCCTCCTACCCGGTGAACGGGGCCTGCCCCGGGACCGGCTCGGCGGGACCGGCCGTCGGCGTCGGTGGGGCGCCGGGCTGGCCGGGCTCACCCGAAGGACTCGGGCTCGGCTCCGGGCTGGGGCTCTCGCTGGGGCTCGGCTCAGGGCTGGGCTCCTCCGACGGGCTCGGGCTCGGCTCCGGGGCTTGACCCCGGCACCCGTCCGAGATGACCAGGAGGTTCGCCGAGCCTTCCGGGCTCTCATCGGCATACGCCGTCAGCGTGTCGGGATCGTAGTACGGAGTTACGGCATGGAGCGCTGCGCTGCCCCCGCGCTGCTCCATCTGGTAGGCGTCGCCGTTGACGTACAGCGTTGCGCCGTCCGGCTTCTCGTCTCCATTCGGTGTGAGGACCCAGTGCAGGTACGGGTCCTGGCCCTCGGCGCAATCCGTGATGGAGTCCGATCCATTCCCCGTCCAGGGAACCCGTGCGATCGCGATCCCTGCGAGGCAGACGGCCAGGAAAATCCCAAGCAACGCCGCCAACTTCAACTTTCTCCCCATCTGTACCCCCCTTGCCCTTCTCTTCAGGCCCTCCTCCTACGAGTGATGGAGGAGCGGCTTCAGCCAGCATCGATCGTGGGCTATGCCGTTCGCCTGAATGATGGGTCGCTCTGCTGTCGGCCGTCATCCGTCGATGGGTTGGACTTCGCTCGCGCGGCCTCGGCCATTGGTCGGTCCCATCTAGGCCGAACGACGGATCGGCCTGCACCGCAGCACGGACCGGGTCCAGGTGAAGGCAGTCCTCAGGTTGGTCCGGCGAGCCGGGTCAGCGGGTGTTTCGAGCCGCCTGGAGGAAGTCGGAGATCGAGGTGTCGCCGAACCGGGCGGCCTCCAAAATCTGCTTGAGGAGCTGCCCGGCTCTTTTCCCCGGGACCACCGCGATGACCACGTACAGACCGGACGTGGGGATACCCATCTGTCGCATCGGCCCGAACCCCGGGGCCGCCACCACGTAAGCCCACCGGGTCGGCTTGCCCTGGGTCCGGCAGGTGCCCGTCGCAGACATCACGTAATCCCCCGGGGAGAACCGGCGACCCGTGAAGTCCGGCGGGTGGTCGATGTAGATCTCCTCGCTCGCTGAGCGGCAGTTCTTGTTCGCGGCCAGCGCGGCCATGGCCGGGCCCTGGGCAACCATGTAGTAGTAGTCGGAGGGGATCTGGAGCTTGGCGACGTCGATCCAGAACGCCTCCATCCCGCCCACGGACCCCGCGGCGCTCTCCCACTGCTCGAGCCGGGGCGAGGCTACGAAGCCCTCCTGCGGGTAGCGCGCGGTCGGGAGGGGCTGTGCGATCCACCCGTCGGGAATGAGGGCCTGGACGCTTCCTGCCCGAACCTCGGTCCGCAGGGGCGAGGGACTTGGCGGAAGGTGGTGGACGGCGAAGACGGTTCGTGGAACCGAGGCCTCATGGGCAGCCGGCACATTGGTACAGGCCGTCAGGGCGACGACCATGACGGAGACCGCGACTCCTGCGCGCATCTGTATTGCACGAAGTGTAGGGAACTTGCGGGACGAGCGCCAGCCGAAGCTAGAGCGCCCCAAAATCAGGGAGGAGTGGCCAGGCAGCGAAGCCTCGGTTGTCAGTCCACCAAGCCCTTCCGCAGGGCGATCGCAACTGCCTGGGCCCGGTCGTTCGCGCCCAGTTTCTCGAAGATCCGCTCGAGGTGCGTCTTCACCGTGTGCGGGGAGATGTTGAGGTCGTGGGCGACCTCTTTCGTGGTCGCCCCGTAGGCGACCTTCTGAAGGATCTGTGACTCCCGCCTGGAGAGCGGCGTCTCCCGGGGCGTCTCCACGTACTGGATCTCCTCGATGAACGCCCGGGTGAGCGTGGGATGGATGACCGCCTTGCCCTCGAGGGCCAGCCGTGCCGCCTGGATCAGCTCGGTCGCGCTGACGTCCTTCAGGAGATAGCCGGAGACTCCCGCCCTGATGGCATCGGCGATGGCCGCTCGAGACTCCTCGATGGTGAACAGGATGACCTTGGTATCGGGGGCGATGTCCCGGATGACCCGGGTGGCCTCGAGCCCGTCCATCCCCGGCATCCGCACGTCCATGAACACGACCTCCGGGGACAGCTCCTTTACGGCCTCGACGGCCTCTTCTCCATTGGAGGCCTCTCCCACGACCTCGACGTCGTCGGAGGTGGAGAGGGCCGACCGCAACCCGTCTCGGGTGACGGGATGGTCATCCACGATGAGCACCCGCATCTGCGGCCCCCCTACGCGATCCGCCGTAGCCCCTCTACTGTGCGTCGCGCCTAGAATAGCCCCCAAGGGGCTTCAAGTAGCGAAGCGGTAGGCTCACAAAGGGCCTCAAGTAGCGAAGCGGTAGGCCCACAAGGAGTGCTGATGAGCGAACAGCCACAGATAGACGAATCGGGGGAGCGGGTCTTGGACCCATCAGGCGACGGTGCCGTGCCTGACCCAGACACCCTCAAGGGCCAGATCATCGAGGCGCTGAAGAACGTGGTCGACCCCGAGCTCGGCATCAACATCGTCGACCTGGGCCTGGTGTACGGACTGGACATCCAGGGCAACTCCGTGCACATCACGTACACCCTGACCACCATGGGGTGCCCGATCGGGCCACTGATCGAGGCCGAGATGAAGCAGTTCCTTTCCGGGGTCGAGGGGATCGACCAGGTCGAAGCCGAGATGGTACTCCGCCCGCCCTGGACTCCGGAAATGATGTCGGAAGAGGCCAAGGCCGCACTGGGGTTCTTCTGAAGCCGTAGGGGAAAACGCCCCTTGCGCCTCGCGGACCCTTCTTTGCATAATTCCTAGTTCGCGGATGGGATTTTGATCGAAAGGGGGGGCATCGATGGCGGAGTACGCGAATCCGGACGTACTGGTCGAAACGGATTGGCTCGAGGGGAAGCTCGACGATCCGAACACCCGGATCATCGAGGTCGACGAGGACACCCAAGCGTATGAGAAGGGACACATCCCGAACGCGCTCGGGTGGAACTGGAACACCGATCTGCACGCCCCGGTGGGGCGCGACTACGTGGATCAGGAGGGCCTGGCGAAGCTGCTCCAGCAGGCCGGAGTAGGCCCCGACACCACCCTGATCCTGTACGGGGGCAACAACAACTGGTTCGCCGCCTATGCCTACTGGCTGCTGCGCTACCTGGGCTACGGCAACGTCAAGCTCCTGAACGGTGGACGCAAGAAGTGGGAGCTCGAGAGCCGGACCATGACGAACGAGGTCCCCTCGTTCAAGGCGACCACCCTGAAGATCGACGCGCCGGTCAACGGCGATTTCCGGGCGTTCCGGGACGAGGTCCTGCAGAAGGTGTCCTCGGGGACTTCCGCGCTGGTCGATGTTCGGTCGCCTGAGGAGTACCGCGGCGAGAAGCTCGCTCCCGATCACCTGCCCCAGGAGCAGGCCCAGGTGCCCGGCCACATCCCGGGTGCGGCCAACATCCCCTGGGGCAAGGCCTCCCAGGAGGATGGCTCGTTCAAGTCGGCCGATGAGCTGAAGGCGCTGTACGAGGGCGAGGGCGTCACCTCTGACAAGGAGGTCATCGCCTACTGCCGCATCGGGGAGCGCTCGTCGCACACGTGGTTCGCCCTGCACGAGCTGCTGGGCTACGGCAACGTGAAGAACTACGACGGCAGCTGGACGGAGTACGGATCCCTGGTCGGGGTTCCGGTGGAGAAGGGCTAGAGCCCGACTTCTCGGCGAAACCGTCAGGCGGCCGCGCCCGGCAGGAACACCTTGAACGACGCCCCACCCCCGGGGCGATCGTCCACCCACGCCCGGCCGCCGTGCAGCTCTGCGAACTTGACCACGAGCGACAGGCCGATACCCACGCCGGGAGAGTGGCTCGGAGCGTTCGGGCCCTGGCGGAATGGCTCGAAGATGGACTCGCGGAGCTCCTCGTTGACCCCCGGTCCGTCGTCCTCGACACAGATGACCACGCCGCTCTGTTCCGAGGAGACGCGGACCCAGATGGTCGTGTCCGGCGGAGTGTGGCGCGCGGCGTTGGCCAGGAGGTTCTCCACGATGCGCTCCACCTTCGGTGCGTCCACAGACACGACGACCAGCCGGGCTTCCACCCGAACGGGCCTGGTGCCGAGGATGTCCGAGTTCTCCACCGTCCTGCGCACCAGGGCGGCCACGTCGGTGGGTCGCCGCCTGGGCTCCATGATCCCCCTGTCCAGACGGTCCAGGTCGAGCAGGTCCGAGAGCAGCTGATCCAGCTTGCGGGCGTTCGCTGCCAGGCGACGCACGAGGTCCTGCCGTTCCTCTCCCGGGAGCTGGACTTCCTCCCGCTCGAGCGTCAGGGCGAGGCCCAGGACCGCGGAGAGTGGGGTCCTGAGCTCATGGGATACCGCATGGAGGAACGTGTTCTTCATCTCGTCCAGCGCCCGCAGGCGCTCGCCGGCCTCCCGCTCGATCGACAGGGCTCGTTCCAGGTCCTCCTCCGCCTTCTTGCGCGACGTGATGTCGTAGAGAACCCCCTGAGAGAAGCGCGGCTCTCCGTGCTCGTCCCGGACGACGACGGCTTCATCCAGCACCCACACGGTCCGACCGCCCCTGCCGACCACCCGATACTCCTCGGTCAGAGGCTCGCCGGTTCTGTAGTGGCGCTCGTCGGCTGCCAGCGCCCGGTCACGGTCGTCGGGGTGGACCAGCGTGTACCAGAGCTCCGGATTCGCCACAAACTCCTCGGGTGTGTAGCCGAGCATCGTCTCGATCTGGGGGCTCACGTATGCCGTCCGGTACCGGTCGGGCGTGTACAGAGGGTCGTACACGTCGACGTAGCTGATGGCCGGAATCTGTTCGACCAGGGTGCGGTACTTCGTCTCCGCCTCTCGGAGCTGCTCCTCGGCTGCTTTTCGTTCCGTGATGTCGAAGATCACACCCTGGAGAAGCGGCTCGCCAGAATCCTGGCCGGCGATCACCCAGTCGTCGCGTACCCAGATGACCCGGCCGTCCTTGGCGAAGAGCCGGTACTCACACTGCACCGGCTCCATGGTGCGTCGGCTTCGCTTCTCCAATTTCAAGATGGCGGCTGCATCCTCCGGATGCAGCTGCCTGTACCAGAGGTCGGGGGCGGCCATCCATTCCTCGGGTGTGAACCCGAGGATGACTTCGATCTGGGGGCTCACGAAGAGCCACCGGCCCTGTTCGCCGAACTCCGCCGTGTAGGTGATGGCCGGTATGCGTTCCACCAGCAGCCGGTACCGCTCCTCGCTGGCTCGGAGTGCCTCCTCCGCCTTCAGGCGGTCGGTTGCGTCTCGGGCCACCATCTGCACGGCGGTCTCGCCTTCGTGCTGAAAGGGAGTGGCGACTACTTCGACCTCCACCGGGCGGCCGTCCAGCCGGACGAGCTTCTCGGCGATCAAGGGCGCGGATCGCCCTTCCCGGAGTCGCTGGAGCTGCTCCAGAACCACAGGCCGGGAGTCGGGATGGACGAACTTCAGGACGGACTGCCCCAGGAGGTCTTCGGGCTGCCGAGCCCCTATCAGACGGAAGGCGGCCGGGTTGGCGAACTCGATGACACCCTTCTTGTGAACCACGATCGCGTCCGGGGAGAGCTCCACCAGTCGCCTGTATCGATCCTCGCTCTCGCGCAGCGCCTCGTCCGACCGGGCCTGATTGATGCTCGCTCCGAAAAGACCGGCCGCGGTCCTCAGGACCCTGATCTCGGCGAGGGACCACTCTCGCTCGGCGCGCATCTGCCCGTAGCTGATCGTTCCCCACCACTCATGGCCGATGAAGATCGGGACGATGGCGATCGACAGGAGTCCCTCCTGCTCGAGCGTTCGTCGTTCCTGCTGGGGAAAGTCCCGGGTGTGGCCGCTGATGATCCCACCCGTCCCGAGCACCTCGATCCATCGGTCGTAGCCCATTTCCCGGTAGGAGTGAAGCTCGGACGCATCGCCCTCCGGGCCCGGGACCTCCGGATCGGTCCACGAATACACCTCGCTCACGAGGACGTCGCCGTCTTCGGCCTGGGTGTTCTGGAAAACCGCCACCCGGTCGACATTGGCCGCGATGGCCATGCGCTTCAGCACCTCCTGGATGCCATCGGCCCCGGCTCGTCCTGCCAGGAACTGCTCGGCCGCGAACGCGACGGCCTCCAGGATTCGTCCCCGGGCGTGGAATTCTTCCTCGGCCCTCTTGCGGGGAGTGATGTCTCGTCCGATGCCCAGAACGCTGACTACTTCCCCGTCGTCCACCAGCGGGGTCAGGGTGAACTCGCCGTTCAGGTACCGGCCTGAGCTCGCTCGGACGCGCAGCTCGAAGGAGGGTGGGTGCTCGGCGCTCAGGGCCCGCGCGAGCATGTCGAGGGCCGTGGAAAGGTCCTGCGGGTGGACGAGCTTGTGGAGGGGCTTGTTCATCCATCTCTGTCGGGACCACCCGGTCATGCGCTCGAAGGCCGGGTTGAGCGAGGTCAGGCTGGCCTGCGGGGAGATCGTGAAGATGACGTCGGGGGCAGCCTCGATGAGCGCGTGGTAGTGCTGTTCGGTTTCGCGGAGAGACATCTCCGCGTGCTCGCGCTCGGTAAGGCCGAACATGCCGTTACTCCTCCACAGGTCCTCCTGCTCCGGTTATCGACGGCTGCGAGGCCCGGATGTAGCCGTCGAGACGGGTCCTGGGTCTCAACGAAACGGCCTGTGACCTGGGGTTTTGAATCCTAGTGAGCAGATCGACTTTGAAGCCGGGTGCAGTGTAGACTGGCTAACACGATGGCCATCACTCAAGAAGAACATCTCAGAGAGCTGACGAAGGGGTATCGCTTCGGCTGGAAGGACCCATCTCATTCGGTGTTCACGCCGAAGAAGGGCCTCAGCGAGGCGGTGGTCGAGGAGATCTCGGATCTGAAGTCCGAGCCGGACTGGATGCGGAAGTTCCGGCTGAAGGCCCTCAAGCACTTCCGCGCCAGGCCCATGCCGTGGTGGGGTGCGGATCTCTCCGAGATCGACTTCGAGGACATCTATTACTTCATCCGGTCGACCGAGAAGCAGGCCAAGTCCTGGGAGGACCTCCCCGAGGACATCCGGGGGACCTGGGACAAGCTGGGGATCCCGGAGGCCGAGAAGAAGTATCTGGGTGGCGTCAGCGCCCAGTACGAGTCCGAGGTCGTGTACCACAAGATCAAGGAGGAGCTCGATTCCATCGGGGTGATCTTCACGGACATGGACTCGGGCCTCCGCGAGCACCCGGACATCGTCAAGCAGTACTTCGGGACGATCATCCCGCCGAACGACAACAAGTTCGCAGCGCTGAACTCGGCCGTGTGGTCCGGGGGTTCGTTCGTCTACGTGCCCGAGGGCGTGCATGTCGACATCCCGCTCCAGGCCTACTTCCGGATCAACGCGGAGAACATGGGCCAGTTCGAGCGGACGCTGATCATCGCCGAGCCGGGTTCGTACGTGCACTACGTGGAGGGCTGCTCGGCCCCGATCTACACGACGGACAGCCTGCACTCGGCGGTGGTCGAGATCATCGTGAAGCCCGGTGCAAGGGTCCGGTACACCACGATCCAGAACTGGTCGACCAACGTGTACAACCTGGTGACCAAGCGGGCCGCAGCCTACGAGGACGCGGTCATGGAGTGGATCGACGGCAACATCGGGTCGAAGGTGACCATGAAGTACCCCTCGATCTATCTGCTGGGCAAGGGTGCCCGCGGCGAGGTGCTCTCGGTCGCCTACGCCGGGCCGGGGATGCACACCGACGCCGGCGGCAAGGCGATCCACGTGGCGCCGTACACCTCGTCCGTGATCACGTCCAAGTCGGTGTCGAAGGGCGGCGGGCGTACAGGCTACAGGGGCCTGATTCGTGTTGAGCCCGAGGCTCATCACGCCAAGTCCATCGTTCGATGCGACGCCCTGATCCTGGACGACCAGTCACGTTCGGACACCTATCCCTATGTCGAGGTCGAGGAGCAGACCGCGCAACTAGGGCACGAAGCGACCGTCTCGCGGGTGGGCGAGGACCAGCTCTTCTACCTCATGAGCCGGGGCCTCTCCGAAGCCGAGGCGACCGCCATGGTCGTCAACGGCTTCATCGAGCCGATCACCCGCGAGCTCCCCATGGAGTACGCGGTAGAGCTCAATCGCCTGGTCGAGCTGCAGATGGAAGGCGCCATCGGCTAGCCGCTACGGATCAAGCAACGTGTCTGCATGTGGGCACGACAAGCGATCCATAGGTTCTCCGATTGGGCCTTAGAGCTCTTCGTGCCATTCCACTCGCGACAGGACGAAGTCGCGAGTCTGTTCGTCTTCGAAGTAGACAGCGCAGGCGCGAAGGCCGCGCGTCAGCAATACACGGTAGGTGTTTTTGACGAGGGTTGTGAATCGCGCTGGGTCGTCCTTAGCTGCGATCGGTCAGATTTGCCAGGCCGATGACGTCCGCCATGGCCCGGAGAGAGTTCTGCCAGGAGTGCACCTCGCTCTGAGGAGGGCGATAGCGAAAGTGCTCGAAGAATTCGTCCGACAGATTCACCGCCAGTCTGTTCCGCAAAGCGTCGGCAATGAAGTCTTCCGTTGTTCCACTGTAGAGATGCATCGCGCTCTCATATTGCAGGTGGATATGACTGGAAAGAGGAATGAGCCTCCCTGCCATTCGTGCGCTGGCGCATCGAGGCTCTACGTGCCTGAACAACGGGAGCCAGGCGATCGAGGACGACAAGGAACGGGAGCGCTATGTCGCCCACCGCTGGGCAGGGCCTGAGGCTTGGCTAGGGGCCGGGAGAGCCGACCAGTTCCTGGGGGCGTTCAGGCGTTGGTGTCCCTTGGCCGGACTCCCACGGCGAGCGCAACCTGGGTCAGGTCGGATCGCATCGCGTCCACCGATGCCTGTAAGGTATCCATCCTGCGCTCGAGCCTTTCCTCCAGCCGGTCGATCCGTCGATCGTGCGCTTCGAACCGGCCCTTCCCGAGCCAGGCCAGAATGAGACCAACCGTAGCGACAACCGCCGCGTTGATCGCGGTGCTGACCACTTCCATCGATCGCTTGCCTCTCCAGGGGAGGAAAGGACCGCCTTCCTCTCTGGGCGAAGGGTAGCACCCGGCGCTGACACGGCCGCGGCCACACCACGGAGATCGGGCCGCAAACCTGTGTCTCGACCCGTCAGCGCTTGCCGGTACCATCGGCCGGTGAGGACCAAGCCGGTCGAAGCCATCTTGGCGGGGCTGAACGACGCTCAGCGCCAGGCGGTCACCACGCCCCGGGGGCCGGTCGCCATCCTGGCCGGTGCGGGCACCGGCAAGACCACAACGATCGCCCATCGCATCGCCTACCAGGTGGCGAGCGGGACGTTCCGGCCCGGACAGATCCTCGCGGTGACCTTCACGGAGAAGGCGGCCGGCGAATTGAAGGTCCGGCTCGCCCGGCTGGGAGTGGAGGCCGTCGAGGCCAGGACCTTCCACGCCGCAGCTCTGAGTCAGCTCTCCAGGCTGTGGCCACAGCACACGGGCACCCCGATCGGGGACATCCTGGAGGCGAAGGCGCCGCTGATCGCGTCGCTGGCGAACGCGCTCCCGCCACCTCACCGGTTCGTCCCCCGTCGCGACCTCGCCTCCGAGATCGAGTGGGCCAAAAACCGGAGGATCCCGCCGGCCCGTTACCCGGACGAGGTGGTCGCCACGAGCCACGTGCCGCCGATTCCCGCCGAGCTGATGGAACGGGTGTACGCGGGATACGAGCGACGCAAGCGGGCCATGGACAGGCTCGACTTCGAGGACATGCTCGGTCTGGCCGTGCGCTTGTTCGACGAATACGACGCCGCGGCCCGCGAGATCCGCGCTCGCTATGAGGCGTTCACGGTCGACGAATACCAGGACGTCAATCCGCTCCAGCACGCCCTCCTGGATCGCTGGCTGGGCGGGCGGGACGAGCTGTGCGTGGTCGGGGACGATCATCAAACGATCTATGGGTTCACCGGGGCGACGCCCTCCTATCTGCTCGAGTTCCCGGATCGCTTCCCCGGGGCTCGAGTCGTTCGACTGGAGGAGAACTACCGCTCGACGCCCCAGGTGCTCGCCGCGGCGAACCGCCTGAGCGGTCGGCTGGGGGGATGCCGAAAGATCCTCCGGGCCACCCTTCCGCCAGGCCCGGCGCCGATGGTCCGACCGGTTCCGGGCGAAGCGATGGAGGCTGAATTCGTCGTCGGGGAGGTTCGGCGGCTCCACAGTTCGGAGGGCGTCCCGTTCGAGGAGATGGCCGTCCTGTATCGAATCAATGCGCGGTCGGAGGGGTTCGAAGAGGCGCTGGCAGCTGCGGGGATCCCCTTCCAGGTCCGCGACGGTGCGTTCCTTCGGCGCCCGGGCCCTCGCGCGGCCCTGGCGCGCCTGCGGCGGGAAGCCGCAATCCCTGTTGCCGAGGCGGTCGAGCGAGTCACGGTGGCACTCGGGTTCGACCCGGAGACCGAACCCGACTCGGAGGAGGAAGCCACCCGGCAGTCCGACCTGGCCCGCCTGCAGGCTCTGGCCGGGGAATTCGCCACGGCCCGTGAGGACGGCGACATCGGAGAGTTCCTCCAGGAGCTGGCCCGTCGCTTCTCGGCCGAGGAGTCCGGCCGCGGCGTCAACCTGATGACGTATCACCGGGCCAAGGGATTGGAGTTCGACGCGGTATTCCTCCCCAGGTTGCTGGACGGCGAGATGCCGTACCGGTCGGGAAGAAACCGGGCACCCATCGACGAGGAGCGGCGGCTTCTCTACGTCGGCATCACACGAGCGAAGCGGTTCCTGTTCCTGACGTGGCCAGCCGACGGCCGGAGCGGCCGCAGCCCGTTCGTCGACGAGCTGACGTGGCAACCCGCATCGGAGCCGCGCCGGGCTGCGCGGTCCGCGGCTGGACCGAAGGCCGCGGTCAGGGCAAAGGGTGCGACGCCGGCCGGCGAGCCACTGTTCGAGGCCCTCAGAAGGTGGCGCCGAGGCCGCGCCGAACGAGACAGCGTCCCCGCCTACGTGGTGTTCCACGACTCGACCTTGGCCGAGATCGCCTCGCGCCGCCCGCGGACGCTGTCCGATCTCCGAAAGGTCTCCGGCGTTGGACCGGCAAAGCTCGAGCGGTACGGACAGGAGATCCTCGCGGTCCTTGGTGGAACCTGACCGGATCCGAACGGTCGTCAGGCGTCGGTGGCACTTCGGCGGACCCCCACGGCCAGTGCTACCTGGGTCAGATCCGACCGCAGTGCATCCAGCGATGCCTGGAAGGCGTCCATTCTCTGCTCCAGCCTCTCCTCCAGCCGATCGATCAGCTGTTCCTGCGCATCGAACCGCCGGTTAATGGCTTCGAACCGCCGGTCGATGGCCTC
>DASXTW010000184.1:0-3895 GCA_036505215.1 Actinomycetota bacterium | reverse complement strand
GAGCTGGTCGCACGCGTTTCTGACCGCCAAGAATCACTACCTGTACCCCGACGTCGACGCGGACCGAGCGCTCTATGAGGCGCTGCGCGTGGGGGATTACGCGACGTGGCGAAAGACGCCGCTGACTGCCATCGAGGAGAGTGGGCAGCAGGAGATGCTGAACTGGATGTGCCTGGTCGGAGCGATGGCGGAGCTCGGACGGAAGCCGACCGAGACCGCTCTCGTCCAGACGTACATCTTCAACTCCAGCAAGTGCTTCGCGTTCTTCTGAGCCGCGGCCTCCCTGCGCCTTGTGGACCCAGGACCGGCCGGATGTAGCCCACCATAGCCGAGCGCGCGGCCTAGAGGAAGGTGCGGCGTGCCGGACCCTCGAGGGGAGGCATCATGCCAAAGCCTAGGCACGCTCTGACACTGAGCGTTGGCGTTCTGACCGTCCTCGTGGCCGCCGTGACCGGAGGGATGAGCAGGGGAGCCTTCGCCCAGGCTCCGGCGGCCAGGACGCCCATCAAGATCGGCGTCTTGAGTCCCCTCAGCGGGCCTCTCGCGGCGCTGGCCAGGGACGTCGTGGATGGCGCCCGGCTCTACGTCGACGAGGTCCACGGGGAGATGGCCGGGCGCAAGGTCGAGTTGATCGTGGAGGACTACGAGTTCAAAGCAGCGGTGGCGCTGACCAAGACGAAGAAACTGGTGGAGCGTGACCAGGTACACGTCGTGGTCGGCGTGATCCTCAGCGCTGCCGTCCTCGCCATGAAGGAGTACATCCACGCGCACGAGGTCCCGTTCATCGTGTCCGGCGCCGCGGTCGCGGAGTCCATCACGATGGAGAAGCCCAGCCCCTATGTGTTCCGAACCTCGTTCAGCGCCAGTCAGGTGCCGCCACCCTTGGGGAAATTTGCGTACGACAAGTTGAAAGCCCGCACGGCTACGGTCATCGCCGGCGACACCGTGGGCACCATCGAGCTGGTGATGGGCTTCGCCCGGGCCTTCGAAGAAGCCGGTGGGAAGGTGGTGCAAGAGCTCTACCCGCCGATCGGCACCACGGACTTTGGGCCCTACATCGGCAAGATCCGGCGCGATGTCGGCGTCGTGGCCACACTCGTGCCGGGTGCTGATGGCATCCGGTTCATCAAGCAATACGAGGAATTCGGCTTGAAGGGCAAAATCACCGTGGTGGACACGGCGCCCGGCATCACCGACATCGCGGTGTTGCCGGCCGCAGGGACCTCAGCCGTGGGAATGTATGCGACGAACGCCTACGTCCACACGATCAAGAGCCCGGCCAACGAGAAATTCGTGCGCGCGTTTCGGGCCAAGACCGGACGGGACCCGGGAGGCCCGGGGGAATACACGTATTCGGCGCTGGCCGCCATCAACCAGGCTCTCGGAGCCACCGGAGGGAACATCGAGGCGAAAGCCAAATTTCTCGAGGCGCTCCGTCGGATGGACCTGGAGGCGCCCCGTGGGCGGATCCGGTTCGACCGGTATCAGCACGTCGTTCAGGATGTGATCATCACCCGGATCGACAAGGTGGGGGACCAGATCGTCCCGGTGATCGTCGAGACCGTTCGGGGAGTGGATCAGTTCCTCGGCCTGTCCCCCGAGGAGTATCTCAAGAGACCACGACTGATCGCGCTCAAGGGGACCTTTGGCAAATAACCGAGGAACGGCGAAGACCGGCGATGGAATTCTGGATCGTGCAGAGCCTCAACGGGATCGCCTTCGGGATGCTGCTGTTTCTGTTGGCGGCAGGTCTGTCGCTGGTCTTCGGTCTCATGCGGATCGTCAATCTGACTCACGGTTCCTTTTATCTGCTGGGGGCCTACATCGGATTCACGGTGATCGGGCGAACCGGCAGCTTCCTGCTGGCGGTTGTCGTGGTTCCCCTGGCAATCGCGGCCCTCGGCCTGGTCATGCACCGCTTTTTGCTCCGCCGCTTTCAGGGAGCGGAGTTGTCCCAGGTGCTCCTCACTTTTGGCGCGCTCTTCATCTTCGCCGACTTCAGCCTCTGGTATTGGGGAGGGTACTCCCACGTGCTGTCGAAGCCTGCGTTCCTGGCCGGTTCGTTGACGATCGGGACGATCGTCTTCCCGGCCTATCGGATCTTCGTCATCGTCACCGGCGTGATCATCGCGCTACTGTTCTGGCTCATCCTGGAACGGACCCGGCTGGGGAGCATGGTCCGGGCCGGGGTGGACGATGAAGAAATGGTCCGCGGTCTGGGGATCAACACCCCCCGACTCTTCACGGCAGTCTTTGCCCTGGGCGCCTTCCTCGCCGCGTTGAGCGGGATCATCGGGGGGCCTCTGGTTGGCGCCTATCCCGGCGCTGACTTCGAGGTCCTGCTCCTGGCCCTGGTGGTCGTCATCATCGGAGGCCTCGGGAGCATCGGAGGCGCCTTCGTGGGCAGCCTCCTCGTGGGCCTCATCGATACCTTTGGAAGGGCCCTGGTGCCCGAGCTCGCCATGTTCACCATCTTCGCCCCCATGGCCATCATCCTGGCCCTGCGGCCGCGCGGCTTGTTCGGAAGGATCGGATGATGCGCCGCCGCTTCGTGCTTGGAATCGGGCTGGTCTTCGGCCTGATCGTCCTGGCGGTCGCCGGCAGGCTGTCGCCCACTTACTACACCGGCCTCATGACAGAGGCCCTGATTCTCGGGATCTTTGCCGTGAGCCTGAACCTTCTCCTGGGCCACACGGGGCTTCCCTCTCTCGGACATTCGGCCTACTTCGGGGTGGCTGGCTATACGACGGCGATCCTCTCGCTGCGGCTGGCGCAGAGCTCCTGGGTGAGCGCGTCAGCGGGGATTGTCGTGAGCGTGAGCGTCGCGGCGATCTACGGTCTTCTGGCCTTACGCACGGCCGGTGTCTATTTCATGATGATCACGCTGGCCCTCGCGCAGGTGCTGTGGGGCATCGCCTTCGGCTGGCGCTCGATGACGGGCGGCGACGACGGGCTTCCCGGCATCGCCCGTCCGGACCTGGGCGCCCTCGTTCCCTGGTCCCTCCAGAGTCCCGCGAACTTTTTCACCGCGGTGCTCGTCATCTTCATCATCGTGATGGGGGCGCTGTCTCTGGTCGTGCACTCCCCGTTCGGATATGCCCTGCGCGGCATTCGCGAGAGCGAGGCCCGCATGGATTGTCTCGGCTATCACGTGTGGTTGCACAAATACGTCGCCGTTCTCATTGCTGGAGGCGTGGCCGGCATCGCGGGAATTCTCTTCGTCTACTACCACGGTTTCGTGAGCCCGGCCGAGTTGAGCCTGGTGCTGTCGGCCGAGGGATTGTTGATGGTGATCTTGGGAGGCGCCGGGACCCTGTTCGGGCCGGTGCTCGGCGCTACCGTGGTGGTATTCCTGCGCAACCTCGTCAGCGGCTACACCGAGCGGTGGCTCTCGGTCTTGGGCCTCGTTTATCTGCTGGTGGTGCTGTGCGCTCCGAACGGCATCCTGGGGGCTATCAGGGGCAGGCTCCCGAGTTGGCTCTCCCAGGAGGCCGAAGCGTGACGTCGCTGGCGATCCAAGCCCTGTCCAAGAACTTCGGAGGGCTGCAGGCCCTGCGCGACCTGTCCCTGGAGATCCAGCCCGGAGAGCGAAGGGCAATCATTGGACCCAACGGCGCGGGCAAGACGACGCTCTTTCACCTGATCGGCGGCCAGCTGTCCCCCAGCTCGGGCCGGATCTACCTCTTCGGCCGCGAGGTGACGACCCTCCCTCCGTTCCGGAGGGCTGCGCTCGGACTGGCCCGCACGTTCCAGATCACCACCTTGTTCCGCAATTTGACCGTGATGGAGAACATGCTACTGGCGGTGCAGACCCTCGACTCCATCAGGTTGGTTCTCTATCGCCCCCTCACCAGCTACCGGAATGTCGTGAGCCAAGCTCGGCGCCTGCTGGAGC
>DASXTW010000183.1:0-9822 GCA_036505215.1 Actinomycetota bacterium | reverse complement strand
TCGGAGGAGGAGCTGGCGATGGTTCGGAAAACGGTGCATGACATCCTGGATGGGGTGGAACGGTCCGTGCCCGCTCGGACGGCACGCACGCTCGTGGCGGTGGCTGGAACGCCCACGACCATCCAAGCCATCTCGCTCGGGCTGCCCTTCTACGACCCGGAAGCCATCCACCGCTCGTGGCTCTCGACGGGCGAGGCCGAGCGTGTCCTCGCCGAGCTGGCCAGGATGACGACCAACCAGCGTTCGGCTATCTCGGTCATGGCCCCGGGTCGGGCCGATGTCATCGTGGCCGGCGCCGTGATCCTCGTGGAGGTGATGCGCCGGTTCGGGTCCGAGCAAGCGCTCGTCTCGGAGACGGACATCCTGGATGGCCTGGCCCTGGAACTGCTTGCGACCCTGTAACCTCTGTCGCCGTGCCCAGGAAGACCCGCCATCGTCAGCTCGCCCGGGTCGCCGCCCGCAGGCAGGCTGAGCGTCGGCGGCGGAACCGGCAGCGGATCACCGTCATCGCCGTCGCGCTGGTGGTGGCCCTGATCGGGGGTGTACTGGCCTTTGCCGCATTCACCGGGAGCGAGACGCCGCCGGCGGCGTCGGGGACGCCCACCCCGTCGGCATCATCCACGACTCAGCCCGTCGCCTGCGGCGCAACGGCTCCGGCCGATGCGAACAAGCAGCCGCAGGAGTTCGCCAAGCCGCCGCCGATGAACATCGATCCGAACAAGACCTACACCGCAACCCTCGATACCTCGTGCGGCACGATCGTCATCCAGCTACTGGCCGACCAGGCTCCTCAGACGGTGAACAGTTTCGTGTTCCTGGCCGAGAAGGCGTACTTCGATGGAACGCACTTCCATCGCATCGACACGAACCTCGACATCATCCAGGGGGGCGATCCCACCGGCACCGGGTCGGGAGGCCCCGGCTACACGATCCCGGACGAGCTTACCGGCGACGAGAGCTACGGTCCGGGGGTCGTGGCCATGGCCAATTCCGGGCAGCCGAACACCGGCGGGAGCCAGTTCTTCATCGTGTACGGACCGAAGGGGCACAGCCTGGAGTCCAACGCCGCCTATACGATCTTCGGCCGGGTGGTAAACGGGCTCGACGTGGTCAAGCGGATCGCGAAGATCCCCGTGCCGGACCCGAGCGCCGGTCTGGCCGGACAGCAGCCAACGAAGACCGTGTACATCGATATGGTCACGGTCAAGGTCACGTAGCGGTCGGGACACGTACGGAGGACGGGATCGACGACCCTTAACTACTTCGACAGGCTCCTCCAGCCATGATTCGGGGACAGTAGTCTGGGCCGCCTACAATCGCCTTCGCCCGGGTGCCGGAACGGCAGACGGAGGTGCCTTAAAAGCACCGGCCCGAAAGGGCGTGTGGGTTCGAATCCCACCCCGGGCACTGTCTATCTGGGACGCGCTCCTCGGGCCCTCCCGACGCGGCCAGATCATCGGGAGCCGCGAGCCTGAGAGGCACATCAGGATGGGGCAGGACGAGCGTGACCTCGATATTCCGGTCCTCCTTGAGGTACGTCACTTCCTTGACCAAACGGCTAAGGATCCGCCTGTCGGGGTCCAAAACTGCGATCCGCTCATTACGCGGCCGCCCGATGGTACTCGTGGATCAGTCCTCCGAGGAGATCCCGTCGACGGACGCGTGGGTCGATCGTGTCAGACCTCGGGCGAGCAGGACACGGCGGATCGAGACCGAGGCTCCGGTGCGGCCTTTCCCGGTTGTAGTGCTCCGCGTAGGTGTGCAGGACGCGGTGGAGATGTCGTCGGCCGAGGACCAGGATGTGGTCCAGGCACTCCCTTCGGGCGCTTCCCACCCACCGCTCGGACACGGCGTTCGCTCTCGGAGCCCGGACCGGCGTCTTGATCACCTGAACGTCCTCGGTCCGGAACACCTCGTCGAAGGGGCCGGAGTACTTGGCGTCACGGTCCCGGATCAAGATGTCCTTCCCCTCCAGGCCCTCGGCGATGGCGAGGTTGCGGGCCTGCTGGGTCACCCACGTCGAGTCGGGGGTCCTGGTCACCCCGGCGATGTGGACACGCCTGGTGTGCAGCTCGATGAAGAACAGGACGAAGAGCGTGCGCAGGAAGGCGGTCTCCACGGTGAAAAAGTCGCAGGCGAGCACGCCCCTCGCCTGCTGGCGGAGGAACTCGCTCCAGGTCGGCCCCGATCGTCGGGGAGCCGGCCCGAGACCGGCACGCCGGAGGATCCGCCGCACGGTGCTCGCCCCCACCCGGATCCCGAGCTTGCGGAGCTCTCCCTGGATGCGGACGCATCCCCACCTCGGGTTCTCCCTGCCGAGACGGGCGATGAGTTCGACCACCTCAGGGTCAAGGCTCGGCCTGCCAGGCCCGCGGCGAGGGTAGGTCCACTTGCGCCTCACGAGCTCGCGGTGCCAACGAAGGACCGTCTGGGGCGTGACCATGAACGAGGCCCACCGCTCCCTGGAGAGCGCCCTGCTCGCCGCCGCGAGGAACACTCGGTCGCGGTCCTTGAGCTCGGGCCGGCGAACCGTGCGGCGAAGAACCTTCACCTGGTGTCGGAGGACGGCGTTCTCGAGCTGGAGCTGCGCCATGCTGCCACGTCCGGTGAGCACTCCGACGAGACGAACGAGCACGAGGTAGAGGAAGGATCGCAAGGCGCGAGGATGCTACCTACCAGCGTCAATCAGGCGCAGAACCCAATTTGGGACCCCCACACGAACAACTCGGGCTCGAGCTTGCGGTCTAGCTTCGATCTGCGTTGCTTCGGGCTGACAAGGCTCGAACTGCCTCTGAGCTTGGCCCGCCGAAGAGCCGCAGTTGTCGCTGGGAGCGCCTTATCCGGCTCCTCAAGCGGCCATGCCGCTCACGAATCCTTCAGTTCGCGCAGCTTGTTCGCCATGTCCGTCGGGGCAACGATGATGTTCGCCCACTTCGCGACATCACGGAGGACATCTCCTGTCTCCGCGTAGGTGAGCAACGAGTCTACGCTTCGCAGGCCCTCGTTCGTGAGCCAAACAGGAACCGTGGCCCCTTCCATCATCTGGCCGTGCTCGATTCGAGACTCGACGTGTTTCATCTGGCTGTACAGATCATTGAGTCGCTCCTCGACAGACCCTTCTCCCCTCACGAACACTTGGGGGACGTCCCCTTGTGTGAGGAACTTGAAGAGACCGCGCAGGAGCAGATAGGCGTGCCAGGACTGACCGAGGAAGAACTCCCAGTGCAAGACGGCGGCCGCGTACTGCGACACCGACTGCCGGTCCGAGGCCAGGAAACTAAGCGTCGCCTGCCGAGCCCCCTCATGCTCGGAGAACGCGGCCACAGCACGCCGGAGGTAGTTGTAGGCGTAGGCATTGCCGGGCGGGCGAAGGTTCCCTCCCAGCCCCGAGTTCAGCACGAAGTTCGCCAGCCAGAACTTCGACTCCGGGTCGTAACCGGTCATGTCGGGGACTTCTGCGGACGTGAAGTCCGAGATGCCGGGGGCGACGAACCTGTCGAGAAAGTAGCCGCTTGCGCGCACGCGATGTCCCTTCACATGATGAAAGTGGCAGCTGCCTGGAGTATGAGTCGACCACCCTGCTCCCGCTGAACTCGTGCCTGACGGCGATGGTCGCAGCGAGCCTCCCCTCACGGAGCGGGCTACGGCCTCACCCCATCAGGCCCCAATCGATTGCGGCCCGCCCTGTCGCGACAAGTGCGCGGTTCGCCCGGCTGAACGGCTTGCTGCCCGAGAAGGGTTGGGGCCCTCTACGGGCGGACAGCGGCGCGGGATGCGATGACGCGATGACGGTGTGTCTGGAAAGGTCGATGAGCGTCTTCTTCTTCTGAGCCACCTTGCCCCACAGAATGAACACGACGCGATCGGTCTTCCCATTGACGACCCTGATGACCTGATCGGTCAACGTCTCCCAACCCCTGCCTCGGTGCGACGCCGCTGCCCCTCCGCGCACGGTCAACGTCGCGTTGAGCAGTAGCACTCCGCGACACGCCCATCGCTCGAGGCTCCCATGGTCTGGGATGGGCACACCTACGTCCTCGTTCAACTCCTTGTGGATGTCCTTGAGCGACGGTGGCCTCGGCACTCCGCACCGGACGGAGAAGGCCAGGCCGTGTGCCTGCCCGGCGCCGAGGAGGTGATCTGGAGCCACCATCGATGGCAGAGCAACAGGAGTCTCCCGTGAGGCTGGTGTCAAATGTCTGGTGAAGACGATCCGTAAAGCGTCTGGTGAGGCTCGACATCTTGAACTCTGGCGCCACACGGCCACTTCCGGTCAGTCGTCCACGTCCAGTGCCCGTACGAACACCAATTCGGGGGATTCGAAGATGCGTCCTAGATAGACAGTGCCCGGCCCCGGGCACAGGGAGGCACTGTCTATCTAGGACGCGTTCCTCCGAGCCCTGGGAGCCGCTCGGTCATCAGACGCCGTCCCTGCGGACGACCCACCCTGACAGTCGACGGCGGCTGACGAGGTCCCCGCGGACGCATCGAGGGAAGAGGGGACAGAGGCAGCCGCTGGTGACGTCGCGGAAAACACCGGATGTTCGTGATAGCCGTCACAGAGCGCTCCAAGGAGCACGCCATAGGCTCCCATCCGGGCCCTGGCTCGGGACGTGGCGTGGTCTTGTATCCGAAGATCCGACCGAACAGTATGGAACACGTCAGTTAGGGGGGACCAATGCGACTTCGGGCCGCAGGGCTTGCTTTCCTGCTCCTGGCGGCCGCGTGCAGCGGTTCGTCAGGGACTCAGACGCCCAAGACCACCAACTTCCACATCGGGCTGTTTCACGTTGGGGTGGACCACGTACCTCCCTCTCTGCCGGCCCTGGTGGATGCCCTCAAGGATTTCGGTTACCTCACGGCGAATGAAGCGGAAAGGTTCGAGAACTGCCTGAAGAGCCTCCCGCAGGCGCTGACCCTCCAGGGCAAGAACGTGCGTCTTGACTGGCGGAACCTGGCAGACGAGGCGGCTGCCAACGAGGCGGCCAAGGAGTTCGTGCGCGACAAGGTGGATCTGATCGTGGCGTTCGAGAGCCAGACGATTCGAGCGGCCCAGGCGGCGACGACCGCGGTCCCGGTGGTGTTCCTCCACGCCCTGGATCCCGTGGGTGAAGGCCTCATCCAGAGCCTCTCCCACCCGGGCGGGAACATGACGGGGCTCATCGGATTTCGACAGCTCGCCGGCAAGCAACTCGAGGTGTTCAAGAGCATCCTGCCGAGCCTGCACCGGGTGCTCGCGGTCACGAGCCCCGAGGATCCCGCTGGACAGGATCTCCTGGACGACATCCGGAAGACGGCGGAGGCGCATGACATCACCCTTGTAGAGCGAGCGGCATCCACCGAGGGGGAAATCAGGCGCGTGTTCGGAGCTATCCGGCCCGGGGAAGTCGACGGAGTCGTTATCGCCTCCCAGGACCTTCAGACGAAGTTCTCCTTGCTCATGATCGGCCTGGCGCTCGAGCATCGCCTCCCCATCTCGGTGGGTTTCAGGGCGAGGGTGGAGGCGGGAGGTCTGTTCGCCTATGGGCCGGACTTCCCGGCGGTCGGACAGAAGGCTGCTGTGTACGTCGACAAGATCCTCGAAGGAGCCAAACCGGGGGATCTGCCCGTCGAGGCGATGACGGAACTCGAGTTAGTGATCAACGAGAAGGTCGCCCGCGAGTTGGGGTTGAAGCTGTCCCGCCAATGGCTCGATCAAGCGGACGAAATCATCGACTACGTTTCCCCCACCCCGCCGACGGCGCCCAGTTGTGACTGATTCGGCGCAGTAGCCACTGAGGACGGATGACGTGGCGTTTCGATCCAAGCGGCGCCGGCTGTTCAGGAAGTACGTCCTGATCGTGGTCGGCCTGGTGACCGGAGCCGTCGTTTCGAGCGGCGCGGTCGAGGCGTACTTCGCGTTCCGGGACAACGAGGCATCGCTCGTCCAGATCCAGCGGGAGAAGGCCTCGGCCGCCACCGCGGCCATCGAGCAGTTCATCGGCGAGCTCAAGCGTGACGTCGGTACGGCGCTCCACCCAGACGAGGTCCCGATCGACCGCCGCTACGCGGACTTCCTCCGCGTCCTCGACCAGGTCCCTTCGCTGACCGAGCTGGTCTACATCGATCCGACCGGTACCGAGCGGATCCGCCATTCCCTGGACGCTCCCGACTTCTTCAAGGGCCGAGGCGAAGATCGTTCCGGCGACCCGGTCTTCTTGAAGCCAAAGGTGGACCAGCCTTACTTCAGCCCGGTGTTCTTCGTGAACGAGTCCGAGCCGCACATGAGGATGGCCTTGCGCGCGGGTTCGGGTGGGGTCGTGGTCGCCGACATCACGCTGAAGCTGATCCGGGACGTGATCTCCGGGATCAAGGTCGGAAAGGCGGGACTGGCGTACGCGGTCGATTCGGAAGGCAACCTGATCATTCACCCCGACCCCACGCTGCTACTGAATCGAACGAACCTGGCCTCCCTGCCCCAGGTGAAGGCAGCATTGGGAGCTGCAGGGGGAGGCAAGTCAAAGGAGATCACGGTCGGCCGCGATCCATCCGGAGGAAAGGTCCTCACAGCGACCCAGTCCATCCCGTCGTTGGGGTGGCACGTCTTCGTCGAGCAGCCGTTGGGGGAGGCGTTCGCTCCGCTCTACTCGTCCATCTTTCGGACGATCATCCTGTTGATCGTGGGCCTGGCCCTCGCCTTCATGGTAAGCCTGGTCCTGGCCCGACGGATGGTCACCCCGATCCACACGCTACAAGCGGGTGCGGCCCGGATCGGCGGGGGAGAACTCGACCACATCATCCAGGTTCGGACTGGCGACGAGCTTCAGGCCCTGGCCGAAGAGTTCAACCGGATGACCGCGCAGCTTCGCGAGTCCTACGCGGGCCTCGAGAAGAAGGTCGAGGAACGGACGCGCGACCTCAATGTTGCCCTGGCGCAGCTGGAGGAGAAGGGCCGGGAGCTGGAGACGGTCAGCCGGCACAAGTCGGAGTTCCTGGCGAACATGTCGCACGAGCTTCGAACACCGCTCAACGCGATCATCGGGTTCTCGGAGGTCCTCCGGGAGCAGATGTTCGGCGAGCTGAACGAGGCGCAGGTGGGGTACGTGGGAGACGTCCTCGAGGCGGGCCAGCACCTCCTCTCCCTCATCAACGACATCCTGGATCTCTCGAAGATCGAAGCCGGGCGGATGGAGCTAGATCTCGGAAACGTCTCGGTTCCCCAGGCCCTGAACAGCGGGCTGACCATGCACGGGGAGCGGGCCGACCGAAACGGGATAACGCTGACCCATACCGTGGGGCCCGAGGTCGGAGTGATCAGGGCCGATGAACGCAAGGTCCGGCAGGTCATCTTCAACCTTCTCTCCAATGCGGTGAAGTTCACCCCTCCAGGAGGCCACGTCGACGTGTCGGCGTTCGTCGCCGACGGGATGGTCGAGGTGGCGGTGACCGACACCGGTCCGGGGATCGTCCGGGAAGATCACGAGCGGATCTTCGACGAGTTCCAGCAGGCTCGGGGTTCTTCGCACGGAAGCCGGGAGGGCATCGGGCTTGGACTCACGCTCTCGCGGCAGTTCATCGAGCTGCACGGAGGACGCCTATGGGTGGAGAGCGAACACGGAGCGGGGAGCACCTTCCGGTTCACGCTACCGCTGGAACAGCCCGGGTGACGGCGATGACCGGAGAGCTGATCCTCGTTGTCGATGACAACGAGAAGAACGTGAAGCTTGTGCGGGAGGTCCTCAGGTTCGCCGGGTTCCGGACTCTGGAGGCTGCCAGCGTGGAGGAGGCCATCACGCTCGCCGGCGAGCAACTCCCTGACCTGATCCTCATGGACATCCGCCTCCCTGGGATGGACGGCCTTGCTGCGGTCGAGCTCCTCAAGAGCCAAGAGAGGACCGCCGCCATCCCGGTGGTGGCCCTGACCTCGTTCGCCATGAAAGGAGACCGAGAGCGATTCCTCGCCGCCGGATTCGATGGCTACCTGGAGAAACCCATAACGGTGAAGGAGCTCCCAGACCAGGTTCGACACTACTGTGAGAATCGGGGGGAAGCGTGAGTTTGGACTCCAAGGGGAAGGTCCTCGTCGTCGACGACGTCCCGCAGAACGTTCGCCTTCTGGAGGCCATCCTGACGTCGCATGGATACGCGGTGATCTCGGCGGCCTCCGGGCGGGAAGCGCTGGATAGCGTGATGGCCGATCGCCCCGATCTCGTCCTCCTGGACGTCCAGATGCCGGAGATGAACGGCTACGAAGTATGTCGACGGCTTCGTGAGGTCCCTGCAACCGAGTTCCTTCCAGTCGTGATGGTCACATCGAGCGACTCGGAGGTTCGGTCGGAAGCTATGGAGGCGGGAGCGGACGACTTCATCACCAAGCCGTTCAACCAGCAGGAGCTGCTCGCTCGGGTCCGGTCGCTCATCCGGATCAAGCGATACCACGATACGGTCCAGTCGCAGGCCGCCGAGCTGGCCGAATGGAACCGTACCCTGGAGGACCGGGTCAGCGAGCAGGTGGAAGAGCTTGAGAAGATGAGTCGCCTGCGGCGCTTCCTTTCGCCGACGCTCGCCGAGCTCATCCTGTCTCAGGGCGAGAGCATCCTGGAGAGCCATCGGCGAGAGATCGCGGTCCTGTTCGCCGACCTGCGTGGGTGGACCGCCTTCAGCGTGACCACCGAGCCCGAGGAAGTCATGGGCGTCATCCGCGAGTTCCACGACGCCATGGGACGCCTCATCCTCCGGTTCGAAGCCACCGTGGGATGGTTCGCCGGAGACGGGTTGATGGTTTGGTTCAACGATCCCGTTCCCTGTCCCGACCCCGCATCGCGGGCGGTAAGGATGGCCGTGGCGATGCGTGAGGTGATGACCGAGCTGACCTCCAGGTGGCAAAAGCGGGGACACGAGCTGGATTTCTCGGTCGGGATCGCGCTGGGGTACGCGACTCTCGGGCGGATCGGCTTCGAAGGGCGGTACGACTACGGGGCGGTGGGCAGCGTGATGAACCTCGCCTCGCGACTCTGCGATGAAGCTGGGAGCGGCCAAATCATGGTAAACGAGCGAGTCTTCGCCGAGGTCGAGCACCTCGTCGAAGCGGAACCAGCAGGTGAGCTGACTCTGAAAGGGTTCGTCAAGCCGATGTCCGCGTTCCGCATCCTCGACCTCGTCGTCAACGCAGGCCAACCAGGATCCCCGGTCGCATCCGAAGCTGATCGCCCGGCGAAACCTCCGCAGACTGGGTGAATTGTAGGGGTCAACAACTCCGATCACCCTTGTGACCTGCGGGTTCGCCGGATCTGGCCGCCGGTGAGATCGGCGCGAATCGCCTTCCCTGAAGCCCGAGTGAGAACCCGCCGCCGACCGAGTTGGCTGAGATCTGAGTCCGAGGGAGGAACGGCTCCGCACTCGGGCAGTTCGACAGCCACGGTGGGCGAATCGAATGGCAGACACTCGCTTCCCGAACTTGCTTAGAGTCGCTGGCTCGTCTTTCCCGCCCGCAGCGAATCCGCAGGTCGAGCGCATCATCGGAGTTTCTGACCCCTACAGGTTGACAGGCCATAGCCGGTCGGCCGGTGCACAAACCAAAAGCGGATCAGGCGTCCACCTCCAGTGATCGAACGAACACCAGCTCGGGCGATTCGAAAGTGCTTCCTAGATAGACAGTGCCCGGCCCCGGGCACGTACAGAATCCACACGCGCTTCGGCCGGCTCATCCTCGGCCTCCGGTAGCACGAGCCGAAGCTCCAGGCGCTCCTCCTCGGGGAGCCACGTCACCGAGCGGATCGTTCGCCTGAAGATCTTCCGCATGTCCTCTGGATCGCCATGCTTCAGCACCGCTCGGAGATCGTC
>DASXTW010000182.1:0-26576 GCA_036505215.1 Actinomycetota bacterium | reverse complement strand
TTCTTTCTGAAGTGAAGCAGTCCTTCTTTTCCGCTCACCACCTGAGAGGAGCGGCCTTCGGCACGGACAAGACCGACTCGGTCATTGCCGCGTTCTTCTCGGTCACCGTGCGGATGTTCCTGCTTGCTGAAGTCCTCGTCCTGGCGCTGGCCATGTTCCTCGCGGTGATTCGCAGCCTGCCCGGTCCCGTTTTTTCCCCTTCAGGATCCTGGCGATCATCTACATCGACTTCTTTCGAGGGATCCCTCTTCTCCTGTTGATGTTCATCGTGGGACTCGGCGTTCCGGGCATGCAGCTGGGCGCTCTCTCCCGGCAGTCACAGTTCGTCTACGGGGTCATCGCGCTGACGCTGGTGTACTCCGGTCGCGGAGGTGTATCGGGCGGGGATCGAGTCCGTGCATGAGAGCCAGACGGCCGCTGCCCGAGCCCTGGGCCTGTCGCGGTGGCAGGCGCTTCGCTACGTCGTCCTTCCACAGGCGATCCGGAGGGTCATCCCTCCGCTTCTCAATGACTTCATCGGGGCTCCAGAAGGACACCGCGTTGGTGGCGGCGATTGGCTTGGTCGAGGTGGTTCGCACGGCCCAGGCCTACGGAACGACGTTCTTCAACTTCGCCGGGTTCACTGTTGCGGCGGGCTTGTTCGTCGTCCTCACGATCCCACTGGCGCGGTTTACCGACTGGCTGATCGCCCGGGAGCAGCGAAAGGGGATCTGCGAGTTCTCCGCGACATCAACCTGGAGGTCGCCGACCACGAGGTGATCTGCCCGATCGGGGCATCCGGATCGGGGAAGTCCACCCTCCTCAAGTGCATCAACCTCTTGGAGCCCGTCGACCAGGGCCGGATCTTCGTAGAGGGCGAGGAGATCACGGCCGAGGACGTCAACGTGAACCGGATCCGCCGGCACATCGGGATCGTCTTCCAGGCGTTCAACCTGTTTCCTCACATGACCGTGCTTCGGAACATCACGCTCGCCCCTATGAAGGTCCTGAACGTGTCGCGGGCGAAGGCAGAGAAGGAGGCGGTCCAGCTCCTCCAGCGCTTTGGCCTGCTGGACAAGAAGGACGAATATCCCGACAGGCTCTCCGGCGGCCAACAGCAACGAGCGGCGATCGTCCGGCCATGAACCCTGACATCATGCTGCTCGACGAGATCACCAGCGCCCTCGATCCGGAACTCGTCGCCGAGGTCCTGAACGTGATCCGTGGCCTAGCGGACGTGGGGATGACCATGGTGATCGCGACCCACGAGATGGGCTTCGCCAGAGACATCGCGAATCGAGTCTGCTTCCTCGATGCGGGCGTGATCCTTGAGGAGGGTCCACCCGAGCAGATCTTCAGCGAACCACAGAACCCCCGAACCCGCGGCTTCCTCCAGCGGATCATCGAAGCCGGCCGTCTGTAGGTCGGCGCTGCCCTTCGCCGAACGCATCTCCGGGGCTACCCGGGACGTGTCGGTGAGGCCGCCTAGAATCGCTGGGCATGCCTGAGTTCAAGGTCGAGTCCGAGTTCGCTCCCGCGGGGGACCAGCCCAAGGCCATCGAGGAGCTGGCCGAGGGCGTCCTGCGCGGAAACAACTATCAGACCCTGCTCGGAGTCACCGGGACGGGGAAGACGTTCACCATGGCCGGGGTCATCGAGAAGGTCCAGAAGCCGACCCTGGTCATCGCCCCGAACAAGTCCCTGGCGGCACAGCTGGCCAACGAGTTCAAGGAGTTCTTCCCGCACAACACTGTGGAGTACTTCGTCTCCTATTACGACTACTACCAGCCCGAGGCATACGTCCCCCAGACCGACACGTACATCGAGAAGGACTCCTCGATCAACGACGAGATCGAGCGGCTCCGCCACTCGGCCACGTCGGCCCTGTACACACGACGGGACGTCATCATCGTGGCCTCGGTGTCCTGTATCTACGGCCTGGGGTCGCCCGAGCAGTACGCCGGCACCATCCTCCGGGTCATCCAGGGCGTTCCGCTCGACCGTGACTGGGCCATCCAGCGGCTAGTAGACATCCAGTACCATCGAACCAACTCGGAGGTGGCCCGAGGCAGGTTCCGGGTCCGGGGCGACACGATCGAGGTCCATCCCGCCTATGAGGAGACGATCGTGCGCGTCGAGCTATGGGGGGACACGGTCGACCGAGTCCTGCGCATGGACCCGGTGACCGGAGAGATCCTCGGCGAGCTCTCCGAGATCACCATCTACCCGGCCACTCACTACGTGGCGTCGGAGGACCGGCTGCGCGCAGCCATCGAAGGCATCGAGCGCGAGCTCGAGGGCCGGCTCGCCCGGCTCGACGCGGAGAACAAGCTCTTGGAGGCGCAGCGCCTGCGCATGCGGACCAACTACGACCTGGAGATGCTCCGGGAGGTCGGCTTCTGCAGCGGCATCGAGAACTACAGCCGACATCTGGACGGCCGCGCTCCGGGAGAGGCTCCCTACACGCTCCTGGATTACTTCCCGGAGGACTGGCTGTGCGTCATCGACGAGAGCCACGTCACCGTGCCGCAGCTCCACGGCATGTACGAAGGCGACATGTCTCGCAAGCAGACGCTGGTGGAGTTCGGATTCAGACTGCCGTCCGCCCTGGACAATCGGCCGCTCCGGTTCGAGGAATTCACCGAGAAGGTCCAACAGGTGGTGTTCATGTCCGCCACTCCCGGGCCGTACGAGCTGAGAGTGAGCGAGCAGGTCGTGGAGCAGATCGTCCGCCCGACCGGGCTGATCGATCCCGAGGTCGAGGTCAGGCCCACCAAGGGACAGGTTGACGACCTTATCGAGGAGATCCGCAGGCGAACCGAGAAGGGCGACCGGATCCTCGTCACCACCCTCACCAAGAAGATGGCCGAGGACCTGACGGACTATTTGATCGAGATGGGGCTACGTGTGAGGTACCTGCACTCGGAGATCGACACGATCCAGCGGATCGAGATCCTTCGGGATCTCCGCCTCGGAGAGTTCGACGTCCTGGTGGGGATCAACCTGCTGCGGGAGGGCCTGGACCTGCCCGAGGTCTCGCTGGTGGCGATCCTGGACGCGGACAAGGAAGGGTTCCTGCGGAGCGAGACCTCACTGATCCAGACCATCGGCCGGGCGGCCCGAAACGTGGACGGGAAGGTCCTGATGTATGCGGACACGGTGACGGACTCCATGAAGCACGCCATCTCCGAGACGAACCGCCGTCGCAAGATCCAGATGGAGTACAACGAGGAGCACGGCATCGACCCGCAGACCATCCGCAAGAAGGTCTCGGACATCCTCCTCGCGCTGCAGGGCGATCCTTCACGCAGGGCGCTCACCCCGGAACGCGGACGCCGGCGCCGGCCCGCGGAGCATGCCGAAATGCCCCGGGAAGAACTGGAGCGACTGATCCAGAGCCTGGAGGAGGAGATGCATGAGGCCGCCCGGGACCTTCGGTTCGAGTACGCGGCCCGCCTCCGCGACGAGGTCCAGGAGTACCGCAAGGAGCTCACCGCGATGAAGGAAGCAGGAGTGAGGTGAAAGTGAGGGCGGGGCCACGGCTCCGGGCAACGCTTCCCTCGGCCAGCCGCATGGCCCTGTTCGTCGGTTCCGCCTTCGGGCGGCTGGCCTCAGTCCAGATGTTGCCCTCCGCCGTGGCCCCGCCCCTTCCCAGTCAGCTCCTGTGACCGTTCTTGCGGTCAGAGCACCGATTGCGTGGCTTGGGCGTGGCCGGCTCGTCGATGACGCCATCGTGGTTCTCGACGGTGGCCGGGTGGCATACGCCGGAGCCGCTCGAGAACTGGCAGTAACCGCTAGCGGTGAGCGAGGGCGGGAGACCCTGTCCGGCCGACCCGCGCCGCCCGAGCCCGACCAGGAGATCCGTGTCGACGGCTTCGTCATCCCTGGCGTAGTGGACCGCCACGTTCACATCGGGCTGTCCGACCCGGGGGCCGTCGTCGCCGCCGGGGTCACGGCGGTCCGTGACCTGGGGTGGCCTCCGGAAGTGGCGTTCCCGCTGGCCGACGCCTCCGAGAGCCCCGCGTTCAACGGGCCGCTGATCCGAGCGGTTGGTCCCATGATCACCTGCCGCGGCGGATATCCCACGCGTTCGTCGTGGGCGCCGCCCGGGACCGGACGCGAGGTGGACGGTCCTGATGAGGCCGCCGGTGTCACCCGGGAGATCCTGGAACGAAGCGGGGTCGCGGTGGTCAAGGTCGCCCTGAATGTCGATGCGGGGCCAACGCTCTCGGACGAGGAGCTCGTGGCCGTGTGCGATACGGCCCACCGGGCCGAGGCCATCGTGACGGCTCACTGCCAGGGCAAGGGACAGGTCGAGCGGGCGTTGGGGGCAGGCGTGGACGAACTGGCGCACTGCCCATGGACCGAGCGGCTCTCCGAGGACACGATCCAGACACTGGCCCGAAGGGTTCGCATCGTGTCGACGCTGGACATCCACTCCTTCGGCAAGGAGACTCCCGAGCTCCGCATCGCGACGGAGAACCTGAGCCGGTTCATCCAGGCCGGTGGGCGGGTCGCCTACGGGACCGATCTCGGAAACGGTCCCATCCCAGCAGGGATCCACCCCGGCGAGGCCTGGCATCTCCACAGAGCCGGGTTGCCGGCCGAGCAGGTCCTGGAAGCTCTCACCTTCCGACCGCTGGCCCAGGGCGAGCCCGCCGACCTGGTCGCATTGGGAAGGAATCCGCTGGAGGACCTTTCGGCCTTCCAACACGTACGTCTGGTGATCAGGGGCGGCCGACGCTTCGGCTGACGTGGGCGCGTGGGAGGTCCGAAAGACGGTTCCGTGTGGCATCCTGTTCTACAAAGTGAACGCGGCGTCTCCGATGTCGAACCATCGCATGCACCGCCCAGCCTCGATCGCGTTGGGGATCGGGCTCATCCTCCTGCTTTCCGCTTGCACGGGCGGAGCGGCCTCCCGGGCCGTCTCCGCCTACACCCCCGTGGGAGGGGCCAAGGCAGGGGGAGACGCCGTGGCCCCGGCGCCGGGGGTCAGGGGCGGGAGGTCCTACCTGTTCCGCATCGATCGTCCGCCCGTGTCCATCCAGTCCCCCAGCGTGAAGCTGGCGAACCTGGTCGCGAACATCCCCGGGCTGGGGATCGCGGGGATCCCCTCGACCGACGGAACGGCCGCGGTCATCCTCGTGGAGGACTCCCCCGACACCCCGTGGGGAACCCGGCTGAACGAGGCCGAGGCCAAGATCTTTCCTGCGTTCGACGCGAACAAGTCGATGGGGGACTGGCTCATCCTCGTCACCGACGTGATCGTCCGGGGGTCGCAGGACCCCATCCCCTACACGGGCTATCGGTGGACCCGGAAACAGGTCCAGACGTACGTCTCCTGCGGGATCCCCGCGACGGGAAGCAATGACTGCAAGGCCGCCTTCTTCAGGGCCGCGAAGTCGGTCGTGTTGGCCGCGGCAGGTTATGTTCCGCGCGGCAAGTAAGCGCGAGTCGCTCGCTACAGGATGTCTCTGAGCGCGACGAACAGCCGGTCGATGTCGCCTTCCGTATTGAAGAAGTGGGGAGAGACCCGGATGCCGTCTCCCCGGAAGTCCGTGCACACGTCTCGGTCCAGCAAGGCGTGACACACCTTCTCGGCCTCCTGCCCTACCCCGATGTTCACCATCCCTCCCCGGGCGTTCCGATCCCGCGGCGTCCGAACGGACAGCCCTGCCTGGTCTGCCCCAGCCATCAGGTAGTCGATCAGGTCCTGCTGACGCTGGCGAATGGTGGCCGGGCCGACCTCGGTGATGATGTCCAGTCCTCCTTGGGCGATGAACGCGATGGGGGCGGCGGGCGTGCCGTGCTCCAGCCGCCGGGCGCTGGGATGGTAGTCCAGGTGCTGCAGGTCGAAGGAGAACGGCTCGCGGGTGGCGAACCACCCCGTGACCAGCGGTTCGAGCGTCGGCAGGAGTTCCCTCCTGGCGTACAGGAACGTCAGGCCGGGGCCGCCGCACAACCACTTCAGGACCCCCGTGGTGTAGAAGTCGCAACCGAGATCGTGCACGTCGACGGGCACGATGCCGGCTCCATGGAAGTCGTCCACGACCGTCCACGCGCCCGCCTCCCTGGCCATGCGGCAGATCTCCTTCGCGTCGAGCAGGGCGCTGGTCCGATAGAGGACTCGGTTCACGATGACCAGAGCGGTGTCCTCGTCGATCGCTTCGCGGTACGCCTCCAGGGGAATGGTCAGGCCGTCTGACGATTTGAGGAAGACCACCTCGGCGCCGCGTCGGCGGTGAGCCAGCGAGACGTGGCCATCCGTGGGGAAGTCCAGCTCGGACAGCACGATCTTCCGGCGCTTCGAGAAGTCGATGCAGGACATGACAGCCGCAAGGGCCAGCGACACGTTCACGGTGATGGCGAGCTCGTCGCGGTCGGCGCCGATCATCCCGCCGAAGGTGTCCTTGAGTTGCCTCATCCTGGGGAAGATGTGATCCAGCCATACCGGGTCGGGAGCGCCCTCCGCCGCCCATACATCGAGGTACTCCTGGACGTATCGCCGGGCGCGACCGGAGATTGGACCCAGCGACGCGCTGATGAGGTAGGCCTTCCGCTGCAGGACCGGGAACTCTTTGCGATATCTGTCGACGTCGATCGCCATCTCCTCGCTCCTCCGGCCGGTCAGGCGGGTCACTTCTCGTGCTTTTCGAGGTAATCCAGGTACATCGGCCGGAGGGCGTCGGCCAGCTTTCCTTCGTCTGAGTGGATGAAGTCGTGGATCAGGGGGACCAGGTCCCCCACGGCCACGTCTGCCTCCGATTCCCGAAGGTCCCCGGCGGCCGCCTCAGCCACCGGGATGGCCTTGATGAGCTGCCACAGGAAGCCGACGTCGAGCCGGCGCTCCGCCACACGGATGGCTCGGTCGTGCAACTCCTTGGACGAGAGCCGTTCCAGCTCCTCGCGCGTAGACACGCCGCCAGCGTACGGCGGAGCTCCTCGAGACGCCAATGTCCGGGTGATAGAACTTCTGGCATGGACCATTTGAGCCCCTGGGCACGGCAACGGCGCCGCGCTTCTTCGGTCGGCTCGCTTGCTGGGTCGGCCTAACCCGCCGAGGCGGTCCAGTCTGGAAACTCTGGCTCAGCGACCCCAACGTGGAGGGAGGTGAGGCCGGAGCCATCAGGGCGGATGATGTTCAGGCCGGGAGCGAACACCAGATAGCTACCGTCCGGCGACCAGTCGACGAACTGGGCGAACCTGTCCGTGAGACGGTGCTGATCGGAACCGTCCGCGTTCATCACATAGAGCGAATGGAAGGGACCGATGTCGCCCGTGGTCCTGCAATCGGCTCGATCCGAGTTCGCGCAATCGTCTCTGGTGGATGAGAAGGCGATCTTGCTTCCATCCAGCGACCACGATGGGAACCCATCGCTACCTGGAGTCTCGGTGAGGCGCCTGATGCCCGTCCCGTCCGCGTTCATTACGTAGATGTTGTAGTCGGGGTCGTTCCCAGAGGCTCCAGGCTCCTGGGACATGAACGCGATCCTGGTTCCGTCCGGTGACCAGGCCTGATACTCGACGTAGATATCGGCCGGGAGCACGTTGAGGCGGCTTCCGTCAGGGTTTCTCACGCAAGCCCGAAATCCGATCCCGAGGCCTCGGGCGCAGTTCCACAGAACCCTTCCATCCGGGGACCACGTGGGGCCCCAATCGTCGGCCCGGTGCCGGCTCACGTCGCGCTGCCGGGACCCGTCTGCCTCCATCACGTAGACCTCGTTGTTCCCGTCCCGCTCCGAACGGAATGCGATCTTGGACCCGTCCGGCGACCACGCGGGGTCGAAGTCGTTGGCGGGGTTGGTGGTCAGCCTCTGCAGCCCCGACCCATCGGCGTTCACCACCCAGATGTCGTCTGTGCCGTTCGAGAACGTGATCCGGCCGGTGAGGACCGAAAGATCGATAGAGCCGGATCCGACGGGCGAGGCGCCAGGGTTCACGGGGACGCCAGCTGAAGGCCGAGGGGAACTGGGCGGGGATCCACTCGGGGATACCTGCTGCGCGGCGGGCTTGGCCGTGCAGGCCCCGAGGATGACGGTTACGGCTGCGGCCAGGCGGCGGATCGGAGTGGCGTTGAACGACGTGGTCCCTCACTCCCTTCGTCCCTCGCTGACCTCCCGTACGTCAGTCATCGCCCATCGGTTCCCACGGGACGTGCAGCGCCGCTTTCGATACTCCCGAGGGCCGCGCAGGCGGGAATAGCGTGTTGGTACCCCCCGTTAGAATGGCCGCGTGGGCACTGACAGGCTTGTAATTCACGGTGCCCGTGAACACAACCTGAAGAACATCACCCTCGATCTTCCCCGGGGAAAGCTGATCGTGTTCACGGGCCTTTCGGGCTCCGGCAAGAGCTCGCTCGCCTTCGACACGATCTATGCAGAAGGCCAGCGGCGGTACGTGGAGTCCCTGTCCTCGTATGCCCGTCAGTTCCTCGGGCAGATGGAGAAACCCGACGTCGACTTCATCGAGGGCCTGTCCCCAGCCATCTCGATCGACCAGAAGTCCACGTCCAGGAACCCCCGTTCGACGGTCGGGACGATCACGGAGATCTACGACTACCTGCGGGTGCTCTACGCCCGGGTGGGACAGCCCCACTGCCACAAGTGTGGCCGACCCATCGGCCGGCAGACCCCTGACCAGATCGTGGATCAGGTCATGCAGCTTCCGGAGGGGACCCGCTTTCAGGTGCTGGCGCCCATCGTGCGAGGCCGCAAGGGAGAGTACGAGCGACTGCTTGCCGATCTGGGCCGGAAGGGGTTCTCGCGGGCCCGCATCGACGGTGAGGTCAGGGAGCTTTCGGAGAAGATCCGTCTGGAACGCTACTACAAGCACAGCATCGAGGTCATCGTCGACCGGCTGGTGGCCCGACCCGACATCCGGCGGCGGGTGGCCGACTCGATCGAGACGGCTCTGGAGTTGGCCGAGGGGCTGGCGGCGATCGCCGTGCAGACCGACGGAAAAGAGGAAGTCGTCAACTTCAGCCAGAAGCTGGCCTGCACGTACGACGGCCTCTCGTTCGACGAGCTGGCCCCCCGCAACTTCTCGTTCAACTCGCCGTACGGGTGCTGCCCGACCTGCGACGGGCTGGGCATCAGGCTGGAGGTCGACGCGGAGTTGATCGTGACCGACCCGGACCTCTCGATCGAGGAGGGTGTCATCGCTCCGTGGTCCGGCAACCGGCTTGGCTACTGGCAGCGACTGCTCGAAGCGGTGGCCCGAGCCCATCGCGCCTCGACGTCGAGCCCCTGGCGGCGGCTCTCCAAGAACGCGCGGGAGGCCATCCTGTACGGGTCGGACGAGCCGGTCGAGGTGAGCTATCGGAACCGGTTCGGACGCCTTCGCTCCTACCGGACCACGTTCGAAGGTGTCATCCCCAACCTCGAGCGGCGTCACTCGGAGGCCGAGTCCGATTCCGCGCGAGAGCGCCTCGAGCAGTACATGCGGGAGGTGCCGTGCCGGGCGTGCAAGGGAGCCCGGCTCCGCCCGGAGACCCTTGCGGTGACCATCGGCGGCATCAACATCTGGCAGCTCACCACGAAGTCCATACGAGACGAGGTGGCCTTCCTCGACCAGCTCGAGCTGACCGATCGCGAGCACATGATCGCCGAGCGGATCTTGAAGGAGATCAGGGCACGCCTGCAGTTCCTCCTGGACGTCGGGCTCGACTACCTGACCCTGGACCGTGCCTCGGCCACGCTGGCGGGGGGAGAGGCTCAACGCATCCGGCTGGCCACCCAGATCGGTTCGGGATTGACCGGCGTGCTGTACGTGCTGGACGAGCCATCCATCGGGCTTCACCAGCGGGACAACAGGAGGCTGATCAACACGCTGATCCGCCTGCGAGACCTGGGGAACACGCTGATCGTGGTGGAGCACGACCAAGCCACGATCGACGCGTCCGACCACGTCGTGGACATCGGCCCGGGGGCGGGCGAGCTGGGTGGGGAGATCGTGTACTCGGGATCGCTGGACGGGCTGCTCCCGGAGGAGCGGTCGCTGACCGGCGCATACCTGGCCGGCCGGCGCTCGATCCCCACGCCACAGGTCCGCCGGAAGCCGTCGGGGAGGTCGCTCCGCGTCGAGGGAGCTCGGCAGCACAACCTGAAGAACATCGACGTGACCGTCCCGCTGGGGACGTTCGTGTGCGTGACCGGCGTGAGCGGCTCCGGGAAGTCGACCCTGGTCGAGGAGGTGCTGCACCGTGCACTCCAGGCCAAGGTGTACCGATCCCGAGTGGTGCCCGGGAAGCACAAGCGCCTGGTTGGGTGGGAGGAGATCGACAAGGTCATCAGCATCGACCAGTCGCCCATCGGGCGGACGCCTCGATCAAACCCGGCCACGTACATCGGAGTCTTCGACCACATCAGGACGCTGTACTCGCAGGTCCCCGAGGCCCGGGTCCGCGGGTACACGCCGGGACGGTTCTCGTTCAACGTCCCTCCTCCTCGGGGAGGCCGGTGCGAGGGATGCGCCGGCGACGGCCAGATCAAGATCGAGATGCACTTCCTCCCGGACGTGTACGTGACGTGTGAGGTGTGCAAGGGGAAGCGGTACAACCGGGAGACCCTGGAGGTGAAGTACAAAGGCCGGTCGATCGCCGAGGTACTAGCCATGAGCGTGGACGAGGCCCTCGATTTCTTCCGGAACATCCCGGTCATCGCCCGGCACCTGCAGACGGTATCGGACGTCGGCCTGGGCTACGTGCGGATGGGACAGCCGGCGCCGACGCTCTCCGGTGGAGAGGCTCAACGGGTGAAGCTGGCGTCGGAGCTTTCCAAGCGGGCGACAGGCCGGACCTTCTACATCCTGGACGAGCCCACTACCGGGCTGCACTTCGAGGACATCCGCAAGCTGTTGGCCGTACTGGAACGGCTGGTCGGAGCGGGCAACACCGTCCTGGTCATCGAACACAACCTCGACGTCATCAAGACAGCCGACTGGATCATCGACCTGGGACCAGAAGGGGGCGACGCCGGCGGCGAGGTCGTGGTTGCAGGTCCCCCGGAGGACGTAGCCGGGAACGAGGCCTCCTACACGGGCCAGTTTCTGGCTGAGGTGCTGGGGGTGGACCGGGACCAGCGCGAGCGAGTCGGCGCCCGCGCCTGATGCCGACCTCGGCCGCCGCGCCAACCTCGCGAGTGTGGCTGTATAGAATGGGCGCCGCCTTGCGAGCAATCCTCACGCAACGAGCTCTCAGGCTCGGGATCGTCCTCGCCGCCGCTGCGCTTGCAGCGGCAGCTTGCGCTCCTGCCGAGGAGCCTCCGAACATCCCGATCCAGGCGCAGGGCCAGCTCCAGGTCCAGGTGGTGGACCAGCTCTACGACGCCGGGCGGGGAGTCGCAGTCGCACTCCAGCCGGACGGCACACCCGTCGTGTCCTATCTGCTCTACAAGCCAGTCCTCAAGAAGGGAGACATCCCGCCACCGGTCCTACCGGGGCAGCCCCAGCCCCCCGCGGTCATCTTCGCCACGCTTTCGAAGGGCATCTGGAACCGGGTCTCCGTCACACCGCAGCAAAACAACCCGGCGCAGGGCGACGCGCCTGAGCTGGCCAACAAGCAGGGACAGGCAGTCCAGGGAGCAGAGACAGACGTGGCCGTGGATGCGCAGGGGAAGCATCACATGGTGTGGAGCACGCCGAACGGCGGGCTGTTCTATGCAGACGACACGGCCGGCAACTTCGGTGAAGCGGAGAAGATCACCGGAAGCCCGGCGTTTGGCGCGTCGATCGCAGTGGGATCCGACGGCAAACCCTGGGTGTCCTTCTATGCGGGGGGCAGCCTACGGGCCGCGCAGCGGACCGCGCCCGGCAGGTGGAAGACCGAGGAGGTCCGGAACAACGCCGGCCCTGCCTCCGCCTCGGCCACGGTCAGCGCGATCCGAGTCGCTTCCAGCGGAGAGCCCCTGGTGGCGTTCGGCGATCACGGCAAGACTGTGGTTGGCACGCACTCTGGGGGTGCCTGGCAGACCGAACAGATCCCTGGAGGCGGCGGATACGGAGTCTCACTGGCGCTGGACAAGAACGGGACCCCCCGCGTCGCGTTCTACGACATCGAGGGCAACGTCCACGAAGCGCAATCCACCGGTACCTCGGCATGGAAAGTCACCGACCTGGGGTCGACGGCTCCCGGAGCGAAGGAGAAGAGTGATCCGGGCTGGTCGACCAGCATCGCCATCGACGACAAGGGCACCACGTTCGTCACGTGGGCGGACACGAAAGCCAAGCAGATCGTGATGGCAAACGACCAAGACGGAAACTTCGCCGCCCGGCCGGTGTCCGGGAGCACGAACGGGACCAATCCGAGCCTGGCGGTCTCTGCCGATGGCAAGTCCCTGGCCCTGGCGTGGTTCGACAGCGTGAACGCGAACCTGGAGGTTGCCCAGGCTGCCTCCGGCGGCCTCACCATCGCCCATCCAACTCCTGCCGTGCCAACCGGAGGTGCCACCTCGCAGCCCACGGCCGCCACATGCGAGCCCGACGGGACCACGCTGCAGATCTCGGCTCCAACCGGCGCTTCCGCAGCTGGGTTCGACAAGAGCTGCCTGGCTGCTCCGGCGGGGAAGGCATTCACGATCGACTTCAACAACCAGGACACCGGGACCCCCCACAACGTCGAGATCTTCACCGATTCGTCGGCAACGAACCGGTTGGGCGGCGCGAAGGACGCGAGTGACTTCATCGTTGGTCCGGGGACGGCCACATACAAGGTAGATACCCTCAAGGCCGGTACGTACTTCTTCCGGTGCGACATCCACCCCACGGTGATGACCGGCACGTTCGTGGTGAAGTAGCCCTGGTCGACGGCTCCGTCGAGAATTCGTAGCAATCCAATCAACCAGCCGGGAACGTCGCCTCCCCGGGCCTAGAATGGGCTCGAGAGCGTTATGACTGTCCCACGTCCGGAAGCGGCCACCATCCCCGACGCTCCCGGTGCCTACCTCTTCCGGGACGCGGACGGCCGCGTTGTGTACGTCGGCAAGGCCATGTCACTGCGCAAGCGGCTGGCGTCCTATTGGGGCCGTCCGCTGCATCCGCGCACCGAAGCCATGATGGCCGCAGCCGCATCGGTGGAGTGGATCGTCGCCAACACCGAGGTCGACGGCCTGATGCTCGAGTACAACCTGATCAAGTCCCACCGGCCACGGTTCAACGTCCGGTATCGGGACGACAAGTCGTATCCATACCTGGCATTGACGGTGGGGGAGAAGTGGCCGAAGGCCAGGGTTCTGCGGGGCCCCAAGCGCAAGGGAGTGCGCTACTTCGGCCCCTACGGCCACGCCTACGCCATCAGGGAGACCCTTGACGCGCTGACCCGGGTGTTTCCCGTCCGGACCTGCTCGAACGCCTTCTTCGACCAGCGAGCCCGGGCCCGACGGCCTTGCCTGTACTACGACATCGGCCGTTGCGTCGGCCCATGCGTCCCGGAGACGACGGGGGTGACCGAGGAGGGGTACCGGGAGATCGTCGAGAGGCTGGCCGACTTCCTGGCGGGCAACCACAAGCCGGTCCTGGCCGGACTGGAGGCCGAGATGCGCCTGGCGGCCGACGTCCTCGAGTTCGAGCGGGCGGCCAAGCTTCGCGACCAGCTTGCCGCGGCCCGAAAGGCCATCGAGAGCCAGGAGATGGTCCTGGGCCGGAGGGACGACCTCGACGTGATCGGGATCGAGGAGGACGACCTGGAGGCTGCCTTCCAGGTCTTCTACGTTCGTGGTGGGCGGGTGATGGGCCGGCGGGGCTGGGTGGTGGACAAGGTCGAGGACATCGACACACCCGGCCTGGTGTCGTCGTTCATCAGAGAGCTCTACATGGACAGGGACGAGGACGTCCCGCCTCGCGTGCTGGTGCCGGCCTGGCCCAGCGGGCGAGACGTGTTGGAGCAGTGGCTCTCGGGACTTCGGGGGACCCGGGTTCGCATCGGCATCCCGGCGCGGGGAGACGGCAGGCGGCTCCTCCAGGTGGTCACGCAGAACGCGAAAGAGGCGTTCGTCCGGCACAAGCTCAAGCGGGCCCAGGACTTCGCCGCGCGCTCGCGGGCCCTCGCCGAGCTGGGCGATGTTCTGGGGCTTCCCCTCGCGCCGTTGCGGATCGAGGCTTTTGACATCTCGAACCTCGGACCGACCGATAAGGTCGGCTCCATGGTGGTGTTCGAGGACGGCCTGCCCAAGAGGAGCGATTACCGGAAGTTCGAGGTCAAGGGGGTGCCCGGGCAGGACGATTTCGCCAGTATGGAAGAGGTGCTGCGCCGCCGCTTCGCCCGCCTTCAGACCGAGTCAGCCAGCCAGGACGGCGAACGACGGAAGCGCCCCGGGCGGTTCGCCTATCCACCCTCGCTGATCGTGGTGGACGGTGGCAGAGGCCAGCTGTCCGCGGCCGAGCGGGTCCTGGCCGAGCACGGCCTGTCGATCCCAGCGGTCGGCCTGGCCAAGCGCCTGGAGGAGGTGTACCTCCCCGGACAGCCCCAGCCGCTCACCATCCCCAGGGGGTCGGAGTCCCTCTTCCTGTTGCAGCACCTCCGGGACGAAGCCCACCGGTTCGCCATCACCTACCATCGCACCAAGCGGGCCAAGCGGGCCATCCACTCCGCGCTGGACGACATCCCTGGAGTCGGAGTGACGCGGAAGAAGGCCCTCCTCCGGCATTTCGGGTCGTTGGCCAGGTTGCGGGCGGCTTCTCCTGAGGAGATCACTGCCACGTCGGGAGTCGGCCCATCCCTTGCCCGGACGATCTACGAGCACCTGCACCGGCTCCAGCCGGTGGAGCGAAGGGCGGTGGGCTGAGGTGGCCACGGCCCGAACTCAGAGACTCAAGCAGCCGACCCGGGAGCCCGAGAGGGCGGTCGACTTCACCATCATCACCGGGCAGTCGGGGGCCGGCCGCTCGGAGGCGGCGAAGTCGTTCGAGGACCTCGGATACTTCGTAGTGGACAACCTTCCTCCGGCGCTGATCGGGAAGATGGCCGAGCTCGCTTCGTCGTCAGGGAACCCCGCTCGCGTGGCCATCGTGGCCGACGTGCGAGGAGGGGTGTTCTTCACCGAGCTGTCCCGCGGGCTTCAGGACCTCAAGGAGCTGAACATCCCCTATCGGATCCTGTTCCTGGATGCCTCGGACGAGGACCTGGTGAACCGGTACGAGGCGACCCGCCGGCGTCATCCACTGGCTCCGGCCGACCGGGTGGTGGAGGGCATCCGCAAGGAGCGGATGATGATGCAGTCCCTGAAGGAGGGCGCCGACCTCATCATCGACACGTCGGGGATGTCCCCCCACGACCTCCGGGATCGCATCCGGGACATCTTCGCCAGCCGTCCCGAGGAGACCCGGGTCCAGGTATCGCTGATCTCGTTCGGGTACAAGTACGGGCTCCCCCGCGACGCCGACCTGGTGTTCGACGTCCGGTTCCTCCCCAACCCCCACTGGATCGAACGCCTCCGGCCCCTCCCGGGCACCCACCCGGAGGTCCGGGCGTACGTGGCCGGGCAGCGGGCTTTCGACGAGTTCATGCGGAAGCTCAGGTCGCTGTTCAACACCGTCGTCCCCGGCTACGTCCAGGAGGGCAAGGCCTACCTCACCATCGCCATCGGGTGCACGGGCGGACGCCATCGCTCCGTGGTCGTAGCCGACCAGCTGGCCGAGTACTTCCGCGGGCATGGCCACTCGGTGGCCGTTGATCACCGGGACCTCGACCGGGACTGAAGGCTCCTCCACCGCACATCACGCGGGCAAGGGCGCGCGAGTAGCCGCGATCTCGCCGGGTACTAGGATTGCGAGGGTCCGGCCTCCGGCCGGGTACTCGCACCAGGGAGGCTGCTATGACCGTCAAGGTCGGGATCAACGGGTTCGGCAGGATCGGTCGCAACTTCTACCGAGCGGCCAAGCAGAAGGGCGCCGAGGTGGAATTCGTGGCCGTGAACGACATCACGGACGCCCGCACGCTGGCCCACTTGCTCAAGTACGACTCCGTGCTGGGCCGGTTCGACGGCGAGGTGTCATTCGACGAAGGCGGGCTGGTCGTGGACGGGACCCCGCTCAAGGTCATCGCGGAGCGCGATCCCGCCAACCTGCCCTGGAAGGAGCTCGGCGCAGAGATCGTGGTCGAGTCGACCGGCTTGTTCACCGATCGCGAGAACGCCCAGAAGCACCTCGAGGCGGGCGCCCAGAAAGTCATTATCAGCGCTCCGGCCAAGGGCGAGGACATCACGATCGTGCTCGGCGTGAACGAGCAGGACTACAAGCCCGCGGAGCATCACATCGTGTCCAACGCGTCCTGTACGACGAACTGCGTGGTGCCGATGGCCAAGGTGCTGGGAGACGCCTTCGGCATCGAGCGCGGGTTCATGACCACCGTGCACGCGTACACCAACGACCAGAACCTGCTGGACCTGCCGCACAAGGACCTCCGGCGGGCCCGGGCCGCTGCGATCAACATCGTGCCGTCCTCCACTGGGGCGGCCAAGGCATCCTCCCTCGCCCTGCCGGAGCTGAAGGGCAGGATGGACGGCCTGGCCATGCGGGTTCCCGTGCCGGACGGATCGGTGACCGACCTCGTGTGCATCCTGAAGAAGGAAGCGTCCGTCGAAGACGTCAACGCTGCGTTCAGGAAGGCGGCCGAGTCGGGGCAGCTGGCAGGCAAGCTCGCCTACAGCGAGGACCCCATCGTCTCCAGCGACGTCGTGGGCAGCCCCTACTCCTGCACGTTCGACGCCCTCTTGACCATGGCCATCGGCAACCTGGTCAAGGTGATCGGGTGGTACGACAACGAGTGGGGGTACTCCAACCGGCTGGTGGAGCTGGTCGAGCTGGTCGCCTCGAAGCTGTAGGCCGGTGAGCCCCCGCCGGCTGCGGACGATCGAGTACCTGGGTGACCTCGTCGGGAAGACCGTCCTGGTCCGGTCTGACCTGAATGTCCCGCTGGAAGACGGCAGGATCACTGACGACCTTCGGATCCGGGCGAGCATCCCCACCCTCCGGGAGCTCCTCGACAAGGGGGCGACGGTGATCATCTGTTCCCATCTCGGTCGTCCGAAGGGCAAGCCGGTCGACTCGCTCCGGCTGGATCCCGTGGGCGAGGCCCTGGGGGGAGCTTTGGGTCAGAAGGTCGACAAGCTGGACGAGGTAGTCGGCCCGGATGTCCAGAAGGCAGTGATGGCAGCGGGCGCGGGCTCGGTGACCCTGCTGGAGAATCTCCGATTCGACCCGGGAGAGGAGGCGAACGACCCGGGGTTCTCGGACAAGCTGGCCGCGTTGGCCGACACCTATGTGGACGACGCCTTCGGGGCCGCTCATCGGGCTCATGCGTCCGTGGTTGGGGTGGCCGAGCGGTTGCCTTCGGCCGCTGGCCGCTTGATGCAGCGCGAGGTGGAGGTCCTGTCGAAACTCGTGGAAGGGGCCGAGGAGCCGTACGTGGCGATCCTCGGCGGAGCGAAGGTCTCGGACAAGCTCGCGACAGTGAACTCGTTGGTCGAGCGGGTCGACGCCCTTCTCATCGGCGGGGCCATGGCGTTCTCGTTCATCGCCGCAGCCGGAGGAGAGGTGGGCACGTCGATGGTGCAGCGGGAGCGCGTCGACGAGATCAGGCGGGCGATGGCCAAGGCCGAAGAGCGCGGCGTGCTGATCCAGCTCCCCGAGGACGTGGTCGCGGCGCCCGAGCCCACGGTCGAGGCCAAGCGGGAGACGGTCAGGGCCGCGGAGATCCCCCGCGGCCTGATGGGCTTGGACATCGGCCCCCGAACGGTGGAGGAGTTCGCCCGAACCATCGCCGACGCCAAGACCATCTTCTGGAACGGGCCTATGGGCATGTTCGAGCTCGAACCGTTCTCGGCCGGAACACGTGGCGTGGCCACCGCGGTGGCCGGCGCCAGCGCGTTCACCGTGGTGGGGGGCGGCGACAGCCTGGCCGCCCTCAAGAAGTTCGGCCTGCACGAAGCCATCGACCACCTGTCGACGGGCGGCGGTGCTTCGCTGGAATTCCTGGAAGGCCGGGAGCTGCCGGGCATCGCCGTGCTCATGCAGGAGGCGTAGGTGGCCGCGGCCGGACGGCGTCCGATAATCGCGGCGAACTGGAAGATGCACAAGACGCATCTGGAAGCCATCCAGGCCGTGCAGAAGCTCTCGTACCTGCTGGACAAGAAAGACGCCGAGACGGTCGAGCTCGTGGTCTGCCCACCGTTCACGGCGCTCCGCTCGCTGCAGACCCTCTTCGACGCGGACCGGCTCCCCTACGGCCTGGGCGCACAGGACGTGTACTGGGAGGAGAAGGGTGCCTTCACCGGGGAGATCTCAGCGCAGATGCTCGCCGCGCTGAACTGCCGCTACGTGATCGTGGGCCACTCGGAGCGCCGGCAGCACTTCGGTGAGACAGACGAGGTGGTTCGGAAGAAGGTCCGGTCCGTGTTCGCCGCCGGGATGATCCCCATTCTCTGTGTCGGGGAGAGCCTGGAGGAGCGCGACACCGGACGGACCGAGGACAAGGTGGTGAGTCAGGTCAGGGCGGCCCTGACGGGCCTGGAGGAAAAGCAGGTTGGTTCCCTCGTGGTGGCGTACGAGCCGATCTGGGCCATCGGAACAGGCCGCAACGCCAACCCGACCGACGCCGGCGAGGTGATCGGGCTGATCCGAGGGACGGTGTCGTCGACGACCTCCGACTCCGCCTCCCAGTCGATGAGGGTCCAGTACGGGGGAAGCGTCAAGGCCGGCAACATCCGGGAGTTCATGGCCCACCCGGAGATCGACGGGGCCCTGGTCGGCGGAGCAAGCCTTGACCCAGAAGAGTTCGCCCTCATCGTCAGGTACAAGTGAGGCGAGCGTGAATCAGCTTCTGTACGTGTGCCTGGACGGCCTGGGGGACGATCCGATCCCAGAGTTCGACGGTCGGACCCCGCTCGAGGCCGCGCACACGCCGGTCTTGGACGATCTTGCCCGGAAAGGTGCACTCGGGCTCGTCCACACCGTCGGCGAGGACGTGGCGCCGGAGTCGGACATCGCCGTCTTCGCCATCCTCGGCTATGACCCTCGCGAGGAGCACCCCGGCCGGGGCGTGCTGGAGGCGCTCGGGGCGGGGATGCACTTCCGGGACGGGGACCTCGCGTATCGGATCAACTTCGCCACCCAGGAAAGCGGCGAGATCGTCGATCGGCGCGTGGGCCGGGATCTGCCCAGCGAGGACGCGGAGGCCCTGGCCAACGAGGTCAACAAGGACCTCAAGCTCCCCGGCTTCGGATTCGCCCTGCGGGCGACCGTGGAGCACCGGGGCGCCCTCGTCCTGATCCATCCTGTTGAGGCGTCCCTCTCCGCCAACGTCACCAATACCGATCCCGCCTACGCCAAGCAGGGGAGTCTTGGCGTGGCACTGGAGACGTTCGAGAACCGGGTGGCAGAGTGCCTGCCCCTGGATGACTCGGAGGAAGCCCGGCGCGCGGCCGAGCTGACCAATGCCTTCGTGCAACGAGCCTCTCGGATCCTGGAGGCATCGGAGGTGAACGCCCGTCGCCGGGCGGAGGGTCGCCTCCCCGCGAATCTCATCCTCACCCGCGACGGGGGGGATCGCATGCCCCGTCTCCAGCCGATCAAGGAGAGGTTCGGCCCGGAGTGGGGCTGCTTCGTGGAGATGCCGGTGGAGCGGGGGATCGCCCTCGTCCTGGGGATGGCCCCGGTGGATGCTCCTACGGCCATGCCCCGGCGCGATCAGTACGCCGCCTGGGCCGACCTGGCCGCCGAGGCCCTGGGCGGCTACGACGCCTTGTACATCCACATCAAGGGGCCGGACGTCCCGGCACACGACGGCCGGGCCCAGGACAAGCTGGAAGTCATCGAGGACATCGACGAAGCCTTCTTCGGGGTGCTCCTGCCCCGGATGGCCACAGGGCGGACCGTGCTCGCCGTGACCGCGGACCATTCGACCTCATGCGTGCGCAAGGCCCACACGGCCGATCCCGTCCCCCTGCTGGTGGTAGGCCCTGGGGTCGCATCGGACGCCACGGAGAGCTTCGGGGAGACCGCAGCGCGGAGCGGCTTCCTGGGGGTGGTGAGGGGCGTGGAGATCGTGCCCCGGCTGATCGACGTGCTCAGGACATAGACGCGGACTCAAGAAGAACTGGATCGGCCCAATCAGTCCAAAAGACCTCGCCTGGATTGTTGGCGCAGTTCAATCCCGCCGACTGATAGTTCCCGTATATACAGTTGACCGTCCCAATTGTCCTTTGGGGCGGCATGTCGGTAGTCTTTCACGGGCTGCCCCAGGGGGGCACTCGAGAAGGGAGGGGGTATGCGGTTGAAGCATGTCGTACGCGCGGTCGCCCTGCTTGGTGTGGTGGCGATCGTCGCGACCGCCTGCGGTGGGGGCAAGAAGACCCCGACGGGGGGCGCCACGACGACGCCACCCACCAAGAAAGGCGGATCGATCGTCATCGGCGCCGAGCAGTGGCCGGAGTGTGTGAACCCGATCACCAGCTGCTCGTCCGCCACCTGGTACTGGTATTCGGTAGCGCTCCATGTTCTTCCTCGGGCGATGGTCCTTGACCTCCACGGGAACTTCATTGCGTCGCCCCTGTTGGTCGAGGCTCCGAGCCTGGAGAACGGCGGAGTGACCCAGAGCCCGTTCACCGTCACGTTCAAGATCAACCCCAAGGCGGTGTGGGAGGACGGGTCCCCGATCACCTCCGCCGACTTCGAGTTCACATGGAAGGCCATCACCAACACCACGGGGGCGTACACCACGGTCGGCTATACCTCGATCGATTCGATCGACACGAGCAACCCGGCGACCGCGGTCATCAAGTTCAAGGAAGTCTTCGTGGACTGGCCCGACCTGTTCGGTGGGGTGTACCAGGGCATCTTCAAGAAGGCGGCCTTCCCCACCGCGGACGCGGCCAAGCCGAACCTGAAGGACGAGATGCAGGACGCCGTCCCGTTCTCGGGCGGACCCTGGATCCTGAAGAGCTGGAGCAAGGACCAGGCCGTCATGGTTCGCAACGACAAGTACTACGGCAAGGTGGCGAACCTGGACCAGGTGACCATCGTCCCTCGTACCGACCAGGCCACCGAGATCCAGTCCCTGCTGACCGGGGAGGTTTCGGCGATCTACCCGCAGCCATCCGACGTCAGCTTGCTTGACCAGGTCTCCTCCAACCCGAACGTCAAGGCGGTCGGGTCGGACGGAGGCTACTACGAGGCGCTGTGGCCCAACCACGACTCGGCGCCGCTCGACGACCCCAAGGTCCGTGAGGCCCTGATGTACGCCATCGACCGCCAGGCCGTCATCGACGCCATCATCAAGCTGAACAACCCCAACGCCGAGGTCCTGAACTGCGGCTTGCTTTCCTTCCCGAACATCGGGAACTGGTGCCAGAACAAGGTGTTCGAGCAGTTCACCTACGACCCGGACAAGTCCAAGTCCATCCTGGAGTCGGCCGGGTACGACTGCTCGAGTACCCCGTGCACCAAGGGCGGCAAGAAGCTGGTCATCGAGTACTCCACGGTGGCCACCAACACCCGGCGGACCACCACCCAGGAGCTGCTCAAGGACAAGGCCAAGGACGCCGGCATCGAGTTCAAGATCAAGAACTACGAGGCCGGGGTGCTGTTCGGCGACATCGGTCCCCACGGCAAGTTCACCCTGGCGGACTTCGCCACCGGGGGCTCGGTGGACCCGTCCATCACCAGCTCGTTGGCGTGCGAGAACGTGCCCACCGCCAAGAACGACTTCGCGGGGGGCAACTGGAACCACTGGTGCAACAAGCAGGCCACCGACCTGATGCACCAGAGCGACCAGGAGCTGGACCCGGCCAAGCGCCTTGATCTGTTCAACCAGATCTACGCACTTGAGGCGCAGGACTTCCTGCTCGTGCCGCTGTACGTCCTGCCCAACGTCGGGGCATGGCGGACCGACAAGATCACCGGCCCCATCTCCGACTACATCCCCTCCAACCTCGGGATGTTCTTCAACATCAACGAGTGGGCGGTGGCGAGCTAGCCAACGCCTGAGGAGGGAACAGAGGAAGCCCAGACCCGGCGGGTCACCCCCGCCGGGTCTGGCTCTTCGCCATATAATGGCGGCGAATTCGGCCGGGAGGGACCAGGATGTTTCGGTACATCATCCGCAGGCTGATCTATGCGATTCCCGTCCTTCTGATCTCCAGCGTCCTGGTCTTCGTGGTCATCAGAAGCACGATCGACCCTCTCGGCGGTGCCGCCATCAACCCGAGGGTCAGCCAAGCGGACATCGCCCGTGTCAGGCATGATGCCGGGCTGGACCAACCAAGGTGGAAGCAGTACCTGATCTGGCTGCGGAACTTCGTGAAGGGTGACTGGGGCCGGTCCCTCCTGACCAGGCGTCCGGTCTACCCCGACATCCAGTCCGCCCTGGTCAATTCCCTGGTCCTGGGCCTGGTCGCCACGGCCTTCTCGTTGCTGGTCGGAGTGGGGATCGGGGTGTATTCTGCGTTACGCCAGTACTCCATGTTCGACCATTTCTTCACCAGCGCGGCCTTCCTGGGCTTGTCGATCCCGAACTTCTGGTTTGCCCTGCTGCTACAGATCTTCTTCGGCGTGTACCTGACAAAGTGGTTACACCTGTCGGAACCGATCTTCTACACGGCCGGGCTGTACAAGCCCGGCCAGCAGGGGTTCCATCTGATCGACCGCATCAGGCACCTCATCCTCCCCATGCTGGTCCTGTCGGTGCAGATCATTGCCTACTACAGCCGCTACATGCGGGCGAGCATGCTGGAGGTCCTGCACAGCGACTACCTGCGGACCGCCCGGGCGAAGGGCCTTCGGGAGCGCCGGGTCATCGTCCGGCACGCCATGCGGAACGCCCTGATCCCCCTGACCACCCAGGTGGCCCTGGACGTGGGAGCCATCGCCGGCGGCCTGATCATCACGGAAGCCATCTTCGAATACCCGGGCATGGGCCGATTCTTCGTCGATGCGATGTTCCGGGGCGACTATCAACAGGTCTTACCGTGGCTGATGGTCGCCGTGCTGTTCGTGATCGTGTTCAATCTGGTGGCGGACATCATGTACGCCGTCCTCGACCCAAGGATCCGCTATGCATGACCCCGATCAGATCGAGCGGGTACCGGCGGCAGGGCAGCCCCTGCCGGTCGATGTTCCGGGACGGGCGCCGGAAGGCGTAGCGGCAGCCGCCGACCGCGTCCTTTCCACCAAGCAGCTTGCGTGGAGGCGGTTCAAGCGACACAAGCTGGCCATTATCAGCGCTCTCCTCCTGATCGTTCTGGCGCTGGTCACCATCTTCGTCGGATTGATCTCCCAGTTCGGGTTCGCCCAGCAGAACCTGCTGCACCGGGTGAAGCCACCCAGCTCGAACCACTGGTTCGGCACCGACCAACTCGGCCGAGACGAGTTCACCCGGGTGCTGTACGGAGGACGCATCTCGCTCCTGGTTGGGTTCACTGTGGCCCTGTCCGCCGGAGTCATCGGCGCTCTGGTGGGGTCCGTGGCCGGGTACTACGGGGGCTGGATCGACAACGTCCTCATGCGTGTGACGGACCTGTTCCTGTCGATCCCGTTCCTGGTCGTCTTGATCATCGCGGCGGCGGCTCTGGGCGGGAGCCTGTTCGACATCGTGGTGATCCTGTCCGCGGTCTTGTGGATGCCGGACGCCCGTATCGTCCGAGGGGTGTTCCTGTCGTTGAAGGAAAAGGAGTTCGTGGAGGCCGCTCGCGCCTCCGGCGCTTCCAACGGGCGCATCATCTTCTATCACATGCTCCCCAATGCGATGGGGCCGATCATCGTGAACGTCACCCTGACGGTGGCCGCGGCCATCCTGACGGAGTCCGCGCTGTCGTTCCTAGGGTTCGGCGTCCAGCCGCCCACGCCCACATGGGGAAACCTGCTGAACGGCAGCCGGCAGTTCGCTCAGCTCTATCCCTGGCTGGTGTGGTTCCCGGGCCTGGCCATCCTTATCACCGTGCTGTGCGTGAACTTCCTGGGGGACGGGTTGCGCGACGCGCTCGATCCTCACCAGAAGATAGGGGCCCCGGGATGAGCGGGAAGCCGGGAGAGGGCGGTGCCTGAGCCCCTTCTCGAGGTCAAAGACCTCAAAGTCCACTTCCCCACGGAAGACGGCCTGGTCAGGGCTGTCGACGGCGTTTCACTCACCGTGGCTCCCGGGGAAACCCTGGGCGTGGTGGGGGAGTCCGGGTCGGGCAAGAGCGTGAGCTTCCTGACCGTGATGGGCCTGATCACCCGCAAGCAGGCCCGGATCTCCGGCCAGGTGATGTTCCGGGGCCAGGACCTGCTGAAGCTCCCGGTCGAAGAGATGCGGCACATCCGTGGGGCAAAGATCGGGATGATCTTCCAGGATCCCCTGACGGCCCTGAACCCGGTCCACCGCGTGGGGAACCAGATCGCCGAGGTCTTCCAGGTCCACCGGGGCATGTCGAAGAAGGAAGGCTTGGAGGAGGCAATCAACCTGCTCCAGCTGGTGGGGATCTCGCAGCCTCGCCAGCGAGCCCGGGCGTACCCCCACGAGTTCTCCGGCGGAATGCGCCAGCGGGCCATGATCGCGATGGCCCTGGCCCTCAACCCCGACCTGCTGATCGCCGACGAGCCGACGACGGCCCTGGACGTGACCGTGCAGGCCCAGATCCTTGACCTGATCGACCGGCTGAAAGAGGAGTTCGACGCCGCGGTCGTCCTGATTACCCACGATCTTGGCGTGGTGGCGGAGCATTGCGACGACATCATGGTGATGTACGCCGGCCGCATCGCCGAGTTCGGCGACCGGCGCGACATCTACTACGGCGCCCACCACCCCTACACGTGGGGGCTTCTCGGGTCCATAAGCCGTATCGACCAGGACCGTTCCGAGCGGCTCAAGCCCATCAAGGGCCAGCCGCCCTCGCTCATCTACGTTCCCTCCGGTTGTCCCTTCCATCCGCGGTGCCCGTACGTCATGGACATCTGCAAGGCGGAAGTCCCGCAGCTCCTTCCTGTCAATGGCCATCACGCCTCGGCCTGCCACCTGCCCATCGGGGAGAAGGAGCGCATCCTGAAGGAGGAGGTGCTGGTCCACCAGTGAGCGTCACGGTCAACGAGCGCACCGAGCCCTGGCAGGAAGCCAAGCAGACCCCCCTGGTCAAGCTGGAGGGGGTCAAGAAGTGGTTCAAGCTGACGCGGGGGATCATCTTCCAGAAGACGATCGGGCATGTCCACGCGGTCGACGGCGTCGACTTGGAGATCTATCCCGGCGAGACGTTGGGCCTTGTGGGAGAGACCGGGTGCGGGAAGTCCACCCTGGCCCGGGTGGTGATGAGGCTGTACGACGCGACCGAGGGGAAGATTTATTTCGACGGCCGGGACATCACTTCCTTGAAGGGCAAGGAGCTCCGGCGGCTTCGTCGGGACATGCAGATGATCTTCCAGGACCCGTACGCCTCGCTGAACCCCCGCAAGACGGTCGGAGCGATCATCGGCGAGCCGTTCAAGCTGCACGGAACCGTGCGCAAGGACAAGATCAGGGACGAGGTCAAGCAGCTCATGGAGCTGGTTGGGCTCAACCCCGAGCACTACAACCGATACCCGCACGCGTTCTCTGGAGGACAGCGTCAACGCATCGGGTTCGCCCGGGCGCTTGCGCTGCGCCCGAAGCTGATCGTGGCGGACGAGCCCGTGTCCGCTCTGGACGTCTCCATCCAGGCTCAGATCCTGAACCTTCTCGAGGACCTGCAGGAGGAGTTTCACCTGACCTATCTGTTCATCGCCCACGACCTGTCGGTGGTCAAACACGTCTCCGACCGAGTGGCCGTGATGTACCTCGGCAAGATCGTGGAGATGGCTCCGGGCGAAACGTTGTACGAGAACCCCAAGCACCCCTACACGGGAGCGCTGATGTCGGCGGTTCCGATCGCGGATCCCGACCTGGCGGCCCAGAAGAAACGCATCATCCTGGAGGGGGACGTCCCGTCGCCGATCGACCCGCCGTCGGGGTGCCGGTTCCACCCGCGGTGTCCCCGGGCGCAGTTCCCCATCTGCAAGGAGCAGGTGCCCGAGCTCGTCCCGCACCACCCCGGGCAGGTGGCTGCGTGTCACTTCCCCCTGGAGGACCGGGCCATCATCGCCGCCGAAGCCTAGCCGGGAGCCTCCCGGTCACTGCCGGGCCGAGCCGATATCATGCTTGGGATGTCGAACGCCATCCTGGCCATCTCGAACCTGATCAACGTGGGCGTCATCGTGATCCACCTGATTGCCGCGCTGTTCCTGATCATCTTCATCCTTCTGCACTCGGGGAAGGGCTCGGGCCTGTCGGACATGTTCGGTGGCACCTCGGGGCTGTCCGGAGGGACGTCGGTGGAACGACGGCTTGACCAGATCACTGTGGTGACGGCGGTCATCTTCGCCTTCACTACGTTCTGGCTCGCCTGGAAGTGGACGTAACCAGGCGCCGCTAGAATCCCCTACTGAACCTCGTCGGAGTGGCGGAACTAGGTAGACGCGCTAGGTTGAGGGCCTAGTGGGCGCATAGCCCGTGGGGGTTCAAATCCCCCCTCCGACACCAAAGCAAGCAAAATGTGCCTCTCGATATGCGGCTTCGTCATCCCAGGGAGGGCGCTGGAAAGAGCCGGCGTCTGAAGGGCCCTGTG
>DASXTW010000181.1:0-31497 GCA_036505215.1 Actinomycetota bacterium | reverse complement strand
GCTGGTGCTGCTGGCGGTGTGGCTGTTCCTCGCCAACGTCCTGGTACTGGCGGCCTATCGGGTGGCCCTGGAGACATGAGACCAGCGGAAAGGTCGAGAAGGATCACACGGTCTGGGGGATCTGCGAGGGATCCTCGCGATACCGGCGCTTCAGCTCCTCCTGAAGGCGGTCGTGTACCCGCATGACGGCGAGGCGGTCGGTGGAGATGGCTCGCTCACCTTCCGTGAGCGCCGCCAGCGATCGCTCGAGCTCCTCGTCACTGAGCTCCTCCGGACTGTTCCCAGCGGCCTGGTCCAGCACGGCATCGGCCTGCCGCTCCGCCTCCTCCATATCCTGGGCGGTCAACGCGGTTCGCAGAGCCTCGCCCCGGCTCTGCTTCGGCTTCGGCCCGCCCGCCAGGGCCGCGGTGACCCGCTCCACGGCTGATTGGGGGCCCCCACCGGATCGCCTGCGCTCACGCTCGGCGGTGAGGATGTCCTGCCGGACCTGAACCAGCCGCCTCAGGTAGGACTGGAACTCTCGCTCGGCGAACGCTTGATCGCGGCGGCGCCGAACCTCCTCGGTCGCCAGATCCTCCAGCCCATCGACGAATGCGGGGTCGAGGACGGCGACAGTCCTGCCCGATCTGGTGGTACCGGCGGTCTCAGCCATACGCCGACGTTACACCAACGAAGGAGCGGTCGGCAGTCAGGTCAGCCGCAGACGGCTTTCAGCAACCTGTACGGGTCGACCGCGGCGCCCCCTCCCGGGTGATATTCGAAGTGGAGGTGGTACGGGCCGCCTCGTGCATCCCCGCTGTTGCCGACGTGTCCTATCATGGTCCCCGCCGCAACATGGGCCCCGTTGGGAACGCCCGCGTAGCTCGACATGTGGGCGTAGTAGGTGTAATCCCCGCTGTCTCCGTACACCAGGGCGCTGGTGCCTCCGAGGTCGTTGTAGTTCTGCTCGAACCGACCGGGCTGTGCTGCGTAGATCGGAGTCCCCAGGGGGGCCAGCAGGTCGATGCCCTGATGGCGCCGCCCGCCCGGTCGAGGATCGCCGAAATCGTCGTAATAGGTCCTGGGCTGACCAACTGGGCACGCCTGGAGCCCGGCGCCGCCGATGGCTCGGCGCGCCGCCTCAGCTCTGGCTCGGGCCGCCGCCGCGGCCGCAGCCCGCTCCCTGGCCAGCCTGTCCGCGAGCTTCGCCTCGAGCGCTCGGGCCTCTTGGAGCTTCCGAGCGATGTCGGCCTTGTTCCTCGACAGGGATGCAACGGTGGCCGCTTGTGTCCTCGAGAGGTCGGTCAGGTCACTCTGCGCCCTGCGGAGTTGTTCGCCGGTGACGGATGCCTGGATGAGGAGATTCGAGTCGCCCTTGGCCAGGCTTCCCAGGTACTCGACGCGGTCGGAGAACTGCGAGAAGGAAGACGAGGAGAGCAGAAGCTCGACCGTGCTGATCCCTCCAGACTCATATGCTTCTCTAGCACGCGCCCCCAGCGCTGCCTGGATCCGGCCCATGCGGGCACGGACCCGCTGGATTCGAACATGGACCTGGTCGATGCGGTCCTGGGTCTGCGCGTAGCGGGTCTGGGCCGCCGCGTACTGCCCGGCCAGGCGATCGAGCTGAGCTTGGACGACGGCGAGCCTCTCGCGGGCGGCCTTCAACTCGCTCGCCGTGTCGGCGAAGACGGGGACGGAAACGAGGGTTGCGAGGAGGAGCGAAGCTGCGAGGCCCGTGGCGATATGGGCTCTGCGTACGGTCAACCGTCCTCCTCCGCGTGACCAGCTCGCGTCGGCCTGCGGGGGCCGGGGGCCGAGGCAAAGATCTGCGGGAACCTACCAAGGGGACTTCAGGGGAGTCAACAACCCTACCGAACAGCAGTTCGAGCTCACTCATTCACGAATGCAGCGGGAGCATGCGCGTGGTGAATGTCTACCGGCTATGTTCTGTCGCCCGATGAGCGGGGAGCAAGGAGGGGATGGGGCGTGCGAGCTCGGGAGCTACGGATCGTCATCGGGGATATGGAGACCGGCCCGGCCAATGCACTCACGGACGTGCCGGGTGTCCGCGTCGGACACACGACCCTCGTGCAGGGCGAAGGTCCGCTGAAGGTGGGCAAGGGCCCCGTCCGTACAGGCGTCACGGTGGTCGTCCCACACGAACAGGTGGGAACCGCGGTGCTCTTCGCCGGGGCTCACAGGCTGAACGGCAACGGCGAGCTGACCGGTCTCGAATGGATTCGGGAGTCCGGCCTGCTGAGCTCGCCCGTCGCGATCACCAACACCCACAGCGTGGGGGTGGTCCGGGATGCCCTCATCGCCTATCAGGTAGGAAGCCGGTCCGGACAGGAGACATGGTGGAGTCTTCCAGTGGTTGGCGAGACCTGGGACGGGGTGCTGAACGACGTGAACGGCCAGCACGTCAAGCCCGAGCACGTATGGCGGGCGCTGGAGAACGCTTCGGACGGGCCGGTTGGCGAGGGGAGCGTGGGCGGAGGCACCGGCATGATCTGCCATGGATTCAAGGGGGGAATCGGGACGTCGTCCCGCATCCTCCCTTCGATTGGGGACTACACCGTCGGGGTTCTGGTCCAGGCCAACCACGGCCGCCGGCCTCGGCTCTCCGTGAACGGCGTGCCGGTGGGGCACGAGATCCCCGCCTCAGAGGTGCCGCTGCCTCGTCCGCCCACGCCCTCCGGGGCCGGCTCGATCATCGTCGTCATCGGGACGGACGCACCGCTCCTCCCCCATCAGTGCGAGCGGCTGGCGCAGCGCGCGGGGCTGGGCGTGGCCAGGGCGGGAGGGGCCGGTGAGCACTCGAGCGGTGATCTCTTCCTCGCCTTCTCGACGGGTAACGCCGGTCGGGGTGAGGTCAGTGCCGGCGCGTCGGCCCCCAAGGTTCAGCAACTGGAGGCCCTGGCCGACGAGCACATCACCGACCTGTTCTACGCGGTGATCGAGGCCACCGAGGAGGCCATCGTCAACGCGCTTCTCTCGGCGGAGACGATGACCGGTCGAGACGGTCACACGGCGCACCGCCTCGATCCGGAGCGTCTGGTCGAGGTGATGCGCCACTACGGACGGCTGGAGGCCTAGCCGAAGAACCGGGTCAGGGCCCAGACGAGGAAGGCCAGGATGGCCAACACGATGATGACGATGGACGTGTACTTGATCGCGGCGAACCCCGTCATGCTCCCCCGGTCGGGATCACTGGGAGCGGGCTCGTGCGTGTGCGCTGGCTCGTAGGCCATGACTGCACCCCCTTTGGGTGTTCTGATCAGCGCCTTTGTTCTTCCCCGGACCCCGGGTACCAAACCCCGGGCGTTCGTATCAGGTTTCGGAGAGGAAGCGGCGTACGGCGGATGGGCTAGAGGCCGTAGGAGCGGCCGATGACGTCCTTCATGATCTCGGTCGTCCCGCCCCCGATGGGTCCGAGGCGGGCGTCTCTCCAGGCCCGCTGCACGGGGGTTTCCATGATGTAGCCGTACCCGCCGTGCATCTGCAAGGCCTCGTCGGCCACCTTCCAGTCGAGCTCTGTCGCGTACCACTTCGCCATGGACACCTCGCGGGTGGCGTCCTCCCCTGCCACCAGCTTGCGCAGGCCGTGGTAGGTGAGCGAGCGAGCCGCCTCGATCTCCGTGGCCAGGTCTGCGAAGCGGTGCCGCCACACCTGGAATTTGGCGATGGGCCGGCCGAAAGCCTGCCGTCCACTCCCGTAGGCGATGGCCGACGCCAGGGTCTCCTCAGCTGCGGCCACCGCGGCCAGCGCCATCACCATCCGCTCCCATTGGAAGCACTCCATGATGTGGTGGAAGCCTCGGTTCTCCTCGCCGAGAAGCGCATCCGGGGACAGCTCGCATCCGTCGAAGACGAGCTCGCCCGTGTGAGAGGTGCGCCATCCAACCGTCTCGATCCGCCGAGAGGCGAAGCCGGCCGTGCCCGCTTCCACCACGAATAGCGAGATGCCCCGATGGGCCCGATCCGGATCCGTCTTGGCTGCCACCACGCAGAAGTCTGCGATGGGACCGTTGGTGATGAAGGTCTTGGTCCCGGTGAGGATCCAACCGTCTCCGGAACGCACGGCTCGTGTGGCGATGGCGGCCACGTCGGAGCCCGCATCCGGCTCGGTGACGGCGAGGGCCCCGATCCTCGTGCCGGCCACGGCCGGTACGAGCCACCGCCTGCGTTGCCCTTCGGTACCGAAGCGGTACACGTAGTTGGACCCCAGGTCCTTGTGCGCCCCCAGCGCGGCCGCCACTCCGCCCGAGCCGCAGCGGGCCAGCTCCTCCGTGATCGCCGCGTCGGCCACAAGGTCCGGACCGGTCCCGCCGTACGTCTCTTCGTACTTGGCGCCGAAGACGCCCACTTCGCCAGCGCGACGAAACAGTTCCCGGGCAGGAAACTCGCCGGCGCGTTCCCACTCCTCGACGGATGGCCGGATGGCCCGGTCGACGAATGTGCGGATCGCGGCCCGCAGCTCCTCGTGCTCTTCGGTGAAGAGCCCCGCCTTCGGGATGGTGTCGAACCGGGTCGTCATTCCCTTCACAGTCCCATCGTCTTGGCGATGACCTCGCGCATGACCTCGTCAGCCCCGGCCCCGATCCGCAGGAGCCTGGCGTCCCGCCATGCCCGCTCGATCCCTGTCTCCGTGGCGTATCCAGCCCCTCCGAAGATCTGCACACAGGCGTTCATCACGCGATTGACCACGAGGCCCGCATGCAACTTGGCCATGGAGATCTGCCCGACCGGATACTCGCCCTTCTCCCATGCCAGGGCCGTGTCGTAGCAGAGATGCCGGGCCGCCTCGAGCTCGGTGGCCAGCTCCGCGAGCCGGTGCCGGATCGCCTGGAAGGACCCGATGGGCTGTCCGAACGCGCGGCGCTGTTTGGCGTAGGCCAGGGTCTTCTCGAACACCAGCCAGGCCCCAGCGACGGACCCGGCCACCCCGATCAGCCGCTCGCCCTGCAGCTCCCACATGATCTCGGCGAATCCCCGGCCTTCCTCGCCGAGGAGCGCGTCGGACGGCACGCGGACGTCATCCAGGATGAGCTCGGCCGTGTCCGAGGATCGCATCCCGAGCTTGTCCAGCTCTCGCGACACCGAAAAGCCGGGGCTGTCGGTGTCCACGACGAACAGGGAGAACCCCTCGTGCCCGGCGGCCTTGTCCGTCCTCGTCACCAGCAGGCAGGCGTGGGCCCGCGCACCGTTGGTGATGAACATCTTGCGGCCGTTGATGACGAATTCCTCGCCATCCTTTCGGGCCACGGTCTCGATGGCCGCCACGTCCGAGCCCGCGTTCGGCTCGGTGATCGCCAGGCAGAAGATCTTCTCGCCCCTGATGGCGGGGACCAGATAGCGCTGCTTCTGCTCCTCCGTTCCGAACTTCAGGATGGGCGGGGTGGCCATCTCGGTCTGGACCGCCACCGCCATGCCGACCCCGCCGGAGCAACACCGAGCGAGCTCCTCGGCCAGGACGATGGCGTGCCCCCAGTCGCCGCCCTGGCCTCCGTACTCGACCGGATAGCGAACCCCGAGGAGCCCCAGATCGCCCAGGCGCTTGAACACCCAGTCGGGGAAGTGGCCCTCACGCTCCCACTCCAGCGCGTGGGGGGCGAGCTCGGATTCGACGAAGCCCCGCACGGAGGCTCGAAGACCCTCGTGGTCCTCCGTGAACAGGGGGTGCAGCATGTGGCCAACTATACGACCGGGTAGGTTGTGGACGAGCCGACCTCGCATCTGGCCGGCGCTATGCTCCCGGCCATGGCGGGGGATGAAAAGGAGGACTTTCAGATCAACTCTTCTTTCGAGGGTGAGCTCGTGCGGCTGCGGGCCATCGAGGAGGACGATCTCGGCCAGATCAACGAAGGCTTCTGGGACCCCGAGGTCAGCCAGCACATGGCGATCGCGTGGCCCGAGGCCGTGGCCCAGACCCGGGAGTTCATTGAGAGGGCCAGGACCAGCGACTCCGACGTGGTGCTCGCCATCGAAACCCTGGCCGGCGAGTTCGTCGGCTGCGTCGGCCTGCACGGCATCGATCCGCGAAACCGCCAGGCGGAGCTCGGAATCTGGATCGCCCGGCCGCACTGGGACAAGGGATACGGGACCGACTCCGTGCGCACCATATGCAGGTTCGGGTTCCGGGAGATGAACCTCCAGCGCGTGGTCCTGCGCGTTTACGAGACCAATCCCCGAGGCGTGCGCAGCTACGAGAAGGTTGGGTTCAAGGAGGAGGGCCGGTTACGGCGCGGTCAGTTCGTCGACGGACGCTATGTCGACGTGATCGTCATGGGTCTCCTGGCGGAAGACCTAATCGAGGACGGGGTCCGGGGCCTCGAGTAGCGTAGCGGTAGGCCCCGGAAGAAGAGTCTTGTCCACGCGCTTGGGAAGGGTGTAGAAGAAGCTTCCGAAGGGGAGAGGGGGCGCCGACGAGCGCAAACGGACCGGTTGAGGCCACGAAGGGCGGAGGGAGAGGCCGGGGTCGTCGCCGCCCACCGGTGATCCCACTGCTCGTCCTGCTGGCTCTCATCGGTGGGTTGGTGTTGCTGGTCGTCGCCCGTTCCTCGCCCCAGCAACAGATCCGGCGGTTGATCGATCGCCAGATCAAGCTCGCCGTAGCCGGCCGGTACGGCAAGCTCCATGCCACCCTGACCCCCAAGGCCAAGGCCGCCTGCGGCTCGCCACACGACTTCGCCGGGGAACTCCAACGGCTCGCCGTGTCGGAGCCGGACTTCTGGTACCTGGTCGACATCCGGAACATCAACGTCAAGGTGGAGGGGAACCGGGCGCTGGTCACCTACACCGTGACCTACAACGGGCGGGTGGTCGAACGGGCTACCCTCCAGGACCCGGACCTCTACATCAGGTGGACGCAGCCGACGGTGCTCGGTCCGAAGCCCAGCAAGGCCAGCATCGCCGCGCAGGTGGCCGCGCTGGACCGGCAACAGAAGCCGGGACCACTGGCGAATCCCTTGCCCCCGAAGCAGTACAAGGCGGCTCGGGACCGCATCATCAGAGAAGGCAAGAGGCAGCCGGTACTGTGGAAGAAGGGCCAGTGGTACGACGAGTTCGACAGTCACGTGCACTGCGGAACGTGACGGGCGCTGCGTGATCCGGCTGGCAATGGTCCTGGTGGCTGCGGCCGTCGTGCTCACCTTCGGCTGGTTGATTTCGGCCGCTGTCTCCCGCGCCATACGCCCTCTCATCAAGAAGCCAGCCCGGGGGTCGCCGAATCCCACAGGGTACGAGTGGGAGCGCCGAACAGACCAGCTCTATCGGCGGCTGAAGTCTGTCCCCGGCCCGGAGGAGGATCGGAAGGAGATCCTCCAGTTCATCGAGTCCCGCCGCGGCGTGGACGCTTACGTGGAGCCCCGGACCGTGATCCATCCCCTGTCGGTGGTGCTCGTGGCCGAGGAAGGTGAGTGGGTCCGCTACCAGCTGAAGGACGACGCCTTCATTCGGGAGTTGGCCCGAGCCCGGAAGCTCCGGGTCTACGATGCAAGCAAGGTTGGCTACCCGGAGCGGATGCGTCGCTACCGGCGGGGGCAGGGCTCCCAGCCGCCCAAGCAGCCCGACGAGCCCAGCTAGAGGCCCGCGAGGCGCCCCAGCCCGGCGACGTCCTTGAGCACGTATCGCCGTCCGTCCCGATCGACCAGCCCCCTGCGCTGGAACTCCGAAAGGATGCGCGTGACGTTCTCCCTGCTTCCCCCGCACAGGCTGGCCAGGTCCGCGTGGGTCACGACCGATGGAAGCGTGGTGCCGTCGGTGGGGAGCTCGTCGAGGCTGGGAGCCACCAGCTGGAGCAGGCGCTTGGCCACTCGCCCCTTCAGGTCGAGGAACAGAAGATCCTCGACGAAGGACTCATGGGCTTGGATCTGCTGCGCCAGGCTGAGCAGCAAGGCCCTGGTGGCTTCGAAGTGCTTCGCCAGGAACGCCAGGAAGCGCTGGCCATCGATCAGCCAGACCGTGCACTCCTCCAGAGCCAGGGCCGTGGCCGAGCGGCGCTGCTCGCTCAAGACCCCCAGCTCCCCGAAGAACTGCGGCCGATCGAGGGTGGTGAGCAGCTGGCGGTGGCCGGTGACCGAGATGGAGCTGACCTCGATCCTGCCGTGCCACAGGAAGAACACGTGGTCCGACGGGTCGCCCTGATAGAAGAGGTAGGTCCCTCTGCGGTACTGGCGGATCGTTCCCTGGCCGGCGAGCTCCTTGACCGCTGACCCGGAGACGGCCAAGAGGATCGGCGTCCTCGTCATCTCCTGGGCGATGCTCGAGACTTGGCGATCCGTCGTCGCCACCATGTGGCGGAGCGTACCCGCTGAATGCAGTGGAGGCGAGCCATTTGGCTCACCTCCACGGAATCCTTGAGGGCCGAGGCTGCTAGGACACGTTCAGCGTGTTCTTGACCACCTTCATGTTCTTGAGCGCCTTGGTGGCCTTCGTTACGCGCGTCGCGGCCGGCTTGCGACCCTTGCTGTCCTTCGCCTGTGGGGTCTTCGGCGTGACCTTCTTCGTCGCCATCTGATTCACCTCCTCCCTCTCGCTTGCGGGCTAATCATGCGCGCAGGCCCCATGGGAGTTCGGTGATGCGTGTCACGAAAGTCGCGGTGACGTTGATCACCGGGGATCAGGTGACGGGCGTCACCGGACAGGGTGTGATGTACGACACAACGATCGTGGCGCTCTGCGCCTCACATGAGCTCTGGCAGGCTCAACGGGTCCGGTCGGGGCGTGCAGGCTCCGCAATGAAGCGCATCCTCGACGACCAACGCCTTGGTGACCTCGCTGCCCCGATAGATCTCGAGGATGTATGGATGGTTTCGGGCGTGGTCCTCGCAGATCCCCCGGCCGCAGAAACGGCAGACGCCCACAGCGGTCCTCCGACAATGCCAACAGTCCATGAGTGAGCCCCCTCCCGATGCCTGCCTAGTGTTCCTCCACCCGGTCCAGCGAGATCACGGGATTCATCGTCCCTTTGTGGAAGGAGTCCCGGATCAGCTTGTCGAAGCCCTCCCGCCCCAGCCGAAAGGCGCGCACCGGCGTGATCGCTCGGACGGTGGCCGTTCGTGGGACGTCCAGGAGCAGCGCGATCTCCCCGAAGTAGGCCCCCGGTCCCATGGTCCGGATAGAACGACCGTTCTGGCTCACCTCGACCTGGCCGGAGCTGATCGCGAAGAAGGCGTCTCCCTCTTCTCCCTCCTCCACGACCGTCTCCCCCGGCGCGACGTTGATCCACTCCCCCTGGTCCACGAGCTCGACGAGCTCATCCGTCTCGAGGTGAGAGAAGCTGGCCATCTTTCTCAGATCGGCCACCGCCTGCATGGTCGGGGCGAACCGGGGCGCCTGAAGGATATCCGCAAGGAGCTCCCCGAAGGTGCCCTTGTCGATCTCGAAGACGTCGACGTCGTCCGCCGCCCGGACGGTCGCTGTGCGGGGCGCTGCCTCCGCCAGCCCCACCTCCCCGAAGGACTCTCCGCGGCCCAGCGATCGGAGCGTGCGGAGCTCCTCGCCGGTCGCGGGATCCTCCTCGACGACCCGGAGCACGCCATTGCGAACGACGTAGAAGGCCTGGGCTCGCTCGCCTTGACGCACCACCGGTTGCCCGGCCGAGAAGCTCCGCAGCCGGACTCGTCCCGCCAGCTCGCTCAAGGCCTCCTCCGGAACGTCCTCGAACAGCGACAGCCGATCGATCATCTCGGCGGCTTCCACACGCCACCGGCGCTGGATCCGGAACCGGACCCGCTTCCCCAACGCGCGGATTCGGCGGCCGATGGCCGCGAATACTCGGATCGAACCTCTGAGCACCGGGTTGAGAACGAACAGCCCGAGGAGGATGAGGATGATCCTCGTTTCGATCCCACCGTTCCACATGGAGATGACGAGTCCGCCGAACAGGATCTTCCAGAAGATGTAGCCGGAGATCAGCAGGAGGATGGAGCCGACCACCCCGAGGAGGCCGTAGATGAGCAGCCCGACGTCCACTCGCGTGAATCGTTCTCTGGTCCGCAGCTTGTGCAGGAAGTCGTGCCGGAGGAACTCGACGGATCTGGGGCGGAGATCCGGGACCCGGAGCCAGTCGGAAAGCATGAAGTAGCCGTCCAGCTCCAGGATCGGGATGAGGTTCAGGAAGATGTTCAGGTAGGCCAGCACCGTGTACCGAAAGAGCGTCTCGGAGACCACCCACTGCGGATATGCCCACGCGATGATGGAGGCGACGCCCGCCCCGAAGCTTTGGCCGTACGGCCCGGCGAAGGCCTGAAGCACCCGCTTGCGCGGCTCCATCATCAGACTGTCGGAAGATTCGACGTAGAAGGCCGGGCAGCCGAAGTAGATCAGGAATCCCGCCCCCTTGAGTCTCCGGCCGTTGTCGACCAGGACCAGCGCGTGGCCCAGCTCGTGCACGAGGATCATGAAGTACTGGATGGCCAGAAGCACGAAGAACCCCACGGCCAGGGATTTTCCGGTAAGCCCGAACAGGTGCGAGCGGTAGTTGGCCACGAACGCGAAGATCCCGGCGATGGCAACCCCCAGGGCGAGGAGCACGAACGGCTTCGTCAGCGCGTACCTGAAGCCGTGGTCGTACAGCCACTTGACGGGAGCCTGGGGGTTCTTCCACTCGATCCTGAGGTTCGTCACGAACTGGCGGAGCTTGTCGTGACGACGCGGCGGATTCAACGCTCGGTGGACGACCGCCTCCACGTTCTCGAAGCGATCCTCGAAGAAGTTCTCGCTGCGGAGCTGGTAGACGAAGTCCGCCACACCGCCCACGTCCATCTCGCCCGAATCGGAGAACCGCTCGATGACGATCTCCTTGAGCGTCCGGGTGCCGTCCATGAGCCGCACCAGCTCGTAGTCGGGACCCTGGATCCGGTAGTGGACCAGGTCCCGGGGGTTGGCGAGCATGTAGTAGTCCTCGCCCGATCGCTGGGTGAACTTCTTGATCTCGATGTCCGGATCCAGCTTGGGCCGGTACTCGCCCGGATCGACCAGCGTGCCGAGGCGGCCCCAGAGAGAACCGTCACCCTCGCCCTCGGAGCCCAGTCGCTCCTCGACCAGGCCCCACACGCCCGAGTCGCTGATCGGTGTGCTCACTCGAGCCCGCCGTTCCCTCCGACCCCGACCAGGGCGGGCGGCCGGGCCCGCTCCTCCCTCAGCCGGCGCTCCAGGATCTCCCAGATCGAGGGCCGACGTTCACGAAGCCGCCGCGAGTAGCGAAGGTTGGTCACGAAGACGCCGATGAGCAGGGCCAGGACGAACCCGATGGCAAAGGTGCCCCACGTCAGGAACCCTCCGGATACGCCGACCTTCTCTCGGGCGTATGAGATGTTGCCAGCCTCGTCGCGGGCGATCACTCGAAACGTCGTCCCCCGGGGGATGGCCTCGCGAATGCGCGCCCAGAACGTCACCCGAATGCTGAAGGTGTGCCGGATCCGGCGGACGGTGTGCGGGTTCACCCGCAGGAAGCCGGCGACGACTGGCTCCGAGCTGGTAATGCTGACCGCGCGCTGATCCCCCAGCTTGAACTGGTTCTCCTTCACGAAGAAGGTCATCTCCTGGAGGCTCTGGCCGTGCAGCAGCAGAATGACCTTCACGCTGTGCAGGTCGCCCCAGCTCCTCGGATCCGACGCCAGGATGCCGAACCTGATCAGGTTGCCCTTGGCCACGCGACCGACGATGAACCCCGAGACCGTGAGCTGCGAGGGCTTTGGTGGGTGCGGAACGCTCAGGGCGTCGACCGGCGAGGCGGGCAGCGCCGACAGGGTGCCAGCGATCAGCAGGACGAGGATCGGTCTTCGACGCATCTGCCCCCTCTTCGGGAAATCCCACCGTGAACTGGGATGACGGCGAGAATCCTGCGGTATGGGCCCGTCCGTGACAAGGGGGCTGAGAAGGCTTACCGAGTTCTTTCCGCCATGGCTTCGATCAGGATCTGGGCGACCTCGGGGCGCGAGAACTCCTTCGGCGGCTTCTTGCCGGCGCGGAGCATCTCCCGGACCTTCGTGCCCGACAGGATCACCCGATCCTCGTCACCATGGGGACAGGTCTTCGGCGTGGCCATCTGGTCGCACTTCTTGCAGAAGAACGAGTGCTCGAAGAACAGCGGCGTGATCGCCAGCTCCTCGGGCTCGAACTGGTCGAAGATCTTCTGCGCGTCGTAGGTGCCGTAGTAGGTCCCCACGCCGGCATGATCCCGGCCCACGATGAAGTGCGTGCACCCGTAGTTCTTCCGGGCGATGGCATGCCAGATGGCCTCCTTGGGACCGGCGTAGCGCATGGCGGCGGGGAAGACCGACATCATGGCCCGGTCCGGGGGGTAGTAGTTCTCGAACAGGATCTCGTAGCAGCGCATGCGCACCTCGGCGGGAACGTCGTCCTCCTTGGTCTCGCCCACGAGCGGGTGCAACAGCAGACCGTCCACGATCTCCAGCGCGCATTTCTGGAGGTACTCGTGGGCCCGGTGCACCGGGTTGCGAGTCTGGAATCCCACGACCCGTCGCCAGCCCCTCTCGACGAAGGCCGCCCTGGTCTCCGCCGGAGTCAGACGATAGTTCTGGAATGACGTGTGCTTGGGCAAGTGGAAGACTCGCACCGGTCCAGCCACCAGAAAGTCCCCCGCCGCATGCAGCGCCTTCACCCCGGGATGGGCAGTATCGGTGGTCTTGAAGACGGACTGCGCCTCGAACTCACGATCCCGCCTGTACACGTGCTCGACGTCGACCAATGCGATTGGATGTCCCCCCGACGTCAGGGCGATCCGGGAGGCTCCACCGACCCGCTTGGCCTCGTCCTGGTCGAGCGACAGGGTCACCGGGATGGTCCAGGGCAGCCCACCGGACAGGTGCATCTCCTCCAGGACGGAGCGGTAGTCCTTTTCTCCCATGAACCCGCCGAGCGGGGACAACGCGCCCACGGCCATCATCTCCAGGTCGGACATCTCCCGCCTCCCGATGGCCACCTTCGGGAGGTGCTCCGCCTCTCCCGCAGCCCGCTCGACCTCATCGGCGCCGAGGAGGAGGTTCATCAGCGCCCCTCCGTGCGGAGGGATGGTCTCGGTCGCGGTCACGGAAACTCCTTGTCGATTCGCTTTTCGTGCGAGACGAACGGCACCTGAAGCTCGGGGCCGGAACTCCCGTAGCATAGCGGGCCGGATTCAGCTCCCCCCTTCACCACCCGGCGCGGTCGGTCCTCCTTTCAGGCCGAGCCAGGGCGGCCCGAGTGGGGTTGAACAGGTTGGCCCCGCGGGTATACTCCGGGGACCCCAATCCACCCTGCCCGGTCCCTTCGAGGAGAGCGATGCATACACTCCTAGCCGAAGAGGATGTTCGTCACCTCAATGTCGAGTTCGAAGGGGCCTCGCCCCCAGACATCGTGCGATGGGCTCTGGAGGATTCGGGACTGGACCGGATCGGCATCGCTTCTGCATTCCAGGCGGAGGGAACCTGCCTGATCCACATGGCCACCCAGATCAAGCCGGACGTCCCCATCCTGTTCCTGGAGACCGGCTTCCACTTCGCGGAGACCCTCGCGTTCAAGGAACGGCTCACCGAGCTCTTCGGCTTGAACGTGATCGACCTGGTCGGCGACTACACCGTGGAGGCCCAGGAGCGAGAGTTCGGCGCCCGCCTGTACGAACGGGACCCGAAGATGTGCTGTGAGCTCAACAAGGTCATCCCGTTCGATCGGGCACTCCGCCATTACGACGCCTGGATGACCTCCATGCGCCGGGACTCGGCCTGGACTCGCAAAACCACCCCGATCGTCTCCCAGACCGAGCTCGACAGCGGACACCGCCTGGTCCGGATCAACCCCATCGCGAACTGGACCCGCCGCGATGCCTGGAGCTATCTCAAGGAGCACGACCTGCCTCGGAACCCGCTGTACGACCTGGGCTACGCATCCATCGGATGCGCGCCCTGCACCCGCATCGTGTTCCCCGGCGAGGACGAGCGTGCGGGGCGGTGGTCCGGCCTGCTGAAGACCGAGTGCGGCATCCACGTCCGCGAGGCCCGTCTCCAGGACGGAGACGAAGACCCCGACTGCGAGGACGTCATCAAGGCCTGAAAACAGGGTCGGATCTACAGAACCGCTTCTGCCGCCGCGTCCAGCTGAGCCAGGTCTGCCACGGTCGGATCCACGAAGAACTCGTCGAAGCCGTAGTCCTCGAACTTCGAGACAGTCTCCTCGAGCGCCTGGGCCGTCTTCGGCATGCCCTGCGCGATCGCCGCGCCGTACTGCCCGTAGTAGTCGGTCAGGTACGCGGCGGCCTTCTCCTCGGCCCCATCTCCGAGCGCGAAGTAAGTGAGCCCGACGATCTTGGGCTCGCCCTGCTTTCCGGCCTCTTTCCACGCCTTCCGGACGCGTTCGGCGAATGGTCCGCCGCGTTCTGGCGGGGCGCCACCCACGGTCCACCCGATCCCCCACCGGATGGTCCGTTCGATAGCGGGGTCGCTCATCCCCCCGATGAGGATGGGCACCCGATCCCCTTGCGCCGGCCGGGGGCCCACGGGCTTGCCGGCGCCCATCGGCTCGCCCCTCCAGGCTCGATGCACGAGCTCGAGGTCCTGGTCCCACCGCTTCCCCCGCGTATGGAAGTCCTGGCCCGCCGCCTCGAAGTCGTCCTCCCGTGACCCCACGCCGAGCCCGAGCGTCAGGCGGCCGCCGGAGAGCTGATCGACGCTTGCCGCCTCCTTGGCCAGGAGGACGGGATTCCTGGTCGGCCCCAGCAGGACGTTGGTCATGAGCCCGATCTGTTCGGTCACCGCTGCGGCCGCGGCCAGGCTGATCAAAGATTCATAGCTCGGGTAGACGATCCGGTCGATCGTGGACACGGACGAGAACCCTGCCTCCTCCGCGCGGCGAGCCCAGCGGATGAGCGTCTCGCCCGCCGTGCCGGGAATGGGATTCGGCAGTCCGATCCCGATCTGCATCGCGGGTTCCTCCTCTCGGATGTCAGCCGCCGGACACCGGCGGCAGCAGGGCCGCTTCGTCGTCCGGCTCCAGGGTCCGGTCTCGGCCCACCGTCTCACCATCGACCACGATCGTCCCAACGCGCATGATGCGCTCGAATTCCGGGCCGAGTTTCTCGGAGAGCTGGTCGAGAAGAGACCCCACGTCTGTCGCGTCGACGTCCAACTCCGATGTTCCGGCCAACTCGCGGAGGGCGGCGAACAGGCGGACCCGCATCAGCCGACCATCTCCCCCACTACGCGGGCGATCTGCTCGGCGAAGGCCGGCGTGTATCCGTCCTCGGCGTGGCCGAAACGCGCCGCCATGAGCAGCCGCTTCGGCTCGCCGGCTCGACGGTACAACAGCCAGGCCTGCTCCTCGTCGAAGAAGTGGTCATCCCGTCCGTGGACGATGGCCAGCGGGATGGGCGAGATCTTGCCCACCAGGTCGGCCGGAGCCTCCACACGACTGAACGCAGGGACGACCCGAACGCCGGCCGAACGAAGGAACGATCGCCCGTATCGGCTGGCGGTGAGCCAGGCCAACCTGCGCACCGCATCGGAGTCGTGGCCGTCCCACAGGGCGGGAGTGCTGACGGCGACCACGGCGTCGGTTCCTCCCAGGAGGGCCGCGTGACGGATGACGGCAATGCCGCCCATCGATCCGCCCAGGGTCACCACCTTCGTCAAGCCATCCTCGCGTGCCCGTCGGACCACTGCGTCAACGTCGAGATGTTCCACCGCTCCGAAGGCGCTCTGGCCGTCGCTCTCTCCGTGGCCTCTCAGATCGAACGCGTAGACCGTGAACCACCGGGCCAGGGATTCTTGGAACAGCACCAACCTCGCCTTTCTACGCCAGCCCAGGAAGCCGTGACAGAAGATCAGCGCGAGGTTTCCCCGGCCGAGACGGTCACCGCGGAGCCGCACCCCGTCCGCCGTGATCACTTCGAACGACTGGACCGGAACGGAGTACGGACGGGACCAGAGACGAATGACCGGGTGCACAAGCCAAGGGTACCGGGGGTTCGGTGGGGCAGCATCGTCTGCTACCCTCGCCTCGCCGTGGGACGGATCGTGTTCCTCACCGATCGCTCCCCCGCCGACGCTCTTCCCGCCGTGCAGAGCCTTGGGCTCGACGTGAAGACGGAGCCGCTGGCGCCCGACTCCCTCGCCCACCTCCCGGACATCTCCCCGTCAGTGATCGTCTGCGACGGAGAGGACAACCCCGAACAGGCGTACCGCCTTCTCTCCCTCCTCGCGGCCAGCCGGGCCCAGGTCCCCGTGGTCGCGCTGCTCACCCGATCCGACCTCGAACGGTTCCCCTGGCACGAGGTGGCCGACGAGCTCATCCATTCCGGGGCTTCCGCGGCCGAGCTCAAGCTCCGGCTGGCCATGCTCGCCCGGCGCACCGGCGGTGCGGGCGAGGCGGTCGTCCGTCTCGGCCCGCTCTCCATGAACACCGAGAGTTATCAGGTGTTCGTGAGCGGCCGGGTCCTCGACCTCACGTACAAGGAATTCGAGGTCCTGAGGTTCCTGATCCAGCGACCGGGTCGTGTGTTCACTCGGGGAGAGCTGCTCTCCGAGGTGTGGGGCTACAACTTCTACGGGGGCACGCGCACGGTGGACGTGCACATCCGGAGGCTTCGAGCCAAGCTCGGGCCCGAGCACGAAGGGCTCATCCAGACGGTGCGCGGCGTCGGATACCGCGCGGCCGAGCCAAGAGCTCCCCTGGAGGCCTGAGCCGAGCCCCCTACGTCGGAAGGCCCGGCACCGGCCAGCCGGGAGCTGCCGCGAAAACCCCCCTTCTGCCCGAGGTTGCCGCCCGTGGAACCGGGCAGGATCGGACTAGCTGCAAGTAACTAGTCAGGAGGAGGTGGTCACCATGCGGCGGAGCATCAGAGCGACGGTATCGGCGGCGATCTCCACGGCGCTGGCTCTGGCCCTGCCGATCTCACTCGCCTCGCGGGCTGAGGGTGCGTCGACGAGAAGCCTGTTCCTCGGCGAGGCATTCGGCTCGTACTCGTTCGTGGGCGAGACCGCAATGACTGGGAAGACGGCGTACACCACCATCGGCTGCCAGGCCAGGCCCGGCACGCACGTCGAGAACACGATGGGGAGCAACAGTGAAGAGAACATGAACAGCGGCTCGGTGAACACCTCCGGCGATGCGATCAAGAACGCCAGCGTCACCAAGACGCTCACCACCTCGGTGGTCAACCGGGCGAACCTGCTCCAGGGACGCATCACCGCGTCGAGGGTCAAGGCGGTGAGCGCCACCATCCGGGACGCCGGCGGCATGCGGACGAGCGCGGCAGGCTCTTCCCTGACGAACGTGGTCGTGTTCGGGGAAACCCTCGAGGTCGCGCCCGGGCCCAATACCAGGATCACGTTGCCGCGCTTCGGGTACGCGGTCCTGAACGAACAGTTCACGGGTAACGTCGGGTCGTTGGAGTTCCTCGCGGTCAACGGGATCCACGTGTACATCACGGAGATGAACCCGCTGAGGATCCCGGTCGGCTCGCAGTTCGTCATGGCCCACGCTTACAGCGCCCTCAAGCCGACCATCGCGGCCATCGTGGGAGGCCAGGCCTACGGGCACAAGCTCTTCGAAGGAAGCAGGATCCAGTCGGGTCCCAGCGCGATCGTCTACATGCCCTGCGCGGGAACTGGCGGCAAGGTCGTCGAGAACGACCTGGCGGCCGTGACCCACCCACCGGCATTCCAACTGGGCGAGGTGAAGGACACCGCGACGGGGACGGTCACTTCGAAATCGGCCACATCCCAGACGACCTCGTCGATCGAGTCGGTCAGCCTGTTGGGAGGCTTGGTAACTGCCGATCTGGTCAAGGCGGTCGCCCGAGCATCCAAGGACGGCTCCGGCGTCGCCTTCTCGGACGCGGGCTCGCAGTTCGTGAACCTCGTCGTGGCCGGCCGCCTCATGGGCCAGCGCATCGCGCCGAACACGGCCATCCAGCTGCCGGGGATCGGGACCCTGTGGCTGCGCCGGGTGATCCGGACGCCGTACAGCATCGAGATCCGCATGATCGATCTCCCGGTGAACCAGGACAATCCCTTCGAGCTCAAGCCCGGATCCAAGCTGCAGCTTGCGGTGGCCCGGGCGCTCGTCCTTCCCTGAGTCCCCTCGAACGAGCGCCCCGATAAAGCGAAGGCCCTGGCTCGCAGCCAGGGCCTTCGCGCTTCTCGCGTTGCCGACCGGATCAGCCGGTCTTCTTGATGATGGTCTCGATCTCCGTCCGGCCGAATGCCCGAAGCGTGGTCGTCCGGACGTTCCCCAGCGAGCCGAGCTCGAGCGCCGCAGCCGTCATGGTCTCGTCGTCCGGTACTTCGACCACGGCAACGATGTCGTATGGACCGAGCGTCCACCAAATGGAATTGACGGTTCCCCCGTACTTGCCGATCAACTCCGTGAACGCGTCCGCCCGCTTGGGGGTATCCCTGAAGTTGGCGATACCCTGCTCGGTCCAGTTGACCAAGCTGACGAATGTGGCCATACGCCCCTCCTCCCTCCCGGATGAGGATCCGGGATCGGTTCGGCCGCCCTTTTGCGTGCTTTACTCCTGCGCACTGCAAAAGGCAAGTCCCGCCGAAGGGTGATCGCCGTCAGAGCTCGGCCGACGACGTGAGGTCGTGCGATCGGAGGAGCGGGCTACTCCTCTTCCGGGAGTGAGGGGTGATCCACAACAGCGTTCGACAGCGAACGGTCCCGAGCCTCTGCCTGAGCCGGCTCCCGGATCCGGTCGATGGCGTCCATGAGCTCCCCGTAGCTCCCCGTCTCGTCGGTGGTAGCGTCCTGCTGGTCCGCCGACAGGGAGCGTCGGGAGAGAAGGGTTCGCCCTAGCTGAGAGGACATCATGGCTCCTGCACCGGTCCTTCTCATTGAAGATCGTCTCGCACTGGTGGGACCTTGATGCAATGGATGCCGATCCAGGTCCTTTGGACGACTCGGGGGTGGGGCAGCGCGATCGGGCTGCGAGCGACGCCGAGCGCCCTTCACATCGAGGACTCTCCCTTCGCCGGCGACGAGATCCGCCAGCGGAGTCCAGTGCGCGGAGGTGCGGAGAATGGCAGGTCCAGATGGCGAAGCTCGGTTTCGCCATCGACGTGGATGGCGAATATGGGCCCTCAGAGCGAGGGCGTCTGCTTCGATTTTCAGCGGGCCGAGAAACTGGACGTGGACGGTGTGATCGGCCCCGAGACCTGGGCCGCCGCGTTTACCCGAAAGTGAGCCTCGAAAGGCTCTGGATCAGGTCCGCTCCCCAACGGCGAGGATGTTTCCATCCGGGTCCTTGAACCAGGCCCCACGGACCCCCTGGATCTCGGCGATGCCATCGACCGTCTTCAGCCCGGGCATGTCGTACTCCTCGAACACGATGCCGCGATCCCGAAGCTCCTTGACCGCGGTGTCCAGGTCGTCGACTTCGAATGACATGTAGGTGCTCTTCGCCGTCCCGGCGAACTGGGACGGATAGACCAGGAACCAGGTCCCGCCCGTCTGATACGTCACGCCATCGGACCGCTCGTCCTGGATCTTGCAACCCAGGATCTCGCCGTAGAACTTCTTGGCTCGATCGATGTCCGTCACCGCTATGGTTGCGTGCGCGGTTGCCTTTTCGAACATCTGCACCACCTCCCTGCGGGAGCTTAGCGCGAGGCCTCCTTGGAGCGCCATTCGCCCAGAGGAATACGCCCAGGTAGGGGACCCAGGATCAGGTGCCGGCAGTGCCAGGGTTCCTCGTGATCCCCCATGGCGGAGCCCCGATGATGAACACGGGAGTTCCCACCGGTACCAGGGGATACAGCGCCTCAGACTGGGGGATGTGCATCCGGATGCACCCGTGAGAGGCATACGTTCCGATCGAGTAGTCCGCGGGCGTGCCGTGGATCCGAATGCCTGGGGCGTCGAGGTAGAGGGCTCTCGTGCCGAGCGGGTTGTTGGGCCCGGGCGGGATCACTAAGGGCTCGCCCTTCCCCCACGTGTCCGGAGCCGGATTGTGCCACGTTGGGTTCATCACCTTCGCGATCACGTGCCAGCTCCCGGGAGGCGTGAGGTAGCCCCGCATGGCGGTCGCCACCCCATAGGTCTTGACGGACTTGAAGGAGTCGAGGAGCGTGAGCGTGTTGCTCGACAGGTTGACGATGATGGCCTTTCCGACCTTCTGGTTCGTCACCTTGGGCCTGACCGTCCGGACCGGCAGCTCCACGGCCGGCAGCCGATTGATGATCGCGTCCCGCAGCAGTTCGAGGCTCAGTTTCGGACGGAGGGCCCGACCACTCTTCGCGTGGGTCTTCTGGATCTTCCCGCCCGCAAGACCGTAGCTGGCGTTCCGGGGCGCCACGGCCAGAGCCTCTCCGACCTGGTCAACGAATTGCTGGAGCGGGTCCTGCCCCAGCGTGTAGGACACGTCGAACGATCGAAAGATCGGCTTGTCGGCGATTCGTCGGTAGGTGCGCGACAGCCAGGAGTACGAAGCTGACAGCCTCAGTGCTTGATCGACCGGGCTCTCGACGTCGGCAGCGAGTCCCAGGTCGGCCAGCGTCCGATCCCAATCCTTGCCCGCGGCCTGGACGGTGATGTGGCTCGAGAGCGTCTCCTGGATCTTCGCCGACACCGCCTTGAGCGCCTGAGCGCGGGTCATCTCGCCGACGGGAACGCCCTCGATCGTGATCCCCGGCAGGATTCGACCCGCCCTGGCCTGGTCGTAGCGGTATGCCGCGAACGCCGTGCCGGCGACCCCTGCGATGAGGAGGGCCAGGATGACCAGGAAGATCGTGGTCGCCCGTCCCAGCCGCCTGGCCCTGTGCTGACCTCTCATTGCTCCAGATTCCTTCCCTCGCTCACCGTTTCTCACCCCAGCCTACGAAAGGTAGGGCCTGCCGGCTGCGTCCCTCAGGATACCTTCCGTTTCACACAATCCATCGGCGTCGGTCGGGGGCAGTGTAAAGATGTCCGCGAGTCGGGCAGAAGTTTCCGCAGTGATCGGGGCGCGCTCGCCTAGGAAACGTGCCGCGAAAGTATGAGGCGGGCTTGCGCGCCTGATGTTCGACTTCCCCTGGCTTCTCAGCCACCCACTGAAGGGTAACGCCTTGGAAGAAGCGAAGGGGAGCAACGTCTCTCGCCGCAGAACGCTCAAGCGGGTCGGAGCGGGCACGGTTGTCGCGTGGTCGGCACCAGTCGTGAGCTCTATCCGCACGCCCGCGTTCGCGGCATCTCCAGGCTGCCCACCGTTGGACTGTGACAACGAGGCGCAGTGTCCGGACCCAAACAACCCTTGCCGTCTTTACGCGCCACATCACGGCGGGGGCGGTTGCATATGTGTGGAGCGAATACTCTGCATTCACTGCGAGACAGACACAGATTGCACGGACCGATTCGGGTCGGGGTTCATCTGCATCGACATCAATTTCCTGACCTGTTGCGGTGACAACGTGACGTGCGCGGATGCCAGGCGATGTGTCTGATGGCTGCGGGGCCGGCACTTGAGGTAAGCCGACAGGCCGGCCGGGGTTCCAAAATCGACCGTGTGCCCTGTGAAGAGGACACCCGCCGGCACCGCTGAACTTCTCAACTCTGCCGAAGGATTCACACGGAATTAACGTGAGTGAAACTCCGGGGCAATCGCCAGCCGCTACGCTCCCTGCGTCCCGAACGAGGAAGGGAGCTCTGGCATGGCGGAGGAAACCGAGACCCCCAAGGACGTGCTCGCCCTGGCCAAGGACGCGGACGCCCTGATCGTCGACTTTCGATTTTGCGACCTTCCCGGGTTGATGCAGCACTTCTCCGTCCCCATCGCTGAGCTCACCGAGGACGGCTTCGAGGACGGCTACGGCTTCGACGGCTCCTCCATCCGCGGGTTCCAGGAGATCCAGGAATCGGACATGCTCCTGGTCCCCGACCCGGCGGCCGCCTACATCGATCCCTTCCTCAAGGTCCCCACCCTGGTCCTCCACTGCTTCGTCAAGGACCCGGTGACCGGCGAGATGTACTCGCGCGACCCCAGGGGCATCGCCCGCAAGGCCGAGCTGCACCTGCAACAGACCGGGATCGCCGAGACCAGCTACTGGGGGCCGGAGTGCGAGTTCTACATCTTCGACTCCGTCCGGTTCGACCAGAACCAACACGAGGGCTACTACCACATCGACGCGGTGGAGGGCGCCTGGAACACCGGCGCCGAGGAGGGCGGCAGGAACCTCGGCTACAAGCCCAGGTACAAGGAGGGCTACTTCCCTCTTCCGCCCATGGACCACTACCAGGACCTGCGCACCGACATGGTCCTGAACCTGCAGAAGGTCGGCATCCAGGTCGAGGTCCAACACCACGAGGTCGGCACCGCCGGGCAGGCCGAGATCGACATCCGCTACGACACGCTGCTCAAGACCGCCGACAACGTCATGAAGTACAAGTACGTGGTCAAGCAGACGGCCCGGCAGAACGGCAAGACGGTCACGTTCATGCCCAAGCCGATCTTCCAGGACAACGGCTCCGGCATGCATACCCATCAGAGCCTGTGGAGCGGGGGCGAGAACCTGTTCTGGGACGAGATGGGCTACGCCCAGATCTCGGACACCGCCAAGTACTACATCGGCGGGCTGTTGGCCCATGCGCCGGCGCTCCTGGCCTTCGCCGCGCCGACCACGAACTCGTACCGGCGGTTGGTCCCGGGCTACGAGGCCCCGATCAACCTGGTGTACTCGCAGCGCAACCGATCAGCCTGTGCTCGCATACCCGTGTACTACAAGACGCCGGCGGCGAAGCGGATCGAGTTCCGTTCACCAGATCCATCGTGCAACCCGTACCTGGCCTTCGCCGCCATGCTGATGGCGGGCCTGGACGGCGTGAAGAACAAGATCGAGCCGCCCGACCCGATCGACAAGGACCTGTATGACCTCCCGCCCGAGGAGGCCTCCCAGGTGAAGCAGGTTCCCGGCTCTCTGGAGGAGGTCCTGGACGCCCTCGAGGCCGATCACCAGTTCATGCTGGAGGGCGGGGTGTTCACCGAGGACGTCATCGAAACCTGGCTCGAGTTCAAGCGGCTGCGGGAACTGGACCAAGTGCGACTTCGGCCTCACCCTTGGGAGTTTTATCTCTATTACGACCTGTGAGTGGGAAGACATAGCTCACAGTTGAAGTCGCGAGAGCCGGCCATCCGAGGCCGGCTCTTCGCATATGGCCAATCATCACGCATGGCGCCCTAGGCAAAAGGGCCAGGGGGAAATCGCCCTTGGGACGGGAAAGCCGGAGCCCCAACCGAGCGATACCTGTAGTGAAAGATTGCGTCGTCAGGCCCAGGAGGATCCATGAGCAAGGCGCGGCCGCTACCGCTGCCGCCATCGGGAATCTCAGTGTGGAGGCCGCTCTCCTCGACCGAGGGTGGCCTCGTCGCCATCCTCGGATCCGGTCCTGCCGAGGGCGAGCCCGCTTCGGACCAGGACGTCCAGTGCGTGTGGTGCGGCCTCCGCTCGCGGCCCGCGGCCGCCTGCGAGGTCTGCGGCTCGCCGCTGTATGAGTCCATCGCCATCTGGCAACCAGCATCGAGCACGCAGATCGACCAGCCCGCGACGGCGATTCAGAGCCATCTCGTGCCGCCGGTCACCGCTCCAATCGAGCGAGCACCTCGGCCACGGCGTGGCAAGATCGGATGGCCTGCGAGAACGAGCCAGAGAACACCTTCGAAGCCGGCACCCCAGGTCCGAGGCGAGCCGGCGCCTGCAGAACCCGCCCACCGCCCTCCATCGCCGCCACCGGACACCACGTTCAAGGCGTTCAGGAGGTTCGCCGGCCTGGACATCCACTGGGTCCGCCGGCCGGCTGACTAGGGCGATCGGCGCGACCGGCACCCTCACGACACCGGTTCGACGGCAAGCGCTTCCGGCATCACCGGGGTCCGCTGGGCGAGTACCACCCCCGCCAGGACCAGGATCCCTCCGGCGATCTGGACCAGCGACAGGTGTTGCCCCAGGAACAGCCAGGCGAAGGCCGCGGCGAACGGAGGTTCGACCGTGGCTGCGATGCCCGCGGTGGCCGGAGGAAGAACGCGGAGAGCTCCGACGGCCAGGAAGAACGGGATCAGCGTCCCCACGATCCCGACCCCGAGCACCGACAGCGTTACCTTGGCCTCGGCCAGCTTTCCCACCGGCCAGGACCACCAGGGAGCGATCACGCTCCACGCCAGGACGGCGACCACGAACCCCCAGAACAACACGGTGGCCTGAGGGACACCCCGTCGTCCTGCCCGGCCCGCGGTGAGGAGATAGGTGGCGAAGGTCACGGCCGAGCCGACCGCCGCGAGCAAGCCGATACCGTTGACACGGCTCAGCCCGCCATAGGCTCGACTCACCAGGACGGCTCCCGCGAGCGTGACTCCCGCGGCGACCCAGACCACCCGGCCGGGAGCTCCGCCCTTCGCGGTAATCGCTGCCCATGCCAGCAGCAGGACGGGAGCGGTGTACTGGAGCGAGATGGCCACTCCTACCGCAAGCCGGTCGATGGCGATGTAGTACGTCGAGTTCACCGCGGCCACCGAGAGGCCAAAGGCGATCAGAATCGGAATGGTTCCGGGGGGTGGCCGAAGTAATTCTCGCTTCCTCCAGGCAAGGAGGCCCGCCAGCACGGCCAAGGCAACCACCACCCTGGCCTCGGCCATGCGCACGGGAGGCACCCCTCGATCGAAGGCCGTCTTGGCCATGACGGCTGCGAGGCCCCAGCAGGCCCCGGCCGTCACCATGGCGGCGATGGCTGCCAGGGTGGCCCGCCTGCCGAGGGCCGCGGGCGGGCTCGGGGCGGTCGGTCCCGGCGGTTTCCTCATCGTCTGACCAGGAGGAAGGGCACCTGTTGCTCCGCCGGGGTCATGGACCCGTGATGGCCGATGAGCGTGGCCTGCAGCGGATCCACTTCCCGTTGGAAGACACCCACCGGCGCGAAGGCCGCGGCCACGATGTCCCCGATGCGGGGAAGGACCCGCTCCAGCACGTTCGGTCCGAACCATCCGGCCGCGATCGCTTCCTCCTTCTGGACCACCCACATCCTGTCGCCCAGCTTCTCCCGCCATACGGCCAGGACCTCATCGCGAGCCCCCGTCCGCACGTGGACGTGTCGGGCGCGGGCCTCGCCGGCGAGCAATCGAACGCCGTCCATCAGCTCGGGCGCGTCGGCGACGTCGATCCGGTCCTCCGGCCCCAGGTTCACCATGCCGTGGTCGGCGGTCACCGCCAGGCCGAAACCTGACGGCAGCCGCTCGAAAATGGCCTGGGCCGCGCGATCCACCCTGAGCAGGTGCTCTCGCCATTCATCCGACGAGACCCCTCTGAGGTGGCCGAACGTATCGAGGAACGGGTGATAGGCGTACGCGCTGGTCTTGCCGTCTCGGGACAGTGTCGCCTGGAGGACCTCGACCATCTGCTCGAGCACGTCGGCGCCGACGTATCGCCCTCCCCTGAGGATGGCCCTGGTGAGCCCTGAATTTGCATGGGCGATCGGCCCCACCAGCGTGATGTCGAATCCGACAGACGCCGCCCGCTCCACGACGGTTGGCGTCGGTTGGAACTCCTCCGGCGGGAGATCTTTCCGCAGGTCCAGGGGCGGCCCGATCCCGTACAGCTCCCATTGCAGGGAATTCATGGCCCTGTCATGGCCCGGTATCGCAAACGTGTATCCCACCAGCCCATGCTGGCCCGGCGGGAGGCCCGTCCCCAGGGAGGCCAGGCTGGCCGAGGTGGTCGCGGGGAAGACCGCGGTGATGGCTCTGCCGGAGGACCTCGCCGCCTCCGCGAGGAACGGGGCATCGTTCGGGTGCTCCTGGAGCAGCTCCCACCCCAATCCATCGACGACCAAGAGGCAGACACCGGGTAACGCCTCCACGTGGAGCCGGTTCTCGAAGCCCGGCACCCCCAGCGCGGCGAGGACGGACGGCACGACCTCGGCCAGGGACGCCTCGCCGTACCGCGGTATGGATGGCTCTGGAGGCCCGATCACGGACGCTCGTCCCCGGCAGGAGTTCCCTCTCCGTAGAACACCCGTTCCATCGCCAGGCGAGCCTTCCGGGTGATCCTCCGGTAATCCTGGAGGAACTTGTGCCGGGCCTGCTCGACGTATCCGAGCCTCCGGGCCAGGGCTGCCTGGGCCTCCGGGACGGGCGGGAGCGCGGCGACCGGAACACGCCGCTCGATCTCCAGCGCGTTCTTCACATCCGAGAGGAAGACGTAGGCCTCGCCAAGGGACGCGGCCACGCTGTCCTCCATCAGCCGTGATGCGGTGAGCGCCTCCAGGGCCTCCAGGGTGTTCGTCTTCCGCACTTCCGGCCGGCTGGACCCATGCCGCATCAACGAGAGCTCCACCGCCCACTGCACGTCGGCCAGGCTCCCGTATCCCAGCTTGAAGTGGAAACGCCGGGCCGCGGCAGGGCGAACCCTCTCCTCCTCCATGCGCACCCGCATCCGGCGGATCGCAGCAACCTGCTCGAACGTCAGCGCCGGAGGATAAGCGAAGTCGGCAGCGTTCGAGAGGAACCGGCGCGCCAGATGTTCGTCGCCGGCGACGAGTCGAGCCCGGAGCAGCGCCTGATACTCCCAGGTCTCCGCCCACCGCTCCCAGTACTCCAGGTATGAGGCCATCGACCGGGCCAACGGACCGGCCCGTCCTTCGGGCCGGAGGTCCGTGTCCGCGTGCCATCCGGTCGTTGCGACCCGAGCCAGGATGCGCTCGGCCGCGCGGCAGGCGGCCTCGAAGTCCCCCGGGCCCTCACCCTCGTACACGAACAGCACATCGAGGTCCGAGGCGAAGCTCAGCTCCTCGGCTCCCAGCCGGCCCATCCCGATCACGGCCAGAGGGAGGGGAGGACCCTCTGCGGTCACCGCGGCGGCGATGACTCCGTCGGCCACCGTGGCCAGCCGACGTCCGGATTCGGGGAACGGCAGCTCGCCGGAGGCATACGCGCCGGCCACGCGGATCAGCTCTGCCTGCGCGTCGCCGGGAAACAGAGGGCGTTCGGCCGCTGGCAGCTCCATCAGGGCAGCCGTCAGCTCGGGGGTGGCCACCAGGGCGTCGGCGAAGACCGAGCTCACCGCGACCAGGGCCGCCAGCCTGCGGGCCGCGTCCGGGCGATCGGCCAGGGTGTCGGCGATCTCCTCGCGATGCCCCGCCAGACCCTCCGCAACTCGGCCGAACCGAACCAGGGCCGCATCCGGCGTGGCGGCGAAAGCCAGCGGCGGGGCGATCACCGGGAACAGTGTGCCCAGAACTTTCCCCAATCGCGACGAAGGCTCGAAGATGCTGCCGAAGTTCTCGTACGCTGCCGACGGATCGCCGAAGCCCAAGCCGGCCAGCAGTTCCTCGGTGGCGGGGCGGTCCACCCCAGGCCGTGCCGCCGCCGTGACGGCGAATGCCTCCAGGAGGGGGCGGTAGAACAACCTCTCGTGCAGAGTTCTCACTGCTTCCGTGTGCCGGGCGTATTCGGCCTTCAGATGTTCGGCCGTCGGAATCCCCATGGAGCGAGCCAGCGACCCGAGCGCCCGACGATCCGACGGCAGTTCGTGCGTCTGGATCTCTCGGACCATCTGCAGGCGGTGCTCGAGCCTGCGCAGGAACCGATAGGAGTCGGACAGCGCTTCGGCGTCGGGCCGGCTGACGAATCCTTCCTCCGCCAGCGCCTCGAGCGCGGCCAGGGTGTTCGGCTCTCGGAGACGCTCGTGGCGGCGGCCGTGCACCAGCTGGAGAAGCTGCACGGCAAACTCGACATCGCGGATGCCGCCCCTCCCCCGCTTGAGCTCGACGGCCTCCTTGCCGCTCGCCCTGACCATCTCTTCGATCCTGGCCTTGGACGCCCGTACGTCGTCGATGGCCGAGGCCGGAAGGACGGCCGGGTAGACGAAGGGCGCGACGGCCTCGACGAAGGCGCGACCCAGTGCGGGGTCGCCTGCGACCGGTCGAGCCTTCAGGAGCGCCTGGCGCTCCCATGTGGCCGCGTGCTTCCCGTAGTACTCGGTCATGGACTCGAGCGAGCGGCTGAGCGGTCCCGATCTCCCTTCCGGACGTAGGGCCGGGTCAACCCGAAGCGCCACCCCTTCGGACGTGGGCTCGGACAGCAGGGCAATGATCGCCGCTGCGGCACGCCCCGCGCTCTCCTGGGCCTCTCCGCCCTTCGCACGATGAACGAAGACGACGTCGACGTCCGATGAGTAGTTCAGCTCCTGACCGCCGAGCTTCCCCATCCCGATGACCACAAGACCCTCGGCACCCGATGTGGCGTGCACAGCCAGCCTCAGACAGGCTTCGGCCACGCGAGACAGCTCCGCCAGCACATCGTCCGCCGACGCGCCGGCCAGATCGCGCGCGGCCACGCGGTACGAGGCCCGGCGGCGAAATCTCCGCACGCCCGCCCTGGGCCCCGACGCTCGCGCCGTCGACTCGGCCTCCGTTACCAGCTCGTCGAGCGTGCGAGGGCGGACATCGGACAGGGCCTCGAGCTCTTCGGGATGGGCTATGAAGAAGTCGGAGGCGGCCGTGGAGAAACCGAGGAGCCGGGCCGCTCCGGGGATGATGTCCGGGCGCTCCAGCAGTTCCCGCGCTCCCGGGCGCTCTTCCATGCGGGAAACGGCGATGCGGGCCAGCTCGGGATCAGGCGCCTCCCCCAGGGCCCGCCCCAGGACCTCCGGCGTCAACACTCTCGAGGAATCGTACAAACCGAAGACCCAGGCGGGTCTCCGCCTGGGTCTTGGGATGCTGCAGCCTATCTGGATCGACCCGCGCAGCTCGCTACCGGAATATGCTCACGCCGCCCGGGCCCACCAGGAGGCCGACGATGATCAACACGATGCCTGTCAGCACCCCGCCTCGGAGGATCGTGACGATGCCCCAGATCACCAGGATCGCCGCGAGGATCCATAGGATGCTGGCGGCACCGCTGGTCATTGCCAGCAAGCTCAGCATGGCCGTCTCCTTTCGATCGGGGCGCCGATCGCGGGCGTTGGGCTCGCTACTAGCTACCCGAGCTGCCCGAATGCAAAACCCTACCGATCGATCCGTCACGTTCTGGACACGTGCGCTTGAGCAGAGCTAGCCAAGCACCGAGCAGGCCCCGGCAAACTTCCGCTCAGTGCATCTGTTCAGAAGTCTTCCCAGGGACTAGCTTCGACCGCAACGACGCTCGGCCAACGGAGGGAGGCGAGATGAGCATCAAACGAAAGTGGTTGATCGGTGCCGCGGTCGGTGTCGCCGTCTTGGGAATCGTCACAGCCACGGCACTCGGCAGCCCGGGTGGAGGATTCGAGCAAACGATCCTTGGCCACCGGGCGACTTTGGCGAATGCCATCCACTCGAACTTTGACGGGATCAAGCTGAAGACGAAGGCTCCTGTCGACGAGCAGATGATTACCATCACCTACCATCCCGGAGGATTCTCGGGCTGGCACTACCACCCGGGGTTCGTGATGGTGATCGTGGAATCCGGACACATCACGGCCCATTTCTCTGATTGCAGCACGAAGACGTACGGGCCACACGAGGCCTTCTTCGAGAGCGGTCACGAACCGTTCATGGTGAGCAACGACAGCGCCACCGAGGATGCCGTTGTCTATGCCGCCTTCATGGCCCCGCAGGGCAGCCCGTTCCGCGTGGAGACGGACGTGCCCGGCTGCGCGGGGTAGAAGTAGGGACGGTTCTCGGCGGCACCACCGGACGCGCCCGCGAGCTCGCCGAGAGGAAAGGAGGAATGATGCTTGCGCGCCGCGTTCCACGTCGCCGCGGCCTGCTGATGATGGTCTCAGTTCTTTCGGCTCTTTCCCTGGGGATGGTGGCGTTCCTGGGCGCACAGGCCGGAGCCGTTCAGGGCGTGATGCCTGTCAGCGGCCACCTCACGTCGCATGTGGTTGCAGGTCCTGAATGCGCATCCCCGGTCGGCATCTGCACCGCTGGGACCCTCAACGGAGGCATCCAGGGGGACTTTCAGTTCACAGCTCTGACCCTCACTCCCACCGGCGTGCCCACCGTCTTCAGCTACACCGGGACCATCGAGGTGCAGACCAAGGACGGCGACATCCACATCTCCGACGCAGGCGCATTCGACACGACCGGCGACGGTCCAGTGGTGGACCTCTCAACCATCACCGGGGGGAGTGGAAAGTTTGAAGGCGCCTCGGGGTACATCGAGATCTACGGCACGTTCACCTTCGCTGCCGGGGGCAACAGCGACTACAAGGGCAAGGTGATCACCAGCTAGGCCGCACGAAATTTACCGGCCCGTAACTTCCGAGCCTGGCCCCGGTCGTACGCTGGACGGCGCAAGGGGAGGCGAGATCGATGACGCTGTCCAACGAGGCCGAGTTCGTCCTTCGCACAGTCGAGGAACGCGGGATCAAGTTCATCCGGCTGTGGTTCACGGATGTCCTGGGGTTCCTCAAGTCGATCGCCATCACCGCACAGGAGCTGGAAACCGTCCTGACGGAGGGCGAGGGTTTCGACGGGTCGGCCATCGAGGGGTTCGCCCGGATCCAGGAAGCGGACATGGTCGCGATGCCCGATCCCTCCACGTTCCAGATCATCCCGTGGAGGTCGGAGTCCCAGGTCGCCAGGATGTTCTGCGACATCTACGACCCGGACGGCACGCCGTTCGAGGGCGATCCCAGGCAGGCGTTGAAGCGGCAGCTCGCCCGGGCCGCCGACATGGGGTTCACCTTCCACATCGGCCCGGAGCTCGAGTACTTCTACTTCAAGAGCGCCGACGGAACTGAGTTCCTGGACCAGGGAAGCTACTTCGACCTGACCCCGCTCGACGTGGCCACCGACCTGCGCAAGCGAACGGTGGAATATCTCGAGGCGGTGGGGATCCCCGTCGAGTCCTCCCACCACGAGGTGGCGCCCTCGCAGCACGAGATCGATCTGCGCTACTCGGACGCTCTGTCGATGGCGGACAACATCATGACCTACCGGCTCACGGTCAAGGAAGCAGCCCACGAGTTCGGCGTGTACGCGACGTTCATGCCGAAGCCGGTGGCCGGCGTCGACGGCAGCGGTATGCACACGCACCAGTCGCTGTTCGAGGGCGAGCGGAACGCGTTCTTCGACCCCACCGATGAGTTTCACCTGTCCAAGACGGCCAAGGCGTACATCGCCGGCATCCTCCGCCACGCCAGTGAGATGACGCTGGTGACCAACCAGTGGGTGAACTCCTACAAGCGCCTGGTTCCCGGCTTCGAAGCTCCGGTGTACATCTGCTGGGCCCGGCGAAACCGCAGCGCCTTGGTCCGGGTTCCCGTGTACAAGCCGGGCAAGGAGACCGCCACCAGGATTGAGTTCCGCTCCCCCGACCCGGCCTGCAACCCCTACCTGGCCTTCGCCTGCATGCTAGCGGCCGGGCTGGCTGGCATCGAGAACGAGTACGAGCTCCCGCCCGAGGCCTCCAACAACATCTACGAGATGAGCGAGGAGGAACGGCGAGCCGCCGGCATCGAGTCGTTGCCCGAGGACCTCTTCGAGGCCATCGCGGCCGCCGAGGAGTCAGACCTGGTGCGCGAAACGCTGGGCGACCACGTCCTCGAGTACCTGATCCGCAACAAGCGCGAAGAGTGG
>DASXTW010000180.1:0-21878 GCA_036505215.1 Actinomycetota bacterium | reverse complement strand
TGGGCAAGCCATGCACAGGAACCGCCCCGGCGATCGAAAGGATGACGGAGAACCTCTTGGCGACGTTCGGGGGAGGCCCGGCAGGGATCGACCATCCCTCCCATTCCAACCTCAAGTCGATCGGGATCGTGTTGCTCCACCCCATCCGACCGTAGCCGCCCCAGGACGACCTGCAAGTAGCATCGACGGGATGCGGGCATTGCGAGCGGCCCATTGACTTGGACTCCACCCTCCGAACCCGTCACGTATCTGTCGGACGAGGAGATCGCGGAGCGCATCCGCGAGAAGCAACTGGAGAGGGCGTGGAAGTTCATCCGTGCGTGGGAGGTCGTGGAGCGCGAGCTGGGACGGGAGCCCACCATCCAGGAATTCGCCGGGTGGTGGCAGGTCCCGTTGGACGATGCGAAACAGGAAAAGGCCCGCTTCGCTGAAGCCTTCCCCGAACAATCGTCGCCGAGTCGCATGCTCCGAGACCGCAACGAGACATGGCGGTGGAAGGGTGGGGCTCATGATGCCGGACGATCGGTGTCCTGTGTCCGTTGCGGAGTTCACGTCGTCGTTCCGGCAGATTCGATCGGAGAGGGGATCGTCGAGGAACGCGAAGTGGAGCCTCTTGGCGATTCGTGGCTTGAAGCCCACAGGGTGCTCGAGGAGACCGGCCTCTCATCAGTGAGCGCGAAAGCCATCGCGATGCATGTCTCCGGCATCGGCGCGTGTCATCGGTGCAGGACGCCGCTCACCGAGTCAGGCGTCACGTACTGCAAGAGCTGCCGGGCGCTCAACCTGGACTGGAGCGGGGAGACCCTTCGGGAGCGACTTCCGCAGGTGGCCTTCGTCTGGCCCCTTGATGATGAAGTATTCCGGCTGGCGGACGGCCGGAAGATCGCCTACATGATGTCGGGCGCCCAGGGAGGCGCTCCGGTCTTCTTCCTCCATGGATCGCCCCACTCGCGACTCTGGCACCTCGGCCCCGAGACAGACCTCCGGGGTGGGGTCCGACTCATCGCTGTGGACCGACCCGGGTTCGGGGGCTCGGATCCTCTGCCCGGTCGCACCGTGGGCAGCTGGACCGCCGACCTCGTTCAACTGGCCGACCACCTCGGGTTCAAGTTCTTCAACGTGATCGGGTGGTCCGCGGGCGGTCTGTACGCGGCGGCCTGCGCCGCCCTGATCCCCGAGCGACTCGCCGGAGTCGGGGTCGTATCCACCCGCGACCTGGCCACATACGACTTCGCCGAGCGGCCGGCTGCCCTCGAGGAGCTCGGTGACGAGGACCGCCGGGCTCTCGAGCTCATCAACCGGGTCGGGGCCGAGGAAGCAACCAGGCTGCTGCTCCCGGAGAAGGACGCCATGGCTCGCCGCCTCTTCGAGCGGCCCGCTTCGATCCTGGACGACCTCGAGACGCCGGAGGGAGATCGCTGGTTCTGGGCGAACGCGACGAGTCGACACCCGTGGCTCGAGGCCGTCCGCGAGTCCGTTCGGCAGGGCCCTGTCGGGTACGTCTCTGACTGGGTGGCCAGGCTGCAGCCCTGGGGGTTTCGGCTGTCCGACATCGACATCCCTGTAGACCTATGGCATGGCGCGCAGGACCCGCTCGTTCGACGCCAAACCATGGACTTCGCCGCGGAGACCATCCCCGGAGCGCGCCTGCATGTGTGGCCCGACGCCGGCCACTTGGGCGTGGCGAAGCATTGGACCCAGGTCATCCAATCGGCCACAGGTATCCGCGAGCGTGATTAGCAGCGAACGGCTCGTTTGTAGCGAACCCTGTTCAGATCACACGTTGACGGGCGAGCGCTACACCGCCATGCTCACCATATCCGAGTCTGAGGAGGTGGGGAATGTTCGAAGCCAAGCGCTGCGCGACGATGCTCCCGGCGAGCGACGTCGAACGGGCCAAGAGCTGGTACGCGGATCACCTGGACCTGAAGCCGACCACCGAGGATCCCACAGGGGTCCAGTACAAGACAGGGGATGGCACGGAGTTTTGGATCTACCCCTCGCAGTACGCCGGGACCAACCAGGCGACCGCGATGGGCTTCCTGGCCAAGGATCTCTCCACGGAGATGGACGACCTGAAGTCTCGAGGGGTCACGTTCGAGGAGTACGACATCCCGGGGGTCAAGACGGTTGAGGGAATCGCGGACTTCGGGAACGGTGAGCGCGGAGCCTGGTTCAAGGACAGCGAAGGAAACATCATCGCGCTGTTCGAATCGCCCAGATACCAGTAGCCACGCGAAGTAGAACTTGCATTCAGGACCCGGCGTCTTCGAACGCGCCCACTCCCAACGCGCTCGTGCACGGGGCCGCGCCCGGGCCGTGAAGATCCCGGTCGCGATTGGCTCGGGCGAGCATAAGGAGCTCCAGGCCGCCAGCTGATCAGCCGCACGCCACAGGTCGCCGCTCCGTTTCTTCCGTCCCGGGGCTATTCGGTCGCGGCGATCCGGGCCTTGATCCCCTCGATCAGGAGGTCGAGCCCGAACTCGAACTGCTCTTCCAGATTGCAGTCCACGAAGTGCGGCATGGCTTCACGCATGCGCGGGAGATCTGCAGTCTCCAACATGCGAACCATTTCCTCGTGGGCCTTGACGTGCGCCTCGTCCTCGTGCCCTCCGACCATCAAGCCGAGCTCCATGGTGACGAATCCGAGGATGTAGCCGCCGAAGACGTGGAAGGCCTTCACCGCATCGGCTTCGGACAATCCGGCCGTGCGAAAGACCTCGAGCGCGAACTCGTAGGCCCGCAAGGATTCGGGGTTGGTGAAGGGACGCTTGCGTTCGGTCATGAGCGTTATCACGGTTGGATGCGCCAGAAGCAGACGTCTGTACTCGCGAGCGGCGCGCCGCGCACCATCGGCCCAGTCCTCGGCCAGCGGGACCTGAAACTCGGCCACCACCGCCTCGCAGATCGAGTCGAGGATATCCTCCTTGTCCTCGACGTGGTTGTACAGCGACATGGCCTCCACGCCGAGCTCGCGCCCGATGCGTCGCATGGACAGGGCCTCCAGGCCCTCATCGTCCATGATTCGAAGGGCCGTGCGGACGATCCGTTCACGGGTGAGAGGCTCCCGCCGAGGTTTCTCCAAAAGGACTTCTGAGATTCGCTCGGTTTTCACGTTCGCCATGGAATATCGCCTACCTCCAGCGGTTGACACTTACATCGTACATCGGTAACTTACGGTGTCAACATATGCCGTAAGTCTCTTGTTCAGGCAGTAGGAGGGGGGAGATCATGAAGTTGAGCCCAGAGTCCCTGGCTCGAGCCAGCAGCCGGCACCCCTGGCGCACCCTCGGGGTGTGGCTGGTGCTCATCGTGGCGGCGGGCATGTTGAGCAGCGTTGGGCTGAGCGGCGTCCTCAATCAGGACATCGAGTTCACCAACAAACCCGAATCGGTGAAGGCGCAGGACATCCTCGATGCGCGCTTCACCACCGGCGGAAACAAGGCCGACAGCACCGAGTTCTTCGTCATCCAGTCGAAGTCGTCGACGGTCGACGACCCGGCGTACCGGGCGCTGGTCACCAGGCTGAAGGGCCAGATCGCCGCCCTGGATCATGAGACGCTCGTCGGTCAGCCGACCACCTACTACGACGTCGCCGAACACTCGTCGGAGCAGGCCGCCGGGCTGGTCTCCAAGGACCGGCGTACCACCCTCGTCTCGGTCGGCCTGAAGGACAGCACGAGCTCGAACATCGAGAAGCTCCGCGCGGTCGCGGATCGCAACCAGGCCGACGGATTCACCGTCCAGGTGGCCGGCCAGGGGACGCTCGAGGCCGACTTCACCAAGATCGCCGAAGAGGACCTCCGCAAGGGCGAGTCGATCGGCATCGGGATCGCACTGATCGTCCTGATCGTGGTCTTCGCGGCGGTCGTGGCCGCCGTGACTCCGATCGTCATGGCGCTGTTCGCCATCGCCGTCGCCCTCGGACTGGTCACACTCATCGGTCAGCTCTTCGAGTTCAACCTGTTCGTGACGAACATGGTGACGATGATCGGCCTGGCGGTCGGCATCGACTACTCGCTGTTCATCGTGTCCCGGTACCGGGAGGAGCGGAAGAAGGGCTTCGACAAGCTCGAGGCGATCGGCGGGGCCGGCGCCACGGCGAACCGAGCGGTCTTCTTCAGTGGGCTGACGGTCGTGCTCGCGCTGCTGGGAATGTTCATCATCCCCACGACCATCTTCCGGGCCCTTGCGGGTGGGGCGATCCTGGTGACCCTGGCGTCCCTCGCGGCTTCCATGACGCTGCTGCCGGCCATCCTTGCGCTCTTCGGCGACCGGATCAACTGGCCGCGGCTCTCCAAGCGGGCCCGGGTGGAAAGCTCGTACGACCCCAGAGGCGGGGTGTGGGACCGGATCACCCGGGGCGTCATGGCCCGGCCGGCCGTCTTCCTCATCGCCAGCCTGCTGCTTCTCGGCGGCCTCGGCTCGTTCTACTTCCAGCTCCACCGTGGGACGTCGCAGAACGTCAGCCAGCTCTCCGACGACTTCCCGTCGAAGCAGGCGTTCCTGACGCTGGAGCGGGAGTTCTCAGGCGGGCAGACGGATCCCACCAGGATCGTGATCACGGGTGACGTGAGCAGCGCATCCGTTCAGGCCGCCGTGGCGAAGCTGCGGCAGGCGATCGGTGGGAACCAGGCGTTCGCGCCGCGGACGGACGTCATCACGAGCAAGGACGGCACCGCGATCGAGGTGGACGCGTTCTTCAAGGCAGATCCCAACAACAGCGCGGCGTTCCAGGGGATCCGCGACCTCCGCAGCACGATCGTGCCGGCAGCCTTCAAAGGCGTCGATGGAGCCGAGGTGCTCGTGGGTGGCAACACGGCGTTCTTCACCGACTTCCTGGACGTGGCCAACCGGTACCAGTGGATCGTCCTGGCCTTCGTCCTCGGCCTTTCGTTCATCCTGCTGACGGTGGTGTTCCGGTCCATCGTGGTGCCGGTCACCGCCATCATCATGAACCTGTTGTCGGTGGCAGCCGCCTACGGTGCCGTCACGCTGGTGTTCCAGAAGGGCGCGGGCATCGGGTTCTTCAACGCCCTCGGCTTCCAGTTCCAGAGGGCCGAAGCCATCGAGGCCTGGCTCCCGCTGTTCCTGTTCTCGATCCTGTTCGGGCTCTCGATGGACTACCACGTGTTCCTGCTCACCAGGATCCGTGAAGAGTTCGACAAGACCGGCGACAACAGCGAGGCGGTGGCCTACGGCCTGCGGACGACGGCCGGCATCATCACCGGAGCCGCGCTGATCATGGTGGCGGTGTTCACCGGGTTCGCCGCGGGCCGGCTCGGACCACTCCAGCAGATGGGCTTCGGCCTCGCGGTCGCCGTGTTCATCGACGCGACGATCGTGCGGACCTTGCTGGTGCCGGCGACCATGCGGCTGCTCGGCCGCCGGAACTGGTACCTGCCCGGTTGGCTGCAGTGGCTCCCACAGCTGCGCGTGGAGGGTCGGGAGCCGGGCCTCAGGATCATCGAGGAGGAGGAGCAGCCCGTGCTCGTCGGGGCCGATAGTCAGAGATAAGAGGCGAACGAACCACCACTAGAGGCGGAGGGGCGAGCGCCCCCTCCGCCTCGTGCTGCCAGAGCTTACTCACGAGCCGGCCTTCGCAAGACGATCCACGCTTGCTCTCAGCTGATCCAGCTAGCGTTCGAGCCGATCGATGTCGCTCAGCGAAGCGCCGTGCGCCTCAGGACGCAGTTCGACGACGATCGCGCCTGACCGATACAGGTCGGCCTGCTTGACCTGAAGCATGTGTTCCGCGCCCTGACGACGAAGGGCAACCTCGACATCGGTCGTGCGAATTCCGAGCCCGCGCAGCTCCCGATCGAGGAACGCCCCGTCCTCGACCAGCCTCGTCTCCGTCCCTTCCATCGCCCGGTCGACCACATCGCTTCCAGAACCAGGCCACTGGTACCTCCCCGGTGGCTGCAGTGGGCTGAAAACCGAGCCGCCGGCCCCGGCAAAGGAGGACTAGTGAGGACGGGCTTCCGCCGTGTACCCCGATCGACCGACTCCCGAAGCGACACGAACTCCCTGTAGGTTGGTCGTCCGTCCGACGAGGGGAAAGATGGTGGAGGCCCCCGGCTCGCTGCAACCGTTCGAGCACAAGGACGCTGAGGCACGCCTGTCGCTTCTCGAACGATTCCAGGCCAGATGGCATGGGGAAGCGGTTGCACTCCCCCACAGCGTCCAGCGCCTCGTTGCATTCGTGGCTCTGCGCAGGCAGCCCATCTCGAGGACGCTCGCCGCAGAGACATTGTGGTCCGACGGCACCGAGCAGCAGGCAGCTGCCCGCCTCCGGACGGTCGTCTGGCGTCTCCGCAGCCTGGGCTGCCCTCTGTTGCGCGTCCGGCACGCCGACATCTCCCTCAGCGAGCTGGTGCGCGTCGACTACTGGGAAGCCGGAGCGGTCGCAGCCCGGCTCATCGACTCGTCTGACTCGTCGGCCTCGACAATCGCATGGCACGACGGGCTCGAGAGCGATCTGCTTCCGGATTGGGACGAGGATTGGCTGTTGCTGGATCGGGTGCGGTTCCGGGAGCTTCGGCTCCACGCGCTCGAGACGCTGTGCCGACGTTTGTCCCGTCTGGGCCACAGCGCCAGAGCGGTCGAAGTCGGGATCATCGCTGTGGCGGCTGATCCGCTGCGGGAAAGCGCGCATGAGGCCCTGCTCCGCGCATATCTCGCCGAGGGCAACAAGGGTCAGGCAATCCGGCAGTACGAGCGTTGCCGGAAGCTCCTCCGGCATGAGCTGGGCCTGGACCCTTCACCCTCGATCCAGGAGCTCGTCTCGGCCCTCCATTGAGCTGGGCGTCCCAACGGCAGCCTCGAGTGATCGGTCCGGGGACGAGCGGGTGTGGCCTGGTATGCTTTGTGTACGGGCGATCAGCTTTCGCCCCGTGAGGATTCGCTTCCGCAGTTCCTCCTCTAGTGGACGGTTCGGCGTAGTTGGAGTGAGGCCTCGCCGGATCGTCGCGGCTCGACTCTCGAGTCGCAAGGAGGAATATGCATAACGCAGTTAGCTTCCTCGAGCTCGGCGTGTCCGAGCCGGTTGCCCGCGCGCTATCTGCTCGCGGGATCACCACACCGTTCCCCATCCAGGCCCTGGTCATCGGCGATGCCCTGGCTGGCCGGGACGTCCTGGCCAAGTCCCAGACCGGATCGGGCAAGACGCTTGCCTTCGCCCTACCGATCGCAGAGCGGCTGACGCCAGGCGCCGACCGGCGCCCCCAGGCCCTGATCCTGGTCCCCACCCGCGAGCTGGCCTCGCAGGTGGTCGGTGAATTCACCGACATCGGCCGGGCCAAGCATCTTCGAGTCGCGGCCGCGTACGGCGGCGTCTCGATCCGCGAGCAATCCAAGGGGGTGTCCATGGCCGACATCCTGGTGGCCACGCCAGGCCGTCTCGAGGATCTGGCGACGCGCAAGCTCGTCCGCCTGGATGGCGTGCGCATTCTCGTCCTGGACGAGGCCGACCGGATGCTCGACATGGGCTTCGAGCCGCAGGTCGCCGCCCTGGTCCGCCGCATCCCGAACGAGCGCCAGACGATGTTCTTCTCGGCCACGCTCGAGGGCGCGGTCGGGCATCTCGCCCGCCGCTACACTCACGAGCCCGTCAGCCACGAGGTCGCCTCCGCCAAGGCCACGGTCGACGAGGCGGGGCACCGATTCGTCCCTGTCTCCGAGCACGGCAAGGTAGACGCCCTGATCGAGATCCTGCTGTCCGAGCCGGGCCTGGCACTGGTGTTCACCCGGACCAAGCGAGGGGCCGACCGCCTGGCAGCCAGGCTGAGGGCCAAGGGTCTCTCGGTCGGGGCCATGCACGGCGACCTCTCGCAGGGCCAGCGCGAACGGACCCTGGCTCGTTTCCGCTCCGGGAAGATCGCCACGCTGATCTCCACGGACGTCGCCGCCCGCGGGCTGGACGTGGAGGGTATCGCTCACGTCATCAACTACGACCCGCCGTCCGACGACACGGGCTACGTTCACCGCGTGGGCCGCACGGCACGCGCAGGCGCCACCGGCATGGGCGTGACCCTGGTCACCCCCGAGCAGCAGGGCGACGTGAGCCGCATGGCGGCCCGCCTCAAGCTCACCGAGGAGTTCAAGGCGGAGGGCATGACCGTCGCCCCGCCTCGGGTAGTGTTCAGCTCGAAGGGCCGCCGCTCGGGCATGACCCGGGCGCGCCGTCGTCGCTAACAGATTTATGATCACCATCGCAGTTGCAGGGTTCATCGCGGGGCTTCTCGTGCGGTTCCCTGGCCGGCTCGATACCGGCAGGCCGACGGACAGCATTCAGGTCCGAAACGGCCAGGAGAGGAGGGGAATCGTACGTGGCTACTGGCACCGTGAAGTGGTTCAGCTCTGAGAAGGGCTTCGGCTTCATCTCCCAGGAGGATGGTCCCGACGTGTTCGTGCACTTCAGCGCGATCTCGGGCGCGGGCTACCGCAACCTGGAGGAGAACCAGAAGGTCGAGTTCGACGTGACCGAGGGTCCGAAGGGACCCCAGGCGTCGAACGTTCGTCCTGTGGCGTAACCAAAGCCGACACCAAAGGCAAGGAGGGCCGTCGCGCGAGAGCGCGGCGGCCCTCTGGCTTCACTGACTTCGCGCCCTGCCGTTTCTCGAGCGAGTCAGGGCGTGCCGCCCAACCGCTCACGTTGGATTTGACACTCTCGGATCAGCCGGTTTTTCTTCACCTCCCGGAGCCCGACGGTTCGAGTCGCTCCCAGAGCAAGGAGGATGGTGGCCATGCGACCGTTACGGCTCGCCGTCGTTGCCGTGGTCGTGCTGGGAATAGCCCTGCCCGCTCGAGGCATGGCGGGACCCGTGCGCACCGCGAAGTACATCGTCGTGCTGAAGCAGGGCGCAGGGAGCCCTGCCGTCGTCGCGGCCGATCAGGCCCGAAGGTACGGACTCTCGGTGGGATACGTCTATCGGGCGGCGCTCCGAGGTTATTCGGCCTCGATCCCGACCGATCGGGTCGCCCAGCTACGAGCCGACCCCCGCGTGGCGTTCCTGTCCGGGGACGGTGCCGTTCGGGCCGTCGACCAAACACTCCCCACAGGAATCGACCGCATCGAGGGGGACCTCAGTAGCACCCGTTCGGGCGACGGATCCGGATCGGTGGGCACACCGGTGGCCGTGATCGATACGGGATCCGGGCCGCATCCAGACCTGAACGTGGCCGGAGGCGTGAACTGCTCGACCGGTAACAGCTTCAACGATGGCAATGGCCACGGGACCCATGTGGCCGGAACCATCGGAGCCAAGGACGACTCCAACGGTGTGGTAGGTGTTGCTCCGGGGGCGCCCATCTACTCGGTCCGCGTGCTGAACAACGCGGGCTCCGGGAGCTTCGCCAGCGTCATTTGCGGGATCGACTGGGTGACCGCCAACCGGGTTGCAACCGGGATTAAGGTCGCGAACATGAGCCTCGGCGGCTCGGGGTCCGACGACGGGAACTGCGGCCAGTCGAACGATGATGCCATGCACATGGCGATCTGTAACTCGGCGGCCTCGGGCATTACCTACGTGGTCGCTGCGGGGAACTCCAATACGGACTTCTCCGGGCAGGTGCCGGCCGCATACAACGAGGTCCTCACGGTCACGGCCGTCGCCGACTTCAATGGGGCACCGGGAGGCGGAGCGGCCCCGACATGCCGAACCGACGTCGACGACACAGCGGCCGACTTCAGCAACTTCACCATCGCCGGCAGCAGCGATGAAGGCCACACGATCGCTGGCCCGGGAGTGTGCATCCTGTCGACGTGGAAGCGTAACGGCTACAACACCATCTCGGGGACCAGCATGGCCACACCCCACGTGACGGGGACGGTGGCGCTGTGCATCGCCAGTGGTGGCTGTGCAGCCCTCTCGCCCTCGCAGATCATGGCCAAGCTGAGAAGCGACGCCGCCTCTCGCCCGGCGTCCTATGGCTTCGTGGGCGACCCGAATCACCCCATCCAGTCGGGTGGTCCCCCCGGCAAGACCCTCTACTACGGCTACCTTGTCTACGTGGGAGGGTATTGAGGAAGATCCTATCTGTTGATCGCAGGGGCGGCCCAACCACTCGAGGGATGGGCTTCCTCGCATCTACGCTCTGAGCTCGCCGCCTAAACAGGGGCTCCAGAGCAACGGCGTGGAGCCCTGCAGGCTCAGCGCACGACCTTGATGGTGGCCGTCGGCGTCTGCAGCGTGCCCATGAGCCGCAGCCACAGGGCCAGGAGCATCTCCGGCCCTCGGGCTGAGGTGATATCGCCCAGGTCGAGCACGTTCTTCCAGCCGAACCACTCCTGCAGTAGCCGAGTGACCTCCTTTTTCGCCCCCTCGTCATTCCCACTGAGGAAGATGTGGTGATCGCCACCTGCCACCTGGTCGGGGTCCACCATCAGCCCCATGCTCACGGTGTTCAGTGACTTCACGACCTTGGCCCCGGGAAAGGCTCGCTGGATCTGCTCGCCCAGTGAGTCCGTGTTGCAGACGGACAGCGTCGGTGGCATGCCCTGGGAGAAGTCGAGCGGGTTGGCCACGTCCACCAGGATCTTCCCCTTGAGGTTCTCGGTACCGGCCGCTCGGAGCGCATCCAACGACGCCATCCCCGCCGTGGCGTTGAACACGATCTCTCCGTGTGCGGCCGCCTCTGCGAATGTCCCGAGCTTCACGTCGGGATGGTCCGCATGCCACTCGGAGAGCACCTGCGCGCCCCAGCCAGCGTCGGTGCGGGCCAGCGCAGCCTGGACGTCGCGCGTCCCGACCATCACCTCATGCCCGAGCGAGGTGATCTTAGCCGCCAATGTCTGTCCGACCCCTCCCGTCCCCAGAACACCGACCCGCATGTCGACTCCTTCCGACGAACCCGACGACGAGCCGCTGTTCTAACTCACGGCCGCCGCGAGAGCCAATCGGGATGGTATCCGCGAACCGCTCCACCTCGGCCAATCGCACCCAGGGGCGGCCCTCGTCTGCCTCCCACCGCCCCCCGGGGGCTGTATAAACCCCGTTATGGCTCAGAAGGAAGGCAAGGTCCGTGTCTATCTGGAGATCGGCAGCAAACGGGTCTTCGCTGGCGCGCTCGAATGGCCGGGATGGTGTCGGAGCGGGAAGGACGAGGGATCGGCGCTGGGGTCGCTCCTGGAGTACGTCCCTCGTTACGCGAAAGTGCTGCGTCGCACCAAGCTCGGGTTCACGTCTCCAAGGGACGGGTCAGCCTTCAAGGTGGTCGAGCGGCTCGAGGGTGACGCCACCACAGACTTCGGAGCACCCGGCAGGACACCGAAGTTCGACCAGGAGCCGGTGGACGCGCGAGAGCTTGCTCGGTCACAGGACCTGCTCGAGGCGTGCTGGAAGGCGTTCGACTCCGCCGTCGATGCCGCGTCGGGCAAGGAGCTACGGAAGGGGCCGCGGGGAGGCGGACGGGACATCGACAAGATCGTCCAGCATGTCCTGGAGGCCGAAGCAGGCTATCTCGCCAGGATCGGCACGAAGCACAAGGTCGACGAGAAGGCCGCTCGAGATGACGAGTTCGCACGGGTGCGTGAAACGATGCTGGAGGCGCTGTCCTCGGCGGCGGGGAGCGAGCCGGTTCGAAAGGGCCCTCGGGGCGGAACCCGATGGACGCCCCGGTACTGCGTTCGCCGATCCGCGTGGCACGTTCTGGACCACGCCTGGGAGATCGAGGACCGCGCGATCAACCGGTAGCGAGAAAGTCCGTAAGGACGGAAACGTACTCAGCCGGGTGGGTCACGTGGGGCGCGTGGCCGGCGCCCGCGAAGACGTGAGTCCGTGCGCTCGGGAGTGCTGCCGCCAGGCTCTCGATGATCCTGGGGAACCACGGAGGGCTCATGTCTCCGCGTGTGAGGAGAACCGGCCGGTCGAGCCGACCGAAGGACTCCAGGTCGATGGCGGCCCATTCCGGATCCGACTGCTCGTCCAGAAACGTCGGGGCGTTTCTGATGAATGTCTGGCGCAGCGGATCGGGGAGCTGGTCCCAGGTGCCGGGCCCGAATGCGACTTCCTCGACGAACCGACGAGCGCCACCATTCAAGTCACCTCCTCGAAGTTCCCCGAGCACCCTATCGATCCTCTCCTGGAGCGTCCCCATCGTCGGCCGCAGCTCTGTGTCGTCCGCCACGATCGACATGAGTGGTGGCTCGTGCACGGCGAGGCTGCGGAAGAGCTCCGGACGTCGGGTCGACAGCCCGAGCGCGGTGCTCGCCCCGAACGAGTTGGCCGCCACGTGCACGGGCGCGAGCCCGAGCCCTTCGATCAGCCCGGCCAGGTCGTCCTCGTCCTGGCGCCTGGAGCCCCGGCCGGGCGGCGCCTCGCTCGCGCTGTGCCCCCGCCGGTCGTATGTGACGACGCGAAACGAGCGTGCGAGGCCTGGAACCACACCCATCCAGGAAGCGTGGTCTGACCAGGACCCGTGGACAACGACGAGGGGTTCCCCGTCCCCGGTCACCTCATGGAACAGGCGCGCCCCGTTCACCTCGATGTAGGCCAAATCAACGCTCCGCCGTGATGCATCGGTCGTTATTCTGTCGCCTCCGATCGGGAGAGACCATTCGAATGGCCCGACCAAGCACAACGCGCCGACGGATCCTCCAGTTCGCGCTGGGGCTCCCAGGCGCCTGGGAGGACCATCCCTGGGACGAGGACGTGGCCAAGGTGGCAAGCAAGGTGTTCGTGTTCCTGGGGATCGAGGACTCCTCGGAACCCGCGATGACCGTGAAGCTGGACGAGTCACACGAGCAGGCCCTGGCCGTCCCGGGCGCCGCGCCCACCGGCTACGGGCTCGGCCGCTCCGGTTGGGTGACCATCCCCTTCCGCGACACGACGCCGCCGCTCGAGGTCCTGAAAGACTGGGTCGAGGAGAGCTATCGCCGGGTCGCCCCGAAACAGCTCGTCGCCGAGCTCGAGGCGCGCCCGCGCCGGCGTTGAGGGAAGCATGTCGACGTCCGCACCGCCCCGCCTCGCCCGTTGGCTGACCAGGCACCCGTACGTCGGGGTCCTGGCCAATCCGCATCTGCGCCGGCTGTACCTCGGGCTGTTCCTTTCGTCGGTCGGAGACGGGATCGCCGCCGTCGCCGTGCCGTGGCTGGCCCTTGAAGTCGCCGGGTCGGTGAACCGCGCGTTCGCCGTCGCCGCAGCAGGGACGGCAGCATTTCTCCCGGGCATCCCGGTGAGCCTGCTCGCCGGTCTGCGTCGATGGCGGATCGGCAGCCGGCGCATCCTGATCGTCGACGCGGTGCTCCGCGGCTGCCTCTTCGCGCTCATCGGCGTCTTCGCCGTGCTGCACCACCTCGGACTCGGGTGGTACGTGCTGATCCTCGCCGTGTCTTCGGTCACCCGCACCCTCGCCGCCGGAGCTCGCCGCACCGCGATCGACGAACTGATCCGGCCCGAACAACGATTGGCCGCGAACTCACTGCTCGGCACGTGCCTGCAACTCGGCTTGGAGGTTCTGGGGCCTGTGGCCGGAGGACTCCTGATCGCCGGGCCGGGAGCGGGAGTGGCGCTGCTGGTCGACGCGGGCTCGTTCGCCATCCTCTTCGTGCTGGCCCTGACGATCCCGGTCGCGGTCCGTGCCATGGCCCCGGATGATGAGCGAGCGGGGCCCAGGCTCAGCATCCTCCGATCGGTCCCCGGCATGGTCCTCTGGCTGATCGCGGTGACCTTCGTGTTCAACTTCCTGTACGGGCCGATCGACGTCGGCCTGCCGATCTACGTCCGGCACACGCTGAGCGCAGGACCGACCCTGTACGGACAGCTTTTCACCGTGTTCGGGGTCGGTTCGCTGGTCGGCGGCATCGCCGTGGCGAGCCTGCGCCGACAGTCAGTGGTCAGGTGGGTGCTGGTGGTGGCCATCATTGGCTGGGGAGGAGCGGCCCTTCTCCTCGCCCTGGCGACGACGCCGGCCATGGCCCTCCTCGCCTTCGGGTTGGGCGGCCTGCTCTACGGCCCATCGGCCGCCGCCACCGTGACCGCGATCCAGGACGCCACACCGGTCGCCGACGTCGGCCCGGTGATCTCGTTGTGGGCCGCCATGGCCGTGGGGGCGCTGCCGCTCGGTATCGCACTGGGTGGTCCACTCGTCGCCGGCCTGGGAACTCGAGGGACATTCGCGCTCTGCGCCGCGCTCACGCTGGTCCTCGGGATCGCCACCCTGATCCGTATCGTCAGCGCGCGGAGTCCTCGGCCAGAGCCGCCTCAGCCTGGCGAACCAGGTCCCGAACGATCTCGCCCGCCAGCTTCACCTCGTTGATCACGCCGACCGACTCCCCCGCCTACATCGGCGCCAGCTCGGGATCCCCCTCGAAATCGGGGAGCAGCATACCTGTGGCGTAGCGTGGCCACGGGAACTCGCCTCCCCACGGGAGATGGAAGGTTCCATTCGCGTCCGGAGGCGGGTCATGCCGCCCATCCTGCCGAAGGCTACGCCTTCTGCGCTCGCGCGGCCGCGAGCAGCTCGTGCCGAAGGAGTTTCCCCACGGAATTCCTGGGCAGGCGTTCGACGAACGCGATCGAGGCCGGTACCTCGTGCTCGCCGAGATGTTCCCCGCAGTGGACGAGCAGTTCTTCCTCAGTGGCTAGGCCGTCCGCGGCGAGCACAACGAAGGCCGCGCCAACATGACCGGCGTCTCCATCCCTGTCTTGGGGAACGCCAACCACACCAGCCTCGATCACCGCAGGGTGGGTCATCAGCACCCGTTCCACGTTGCCCGGAAACACGGTCTGGCCCTTCCACACGTATCTGTCCTGTACCCGATCGACTATCCAGACGTAGCCCTCATCGTCCATCCGGGCGGCTTCGCCGGTCCGCAGCCAGCCATCCTGGTCGATCGCCTGGCTGGTGGCCTCGGCGAGGTTCCAATAGCCGGCCATCACGTTGGGTCCGCGCAGGACGAGCTCCCCGGTCTCGCCCGACCCAACGTCGGAGCCATCCGGGTCGACGATGCGAATATCGACCAACAGTGGCGGCTTCCCGGCCGATCCGACTTTGCGCAGCGCACTTGCCGGATCGAGCAACAGCACGAGCGGCGCCGCCTCCGACAGCCCGTACCCCTGAAGCAGGGTGACGCCGCGATCCAGATAGGCTCGGATGAGCCGCTCGGGAACGGGTGCCCCGCCGGTCATGATGAAGCGGATGCTGGACAGGTCGGCGGTGAGCCAAAGGGAGGAGTGAACCAACGCCTCGAGCAGGTCCGGATTGCCGAAGCCGACCGTGACCTGGTGTTTCTCGCTCAACCGGAGGATCTCATCCGGAGACACCTCCGTGGGGACGATGACGGTTCCACCCTTGAAGACCACCGGCAGCACGTTCACGCCGGTTCCGCCGACCCGGAAGAACGGAGCGATGGCAATGGTGACGTCGTCACTACGAAAGTCCGCACAGGAAAGGAAGTTCACGACGTTCCAGGTGACGTTGCCGTGCGTGAGCATGACGCCCTTCGACTGCCCCGTGGTACCCGACGTGTAGGGAAGCATGCACAGGTCGTCCAGGCTGACTTCCACATCGACCGGATCGTCGCCGGACCGCTCGAGCAAGGTTTCATAGTCGATCCACAGGGCACCGTGTTCAGCGGCTGTGGCCTCGAGGCCACCCACGACCACGAGCGTTCGGACCGTGGCCCCCATCGGCACCGCGGTCACGGAGCCCTCCACCACCAGGATGGCCGTCCCGGAGTCGTCGATCGCCCGAAGGATCGCCGGTTGTTCTAGACGATGGTTCAGGGGCACCATCACGGCCCCGAGGGACCCGGTAGCGAACAGCACCTCCAGAAAGGCGGGGTGGTTCGGGCCGAGCCAACCCACCCGGTCGCCTGATCCGATCCCGAGCGAGCGCAGTCCCTGCGCCAGGCGCCGAACCCGGCCAGCTTCCTGGCCATAGGTCCAGGACCGCTCCCCGGAGATCACCGCGATCCGGTCGGGGACGATCCGCCCCCACCGCTCCATCCACGAGCCGACCCCCAGGTTCCTCATGACGCTCGTCCATCATGGCAAGCTGCACCCACCGAATTCCAGAGCCAAGGGGGAGAGATCGAGTCACCGCGTGCAAGCAGGCCGCTCAAGGTGGGGATCCAGCTGCCCGAGGTGGAGCGCGAGGTCCGGTGGCCAGAGCTCCGGGGCATGGCTCGGGCGGCCGAGCAGGTCGGCTTCGACTCGATCTGGGTCGGTGACCATCTCCTCTTCCGGGATGAGGACCGGCCACCGCGCGGCCCGTGGGAGGCATGGTCGGTGCTGGCCGCGCTCGCCGCCGTGACCGAGCGGGTCGAGGTCGGGCCGCTCGTCGCCAGCGCCTCCTTCCACAACCCCGCGATGCTGGCGAAGAAGGCGGCAACGATCGACGAGATCAGCGGGGGTCGCGTGATCCTCGGGCTCGGCGCGGGCTGGAACGAGGTGGAGTACCGGGCGTTCGGCTTCCCGTTCGATCACCGAGTAGAACGGTTCGAGGAAGCCTTCGCCATCATCCGAGGGCTCCTGCGCGAAGGCGAAGTCGATTTCGCCGGTCGCTATCATCAGGTGCGGGACTGTATCCTGATCCCTCGACCCCTCCGGCCACACGGGCCGCCGATCATGATCGGGACCACGGGCCCCCGGATGCTGCGGCTGGCGGCGGCGCACGCCGATGCCTGGAACGCCTGGTTCACGTGGTACGGCAATCGTCCGGAAGGGATCGCGCGGTTACGGGAGAAGGTCGATGCGGCCTGCGCCTCTACGGGCAGGGATCCGGCCACACTCCAGCGCACGGTCGCGGTTCTGGTTCAGGTCGAGGAAGGCGAGGTCGCCCGTCGAGGTGGACCGCAGGAGAAGACGCCGCCACTTCGCGGCTCACCGGAGGATCTGGCCGGCGCCCTGCGCTCCTTCGCCGCCGAGGGCATCTCCCACGCCCAGCTCGTGGTCGATCCCATCACGACGGGCTCGATCGAATTGCTTGGCCCCGTTCTGGACAACCTCGACGGGTAAGAACGGCTTCATCTACGAACCTCTGGACAGGGAGTGGAACCAACCCGGTGGTGCCGGCGTACTGAACCAGTGAGATGAATCGCCCCGTTGCCGTCGTCGGTCTCGTGGCCCTGCTCACCTTGACGGTGTGCACCGATCGGTCGTCGCCGATCGCTCCCTCGCGTCATCCTGGGAACACGAACACGTCCGCCGCGAAGGGCGGGACTGCTGCGACGGGGCTCCGGCTGTGTCCGGTGACGCGGCCCAACGGGGCGACCCCTCCTGGCGAGGTCAAGAGCGGCTTGAACCACGGAAACGGCATGCTGTGGAGGGTGTTGTGGCCTCGCGGCGTCGTCGTCGCAGCCGGGGACCAGGTGCTCCCTGACGGCTCCGTGGAGATGAAGTTCCCGTGGTGGCGAGGCGTCAAGGGTCGGCTCTCGATCGAGGGCCACCGGCTCGATGGGCTGGCCCCGCCCCTGCGGGCCGTGATATCCGACTACGGCCTGACCGGGTTCCAGGCGTCCGGGATCATCTTTCCGACCCCTGGGGGCTGGGAGGTGACCGGCCGGGTGAGAGCGGCGGCCAGCCTCACGTTCGTGACGCTCGTGGTCGCTCGGTAGTCTCGTAACCGAATCAGCAGATCCCCGCCACGAGGCTGCCACAGGGATCGGGGTAGCGTCCCTGTATGGCTTCGATGCCCGAACCGGAGGACCTTCGCCTCCCTTCGGAGCTCGAGTGGCTGGACATCTCCGTCTCCGTGCCGGCCGACGGGCGCGTGCTCGGGGCAGTCGCGGCTGTCGCCATTGCTACCGACGTCGCCGTCAGGGCCGGCGGCATCGGACTGGGAGGGGCCCTCCTCGTTGTCGTCGTGGCGGCGGGCGTGCTGGCGACCCGGCGGCCTCACGGGCTGCAAGCAAGCCTGCTCATCGCGGCGGCGCCGGTGTTCGGCGTGTGGCTGTTCCTTCGCACCAGCCCCTGGCTGTTGCTCCCGGACCTCGTGGCTGCCACCGGGCTTCTCGCCCTGGGTGTCTCCCTCGGCCGGCGAAGCCTCCTCGACCTGACGCTCCCCGCCGCCGCTGCGCATGGCATCCGGGTTCTGGGCCACTCCGTAGCCGGTCCGACGTACGTCGTGGCCGCGGCCCAGACCGTCCGGCCGCCCGCGGACCAGGTCCTGCGGGCACGGGCCCGGGCGGTGGTGCGCGGTGTGCTCCTGGCGGCGCCGCTCCTCCTGGTGCTCGGCATCCTGCTGGCCTCCGCCGACGTCGGGCTCACCATGCTGCGGCTCTATTCCACCGTCTTCGCCTACTGGGTGGGAGCCGTTTTCATCCTCCTGGGCCTGGTGCTGGCGGGCGTCGCCCGGAGGCGGGCCTGGTTGCCGTCCGTGGCAGTGGGGATCGGGCTGGTCGGCCTGCTGTGGCTGAACGTGGCGAACCCCGAAGCCATCGTGGTCCGGCACAACGTCACCTTCGCCGAGCGATCCGGGCGGTTCGATCCAGCCTACGTGTCGAACCTGTCCGACGACGCGATCCCCACGCTGGTGGACTCGCTGCCCGATCTGGATGCCCCTGCCCACGGGCTCGTCCTGACGCGACTCTGCCCACCGCGCCCGCCCGAGCGGGCAGGCTGGGCCTCCTACAATGCGGCCCGCGATCGCGCTTTCGAGTCGCTGACCGCGGCCTGCGCAGGCCGGATCGGCACGGGGTGACCGTCAGGCCGGGGCGACTTCCGGTGGAACGATCTCCTCTCGAGCCGCGCGGGTGGCTCGCCGGACCACCACCCCAACAGCCAGCACGGCCACCAGCCCGCCGGCGATGGACAGCGCCGGCAAAGGCTCGCCCAGGAAGATCAGCGCGGCAACCGCGGAGATGACCGGCTCGGCCAGGATGAGCAACGCGGAGATCGACACGTCCACCTGCGCGTGCGACCACGCCAGCAACGAGTGTCCGCCCTGCGCCACCACCACGAAGAGGACCAGCCAGAGAAGGTCCTGCCACCTGGTGGCGAGGCTCTGGCCCGACAACAGCGCCACCGGAGTGACCACCACGGCGCCAGTGACGGTCACCGCTGTCATGTACTCGAGGGCGCGAACCTCCTGCCTCACGTGTTTCGAGAGGAGCCAGTAGGTGGTCCACGCAACCAGCGCGCCCACAGCCCAAAGATCGCCCTCCAGGCTCCACACGGGAGTGCCGCTCGACCCCAGGACCACCAGCACCACGCCGCCCAGGGACACCGCCGTCCACGCAACCTCGTGCACGCCGACCCGCTCGCCGAACAACGGGCCGGCCACGATCAGCGTGAGCGCGGGTTGGAGCGCGGCCACGATCAGGACGTCGGCAACGCTCGTGAGCTTCAGCGCCGTGAAGAAGAAACAAAGGTTCGCGCCGAACAGCACCCCGCTGGCGACGGCCCGACGAAGGATGCTCCAGGAAAGGCGGCGTCCGGTCAGGCCCAGCACGCAGACCATGAGGACGGCTCCCATCCACAGGCGGTAGAACGCGAACGCCAGTGCGCCCAGATGGGTGATCTTCACGACGACGTTCATCACCGAGAACGCCGCGATGGGGCCGAGGATCGCCACGACCCCGACCCGGGTGGCCCGCGGGGCTGTCGGCGTGATCGGCTCGGCCTGAGGGACTCCCGCCATCGGAGGCATTCTCGCAGGCGGGCTGGATGCATCCGCCGTCGGCGGCTTGGTCAGGCCCCCACTGCCGCCGAGAGCGTGAAGTCCGTTCCCTTGAAGTCGTCGCACAGGGCCCGGCAGGCGGCCAGCCGCTCCTGGAACTCCGGCCGGTCCCGCCACGCCGTGACGTTCCCCGCGTCTTCCCACGATCCGAACGAGTTGAAGTGCCGAGGGTCGGTGGCGTCCCGGATGAGCAGGAACGTCTCCGCGCCCGGTGCGTTCGCCAGGGACCACTCGGTGAACTCGGTCCACCTGGTGACGAATTCCTCCTCGTTCCCTTCCCTGACCATCCAGTTCCCCGACGTGTACGGCTGTCCGATCTTGGCCATCGTCTTGTCCTTTCTCTCTTATCTTCCCGATGAGCCCGATCCTTCGGATCGCCCTCATCGCCAAGGGGAGCGCAGCAGCCTATTCCGCTCGCTTCGCTCGCGGGGCTGCTACCCCCCTGGACCCCCCTGCTTACGAAACGGGAATCGGTTGGCGCCCGCGTCGCTCTCCCCACTCCATCATCGAGAGGCCCTCTGCCAGGGCCCTATCCCGAGCCGTGAAGATCACTCGCTGCTTGTCCTGGGGGAGGACCTCGATCGCCAGCACCAGTCCGTCACAGTCGGTGACGTGGGGCAGGAGACCCTGGATGATCCGGTTCCCCTCTTCCACGTCCTGGTCGGTGATCGGCTCGTGTGAGGCGAGCTCCATGAGCCTCGCCGCCACGCCGAACGCCCGGTCGTGGTCTTCGAGCATGCGCTCGACGTAGTCGGCTCCGTAGAGATCGACGAGGGCCGGGTACATCTGCTCCTCCTCGTACCGCATGTGAGGCCCGACCCCGGCGTTGGCCTGAGTCATCAACTCGCCGATGCGTGCGCCGTCTCGCTCCCGGAGCGCCTGGCCGATCCCCAGGAAGATGTCCCGAGCCGCGCGGTGCTCGTTCCGGAATCCCTCGACGAAACGCTCCAGTTCCGTCTCTGTCTGGATCGCCACCACCGCCTCCTTTCTCCAGCCTGTATCCCAGCCGGAGATTAAGAGGCGGGCGTTCCCCCAGCGTTCCTCGCGGGCGCTACCGGCTCGGCCGCCTCAGTAGCGGCTCTGCAGCGGGCCTCGGCAAGGCGATGGCCGCCGCGGGCGAACAGGTCTGCGGCCTCGCGAAAGAGCGCCGCCGCCTGGCGCGGCTCACCTTCGGCGAGCCGGAGCTCTCCCCGCGCCTCCCACACCGAGGACAGCCAGGGGCCTCCCTGCCACATCCCGGCCACACGCTCCGCGTGGTCCAGGGACCGGGCAGCCTCTTCGAGGGATCGGGCCCTGGCGAAGGCCGTCGTCGACGCCACCAGGAAGCCGATCGAGCACGGCTCGCAGACCTCTTTCCCATCCAGGTCTGCCCTGGCCGTGCGAGCCATATCGGCGGCGGCTGTCGCATCTCCGGCCGCCAGTACCCGCGTCCCGAGCACCCTGACCACGAGGTGAGACACCAATGGCGAGGCCAGAGCCAGGGCATGAGCGTCGGCCAGGAGCTTCCTGGCTCGCGCTGGCCGTCCCCGGGCAACGGCCGTTCCGGCGAGTCGCTCCAGGGCCATGGCTCGGCCGGACGTCGTCCCCGCCTTCGCGTGTAGCTCGGCGGCGCGTGACAGGTCGGCCTCGGCGCCCTCCAGGTCTCCGAGGAGCATCTTGGCCTCTCCGAGCATCAGCGTGGCCAGCGCTCTGCCTCCGATCGATCCGTACCGGTCTGCGATCTGCTCCAGCTCGCGAGCGTAGTCTCCGATCTCCTCCGGCCCTTCTGTCCCGAAGAGGGAGAACTCCGCCAGGCAGAGGTGGGCGTCGAACACGAACCCCGCGAGCTCTGGGGCCTCTTGCACGATCCCCAGGAATTCCGTGCGAAAAAGGTCGGGCCACCCTCCCCGGGAATGCGCAACCATCCCGAGAAGGCCGCTGGCCTCTCCCAGCTCCAGTCCCAAGCCTGCCTCCACCGCCAGCTCCCGAGCCAACCGCGCCTGCCGCTCGGCCTCCTCCAGGTCCATCCGGTTGAGGGCAACCAGGCCAGCCGACAGGTGGGCCGCTGCGCGCTCGGCCGGCGTGGACGGCTCGGTTCCCTCCAGTGCCAGGATCTCCTGATACAGCTCGACGGATCGGGGATCGGGCCCGACGCCCAGCTCCTCTCGGAGGACCTCCCGGAGCCGTTCGAACTGGCGCATGGCCGCCTGTCGGTTTCCTTCATCGAGCCGTGCTCGCATCAACGCGCGATGCGCCTCCTCGTCCGCCGGATCTGC
>DASXTW010000179.1:0-8730 GCA_036505215.1 Actinomycetota bacterium | reverse complement strand
CCGACACGCTGGCGTTCCCCGACAGGTCTCCGTAGTCGTTGATCGCCGGGTCGTCCGAGCGGAAGCCGAACAGATGCCCCTGGTCGTTCCACACGGCATCGCGATCAGCAGCCAGGTACATGTAGACCTGGGAGGAGGGGGCGGCGAACGTGTCGTCTCCTGTCACGAGCACTGCCTGCCCGTAGCCGGGGATGGGCACGCTGTTCTCGTGGTTCATACGGCCCAGGCCGTAGATCGATCGGTACGACCCCGTCCCGGGGTCGTAGGCCACGGCCAGGCCGGCCTGCCCGGCGTCGGGCCCTGGAGGCCAGGCCATCCCGGTCCGGTTCACCCGGTCGCTGGTCTCCTCGTTGGTGAGCAGGAGCGGCTCGTCGAAGCCTTCGGCAGGGCCCACCAGGTAGTTCGAGCAGAACCGCTGGTAGTTCGCGGAGCTGGGGATCGCGAACGACCCTGACAGCACTCCGGCGTTCTTCAGCGAAAGGGTGATCGCGCTCACCTGGGCGTTGTCGAAGTCGTTCAGCGAGTTGTCCGGGTTCGGGTTGTTCGGGTTGTAGGGGAAGGGCACGGTCGAGGTCTCGTGGTTGACGTAGATCCGAACGTCCTTCTTTCCGAAGATGCCGAATCCGATGCCGTCCGGGATCGCCTCGAACTGCCACCCGCCCTTTTTGTGCTCCTTCGGGGATTCGGGGACCGTGATGATCGGGAGCACGCTGCTCCCGGGGGCGAGCGGCGTGATCATGGCCGGCTGGTCGGTGAGGAACCCCGGCGGCCCGTCCTTGGCCGAGGCGCTGCCCGCCACGGACAGGGCAAGGGCCAGGGCGCAGGTGAAGGCCAGGATGCGGGGAGCATGGGAACTCGAGCGGAAGGCTGCATGGACTCTCATCAGACGTCCCCCTTCGTCATGGGCAAGGATAGAAACCCCTCGAAGCGCGGACTCGAGCGCCCACGAATCTAGGCCGAGGCTCCGATCAGGCGCAACTCCTCTTCCCGGCACACCTTGCCGATTCACAGATACCGCTGGCAGCCCTTACGGGAAGATCCCACCCTTGTAGTCGGCCAGGATCTCGTCGAAGGCGACGCGATTGCCGCTCTCCACCCCCCCGTTGATGTACCCCTGGAAGTCGACCGAGGTGTGCTCCCCGCAGAAGTGCACCTTGCCCTGCCGCTCTCGCTCCTTGCCGGCGAACGTGGTGTACTGGCCGACCCTCCAATACGAGTAGGAGCCCTTGTGCCAGGTATCGGCCAGCCAGTAGTCCAGGTAGGCCCGGCCGTTGTAGGCGTGGGTGACCCGATAGACGGGCTCGAGTTGCTTGAGGGCAGTGTTCACCACCCTCTGTGATGGAATCCCGTGGGCGGCCGAGCCGGCGTACGAAGCGCCCACGTCGCCGCCCGTGTAGTCGACGAGGATGCCGCTCGTGCCAGCCTGGCCGCGGGAGACTTCCCAGGTGTTCTGGTAGCCGGTATCGGCGAAGGTGGATCCGTTGTAGCCCAACCCATTCCACAGTCGGCTGTTGAACTGGAGGTGGAGCTTTGAGTTCGTCCCCATGGGAAGGTTCTCGATGGCGGTCACCTTGAGCGGCTCGAACCCGGCCTTCGAAGAATCCACGTTTCGCAGCATCGTGAACGGAAGCGCCAGCACCACGCGGTCGGCCGTCACCGAGATCGTCTTCGGAGACTGCTCGAAGGTGCACGTGTACGTGTCGTCGCCGTTCGCCGCCAGTGCGACCAGCGGAGAGTTCACCACGATGGACGCGGGGGGAAGGATCGCCCCGATGCGCGCCACGACCTGGTCATTGCCTCCCACGATGTGGTAGCGCTCGTCGGAGGGACCAAATATCCGGAACTGTCCCTGGCCTGAGTAGCCGATCAGATACAACATGTTCAGCGCGCTCTGCGTGTCGCTCTCCGCGCCGTACTCGATGTTGTAGGCGACGTCCAGGAGTTTGCCGAACCTGGAGGACGACCCGCCTGGAACGTTCTGGTCGATCCAATCGATGATCGACATGTGGTCGAGCTCGTAGCCCCGCGGCGTGTAGAGGTTGTACAGCGTGGGGTAGCTCGCCGCGGATACATCCTTATGGAGCGCCTGGTAGACGGCGTTGTAGTCCGCGCTGGCCTGGGCGTACGTGTATCGGCCACGGTTGAAGTAGTAGGTCTCCTCGGTGCGGTTTTCCTCCGATGCGATCAAGTCCACGGTGTTCAGGCCGAGCTCTTTGGCCAGGCTCAACAGGGCCTTGTGCGCGGTATCGATCAATTCGCCTCCGTGCTCGGCGATCTGGCCGTCCGCGAACAGTCCGCGGATCGTCCACGTGCGTCCTCCGATCGCTGAATTCGCCTCGTAGACGGTCAAGCGGTATCCGGCTTGCCACAGGCGGTAGGCGCAGGTCATCCCGGCGATGCCCCCGCCGACGATGATGATTCGGGGCGCCCCCCGCCGCCCTCGCCACGGTCCGGAGGCTGGGGAGCGTTGAGGCGGCCACCAGCATCGCGCCGGCCTTCCCCGCCTCCTTCAGGAATTCCCGCCGAGTCCTGCGGCGCTCGGCCCGCTCACCAAGAACCTCTTCCACTGGCATCCGGCGCGCTTCGGCCTCGGAATGGGCAGCGTGAATGTCCTGCAGCATGCTGGCGATGGGTGTGCGAGCCATGGCCTCCCCCCCGGTCCGGACACTTCCGACCAGAGGGATCGTGCGGCGATCTGGGGTCTCGCCGGTAGGTCCCGGAGGGCCAGTCGTGGCGAGGGAGTTTGGCCGTGCCGATGAAAGTTGGCCTTTCGGCCGACGCACTTAGGTCGTTCGATGCTTGGCAGCCATCCCCCGTGCGAGGACCATGGCCTGGTTGCAGGTGAGTTCCTTGGGAGGAGGATGCGGTGGGGGACGGAAAAGGGGAGCAGCGTCGGATTCGAAGGGTTGAGGGCAAGCCGGCGGTGACACCGGAGATGCTCTGGCCGGTCCCGGAGCCGGCGCGGATTCATCAGAGGCACCATCCCAGCGTGTCTTCCAGTCGGATGGGCCACCCGAGCGTGCCGGCCAGACGGTTGAAGGGTTCGAGCCCCGTCGCCGCTTCGCCCGAGCCCCGGGTGATCCTGGGGGAGGGCCGCGACCTCGTCGATCTGTCCGATTGTGGCAGCCGCTGTGGACACGGCGTGTGGTGCGAAGCCTGCCGTGCCGACATCCGCGCCGAGGCCCTGCGGTGGCTTCGCGAACTGAACGTGCCTCGCCGTTCCAGGGTCGACACCGGCCTTTCGTGGAGTCGCGCCTGGAACCGCGAGATCCTGCTGGCGGATCATTGAGTGGGGGTCCAGGGGGCGTAGCACGCGCGAGCGAAGCGAGCGGGCAGTGCGGAGCCCCCTGGCTCGTCAGTGGCTCGCCGTAGGCGAGACGCTGAGGAGGAGACTACGGGGGGTCCAGGTTCGAGGGGGCGGCCGACCGGCCGCCCAGGGCCCGTTATCAGGCGTTTCCGCTTCCCACGTTCGCGTCCGTAGCAGGGAGCGGCGGCGGGGGCGTGGGAGCGGGGGTCCGGACGCCGGCAGCGACCACTCCGAACACCAAAGGCGTGGCCGTGCCCGAGGACACGTCGACCGCACTCAGGTCAATGGGTCCGGAGCATCCTCCTGTTGCCACGAGGATCCGCTCGGCATCGAGCCATCCGAGGGCTCGGGTGGGCCTCGATCCACCAGGGACACTCAGCTTCTTCCCATTGACGTCTTGCGCGGTTACCACGCTGTTGTCGCACGACGTGCCGCTTGTCCAGGCCAACGCCCCGTCCGCGAGCCCGGGTCGGATGTCGAGGATCTGCTGGCTCGACGGGGCACTCCAGAGTGCTCCAACCGCGGTCGGGTCTTCCAGGGAGAGATCGTGGAGGACGGAGGTTCCGCTGGCGTGGACGGCGGCGTAGTACAGAGTCACGCCGTCGGGACTGAACCCCAGCGCTCCGAACTTCGTTCCCTCGGTCGAGAACACCAGTCGCCTTGGCTTGGTCCCTTCGTTCGACGAGATCCAGATGGACTGGCCGCCACCCCGTTCCACCGTGAATGCGATGGCCATGCCCGATGGGTGGTAGGTGACGCTCAGATATCGAGCGTTTCGAAGCGGCGTGATGTCCTCGACGGGGTTCCCGTCCAGGTGTGCCTTCTCGAGCTCCGTGCCATCGGCCGAAACGAGGGCGATGGACTTTCCCGTAGGTCGGCCCCACGAGGTCGGGCCCGACCGGAGGTCAGTCGGGGGCAGCGTGAGGGCGCCCGGGAGGCCCTTGACCTCGAAGCTCCCAACCAGAGCCCGATCCCCGAGCGGGCCCCAGATGAACGGGCCGGGGTCCTCCACGTCGAACAGGCAGGTCAGGTGGCTGCCGTCGGGACTGAGTGCCCACGCGTGCCCTGCGCTGACGAAGGTGACGGTGTCTGACCGGTCCGGCCTGCCCGGCGTACACACCGAGGGTAGGGCCGCGCCGGAAGCCAGCCGGGCGAAGGAGACCGAGGCTGTCGGACTGGAAGAAACCTGAGAGGGCGGGGACGAAGCCGAAGGGCTGGACGCTCCGGGCCCTGCGGAGCTGCACGCCGACGACACCGCAAGAGCCGCCACCGCCGCGACGAGAGCGGATCTCCGCATCGGTCCAACCTCCTCGTTCCTCGGCCGAGAACGATCCTCACTCCGCCTGGCACGAGCGATCCTTCGATCCCGACCAAAGAGAGTCTGCTCGCCTCCGGAGGCTCCGTCCAGCCCTCTGCAGAGAGAGAGGAGGGCGCGAGCGACCGATCCCAGAGGCTAGGGACCGGCAGGATGCGGGTCGCTCAGACGGAGGCTTCCCTGCTTCCGGAGCCGGCCTTCCCCTCGGGATGCCCGAGTAGCAGGCCTTTCTAGGGTTTGATGTTCTGGTTGAGGTGAAACAGGTTGTCGGGGTCGTACTTCTGCTTGACCTCGACCAGGCGCTCGTAGTTTCCGCGGTAGTTCGCCTTGATCCGACTCTGGTCGTCTCCCGCCATGAAGTTGATGTAGCCCGCTTCCTCCGCGTGCGCCGCCGAGGCTTCGTAATAGTTGCGGACCCACTTGATGTTGGTCTCGTTGTCCGCAGGATCTGGCCATGCCCCGGCAATCACTGTGGCGAAGTTGGCGTCGCGGTAGGCGAACGCGGTCTCGTCGGAGCCGACCCGTTGAGCGGCCCCGTTGATCGGGTAGATGTGTCCCGTCGAGTTCACGGTGGGCACCTTCGGGCCCCACATGATCTGAGCGTCGATCTGCTCGTCGCTCAGCTCGGTGAGGAAGTTGGCCTTCCAGTATTGCTGGAGGCCGGGCGGCAACAGGGCATCGAACGCGGCGTTGAGGGCCGGGTATGGCATGGGACCGACGTGCTCGGCCACCACGGGCGCGATGTCGTGGAAGGGCTTCAAGATGTTCTCGCCCTGCTCGAGCGGGCCCGCCCAGCAGGCCACGAAGGCACAGAACACATCGCCGTGACGGTCCTCCGGGATGAACGGGAGCGGGGGAGCGATCTGCCACGCGGGGAAGCCGCCGAACTCCTCTGGCGCGTTCGAGATGAACTCTCGGAAGAACTGCAGGACTGTCCGTGCATCCTCCAGCTCGTAAAGCATGGGACCGCCGTAGATGTCCTTGACGGGGTGGAGACGGTATTCGAACGTCGTCACCACACCGAAGTTGCCGCCTCCGCCGCGAAGGGCCCAGAACAGGTCCTCGTTCTCCTTCTCGCTCGCGGTGACGGTTCGGCCGTCCGCGGTGACGACCTCCGCCGAGAGCAGGTTGTCGCAGGTCAGACCGGCGCCTCTGGCCAGGTATCCGATGCCGCCTCCGAGCGTGAGCCCGCCGATCCCGGTGGTGGAGACGATCCCGCCCGTCGTGGCGAGCCCCTGCGCGTACGTGGCATCGTTGAAAACGCCCCACGTCGTGCCGCCTTGGGCGCGCGCCGACTGCGTGTTGGTGTCCACGGTGACCTGCTGCATGCCCGACAGGTCGGCCACCACGCCGTCGTCGCAGGTGCCGAAGCCGGGAACGCTGTGGCCGCCTCCGCGAACGGCCAGGTCGAGCTCGTTCTCCCGAGCGAAGTCCACCGTGGCTGCCACGTCGGCTTGGTTGGAGCAATGGACCACGACCAGGGGCCGCCGGTCGATCATCGCGTTGTACGCCTTGCGCGCTTCCTCGTAGCCGGGGTCGTCCCGGGTGATCACCTCCCCGCGGACGCGTTCACTCAGGTCATCGATCGTTGGCTTGGCCACAGCTCCTCCCCTCGTGCTCTCTCGTCAATGCCGAAGCGGCCTGGGACCGGCGGAGTGTATCTGAGCGGGGTGGGCCCTTGGAAGGGGAACTAAGCTAGGGGTTCTTGCTACTCGGGTCGGTCTTCGGATGGGGAGCGGATGGACGACCAAGCAGTGGGGATATCGGCGCTGGAGGGGATGCCTCTGTTCGCCGGGGTCACCCGGCACGACCTCCACAACATCTTGAAGATCGGGGAACTTCGTTCGTACGAACCCGGCCAGAGCATCGTCGAGCGAGGGGAGCCGGGCGACGCGATGTACATCGTGCTGCGGGGAACCGCGCAGGTGGACGTGGGGGCCCGGTTCCACGAGCTGAAGCAGGGTGAGTTCTTCGGTGAGATGGCGCTGGTTGCCGGGCGGAAGCGCATGGCCACGGTGAAGGCGGCCGATCGGGTCGATGCCCTCCGCATCGGCTCGGAGGAGTTCCAGGGATTCTTGCTGCACCAGCCCCGCGTGGCGGTGGCCATGCTGAGGAGCCTGGTGGAGCGACTGCGCGAGGTCCAGGAACGGGTCGATGCCTGGGCCGGCGCCTGGTAATCGGTAATCGGAGACTGGGGATGCCGAGAGCGATCTGGACCGGGTGGGTCGGGTTCGGGCTCGTGCTCATACCGGTCCGGCTGTTCCCCGCCACGAAGGCTCGCGATGTCCGATTCCATGAGTTCGTCCGGGGGACAGGCCGGCGGGTCCGGCGTCGCCGCGTGGTCGACCAGGAGGCACCCTGGGATCTCAGCCGGTGGACCACGGGTCCGGGCGAACCGGCCGCGCAGGAGACTGCGGCTGAGCTCACCTCCTCGTGGCCGGTGGAGCAACCGACGAGCCAGGCCCCTGCGACTGTGCCATTCCCGCCGGATAGCGCACCGCCTCTGCCTGGCTCTGAGGCGCCCCCCTCCGGCCGGGAACCTTCCACGCCGGCGCCGCCGGAAGTCGAGTACGAAGACGTGGTGAAGGGCTTCGAGGTCGAGCCGGGCCGATACGTGATGCTCGAGCGAGACGAGCTGGAGGCGCTTCGTCCCACCCCGGATCGCACGATCCGCATCGAGGCGTTCGTTCCCCTGGTACAGATCGATCCCGTCTACTTCGAGCGGAGCTTCTACCTCGCGCCGGGGCGGGCTGCCCCGGGTCAGCCGGGGGCGGAACGGGCCTACGGGCTCCTCTTGGCGGCCCTGGAGCGAGCGGGAAGGGTGGGCGTTGGGCGCTTTGTCATGCGAACAAGGGAGTACCTCGCTGCCGTCCGTCCGATGGAGGGAGTTCTGGGTCTGGAGACGCTGTTCTTTTCCGACGAGGTCCGCAGTGCCTCCGACGCGCTCCCGTATGGGCTGCCCGCACCTGCTGCAGAGCGAGAGCTGAACGTGGCAATGAAACTGATCGACGTGATGGCACGGGACTGGAATCCAGGCGAGTACACCGACACTTATCGCGAGCGAGTCATGGAGCTCATCCGGCAGAAAGCCGAGGGTCTCGAGCCGGTGATGGAAGAGGAGCCCGCAGCCCGGCCGGAGGTGGCCGACCTCCTCTCCGCCCTCCGCCAGAGCGTCGAAGAGGCCAAGGAACGCAGCGGCACCGGCAAGAGGAGCCGCAGGGGCCGCCGGGCCTCGGGATAGGTCCGGGACTTACCGGGAAGGAGTGCCTTCCGTCATCCGGGAGGAAGCAAGTGCTTCACGCGCCGCAGCCTCCCGGATACGCACCATCTGCGCCTCGGAGCGGGCGATCGTATCCTCGACCGCTCTCATCAGCTCCTCGGCTTCGAGGATGACTGCATCCGCCTCCTCACCGAGCTCACGGGCATGGCTCAGGAGGTTGTCGCCGGTCTGCTTCATGGCCGGTCTCCCGTTCTCCCTGCATCGCCGCGAAGCGTGATACCTCTGGGTTCCCGGTCGGAGCGGGAACCCGGTCGTGGCAAGAAAGTGCCCCCGACCAAGCTTCGAAACCGGCTTGGTTTCCTTATGATTGCCCCTCCCCCAGGTACTCCCAGGTACCCCACATCGGCAGCCAGTTAGCCTTCCCGACCGCCGACGCAGGTGCCCCGAGGTTTCCCGAGTTCGGGACACCATTCGGTTCCCTGCCTCGGCCTCTCGGCCCCATCGGGGGCACCATCCACCATATGGGATTCGCTCCCATGGAGACAAACCGTCCTCTCGCGTTTTGGCGTTCGATTTTGAGGATGTGCTGGCCTGGGATTTTGGCGGCGCTTCAGCCGCCTACCTGCGCCGACGTCCTTCCTGTCGATCTTGACCTCCGTTTCCCGCATGCCTAGCATCCGCCGTCGGCGAGGGGCCTTGCGGGTATGGGGAAGGCTCGCCAGGCCCCTCGCTCACCCAAGGAGCGGCGCGGAAGGGAGGCCTCAGAGCCGGATACCACCGAGTGGCCACTCCTGAGGTCCGGGGCCGGTGCGTGGAGATGCCTGACACGCACCGGCCCTTTCTGTCGGGCCGGGTAGTGGGTCAGTTTGAAACGAGGGGGGACGGAAA
>DASXTW010000178.1:0-10058 GCA_036505215.1 Actinomycetota bacterium | reverse complement strand
CCGAAGACCCCGATCACGTGGACAAGGGCGAGAAGATCCTGCGGAAGCTGGATCCTCTCAGCGTCGATCGTTTCGACGCGAGCGGCCGTCGCCTCCGGCAGGACTGACGTTCCGCCTTCGCTGGCTTGCGACGAGACGGCTCTCCGGCCAGGTAGAGTCGGATGGAGTGTCGCGTCCCGTTCGTCCGATCCTCCTTCGGATCGCCCGGATCCTCGTTCCCATCCTGGCGGGCTTGATCGGAGCCTGGCTGGGAATGTTCGTGCTGGCCAGGTCCACGGTGCCGATGGGCCCCTTCCGGGTACAGCTGGTCTCGACGTTCGGCCGCGGCGTGACGGTGATCGGCCTGCCCCCATTCGGACGGCTCACCGCGGACACGCACCGCGCCCCCATCCACTTCACGGCGACCGTCAGGGAGGTCGATGTCCGGCAGCTCACGAGCACGATACGGAACGGCGGCATCGACAACCTGGTGCAGGTGGTGAGGAAGGACGCTCTGGCGCAGGTCTATCCGTTCGCTATCAGGTTGCTCGTGGCGGCGCTGTTGGGGGCGTCGGCCCTGGCCCTGGTGGCCTTCCGGAACCATTGGAGGGCGGTGGCGCTCGCCGTCCTCACGGCGATCGTGGCCGTGGCAGGATGCGAGACCATCGCCTGGCTCACCTATCGCCCTGCACGGCTCCTCAATCCGACCTTCTCCGGCTCCCTGGCGCTCGCTCCCAGGCTCATCGGGCCGGCCCGAACGGCCATCGACCGGATCGACGAGTTCAGGGCGGAGCTGACGCGCGTCCTCGAAGGTGCGGCCCGCGTCTACACGTCGATCCAGGCCAGCCCCATCGGCGAAGGGGACGAGATCAAGGTCCTGCATATCTCCGACGTACACCTTTCACCGCTCGGGATGGAGTTCGCCCAGGAGGTCTCCGGCGCATTCGACGTGGACCTGGTGGTGGATACGGGCGACATCACATCGTTCGGGACGCCGGTCGAGCAGTTGATCCTCTCCGACATCGCCGGCTTCGCACGGCCGTACGTGTTCGTGCGAGGCAACCACGACTCGTTGGACCTCCAGGAGGCGGTGCGGCGGATCCCCAACGCGATCGTGCTGAACGGGCAGACCAAAATGGTCAAGGGCCTCTCCATCTACGGGCGAGGCGATCCCGTGTTCACTCCGAACAAGCTTGCGGCGGCCGACGACGCCGAGCTGGCAGAGCGGATCCGCGATGCCGGGCCGGGTATACGGTTCGACGTCACGCGCCGGAGCCCGCTGCCCGACATCGTGGCGGTCCATGACGATCGCATGGCGGAAGCCGTGGCCGGGTACGCGCCCCTGATCATCTCGGGGCACTTCCACAAACCCTCCGCCAAGGTCGTGGATGGGACGCTGTACCTGCGCGTGGGGTCTACGGGCGGGGCCGGCGCCAACGTGTTCACCGAGGTCGGAGGGGTCCCTCTCTCCGCGGAGGTCCTGTACTTCTCCAGGGAGTCGCCCCACACGCTGGTGGCCTACGACCTGATCGAGCAATCCCCCGAGTCGGGCAGCCTCACCGTGCGCCGGCATCTCATAGAGGAGGAGTACGGGACGCTCGTGCCCTCGCCGAGCCCGCTCCCATCGCCCACGACAGCCGAGAGTCTCCTCACGCCCTCTGGCACTCCGACTGCGGGCTGACTGGGCCCCCCTGGACATCTCGCTCTTCCCGATGAGCCCGATCCTTCGGATCGCCCTCATGGCCAGGGGGACTGCAGCAGCCTGATCCGCTCGCTTCGCTCGCGGGGCTGCTGCCCCCCTGGACCCCGGTCACCGTCCCCGAGCCGGGACGAATCGCATCTGGTCGCTCTCCTCCGCCCGGATGACGTGCATGACGGCGTTGATCAGGGCCAGGTGGGTGAAGGCCTGGGGGAAGTTCCCCAGGTGCCGGCCGGTTCTGGGGTCCAGCTCTTCGGCATAGAGTCCGAGTGGACTGGCGTGCGACAGGAGCCTCTCGCAGAGCTGGCGCGCGCGGACTTCTTCCCCGATCTCGGCCAGCGCGGACACCAGCCAGAAGGAACAGATCGTGAACGTCCCCTCCTCCCCGGAGAGCCCGTCGTCCGTCTCATGGACGCGGTACCTGAGGACCAGGCCGTCCACGGTGAGCTCGTCGGCGATTGCTAGGACCGTCGCCCGGATCCGACGATCACCGGGAGGAAGGAACCGAACCAGCGGCATCAACAGGAGTGAAGCGTCGAGGGCTGCTGTGTCGTAGTGCTGCACGAATACGCCTCGGGCATCGATTCCGTGCTGACAGATGTCCGTGTGGATCTCGTCGGCCGCGTCGCGCCAGCGGGCAGCGAGATCGAGGTCGTCGTGGAGGATGGCCAGGCGCGCCCCACGATCGCAGGCCACCCAGCACATCAGTTTGGACGAGGTGAAGTGCTTGGGCTCGCCCCTGACCTCCCAGATGCCCCGGTCCGGCTCTCGCCAGTTCGCGATGGTGTTCTCCACGGCCCGCTTGAGGAGGGGCCACACCCCCTCGGGAAGGTGATCCCTCGACTTGGCGTGGAGGTAGACCGAGTCCAGCAGAGAGCCCCAGACGTCGTGCTGTTTCTGTCGGTAGGCAGCGTTGCCGATGCGCACGGGGCGGGCGCCGTCGTAACCGAAGAGGTGATCGAGCTCGTGCTCCTCGAGCTCTTTCTCCCCGCCAACCCCGTACATCGGCTGGAGGTCGTCGTCTTCCCCCAGGGCGTCGGCGATGAAGTAGAAGAAGTTGTTGGCCTCGTAGTCGAAACCGAGCGTGTACAGGCCCCACAGGGCGAACGTGGAATCCCGGATCCAGCTGTAGCGGTAGTCCCAATTCCGCTCGCCGTGCGGCGTCTCCGGAAGTGACGTGGTCGCGGCGGCGAGCAGCGCCCCGGTGGGCACGTAGATCAGGCCCTTGAGCGTGAGAGCGCTCTGTTGCAGGTACATGCGCCACGGGTGATCCGGGAACTCCCCGTGCTGTAGCCACTCCCGCCAGTAGTTGCCCGTGCGCCACATCCGGTCGGCGGCTTCCTCGAAGGTAGCAGGCAGATCGGGTTCCTCGCTCCAGGAGAGAGCGGCGAAGGCGGAGTCCCCTTCGCGGAGGCGGCTGTACGCGTGAGCCTCCCGACCCTCCAGCCCCAAGCGGAGGCTGGTTGTCAGGGTGAGGACCGGGTCTTCCTCACGGCCACGGACCACCGCCGAGTCGTAGCCGGCAGCGGCGTATTCCCAGTGGGGCTCTGTTCGCGCATAGTCGAAGACCGGTTCGCAGTTCAGGGCCAGCTCGACCATGCCGTTCACGCATCTGACGGTTCGAAGCAGGCTCTGCTCGGCCTCGTAATCGCCGGGGGGTCGCTGATAGGCGCCGCGGCGCGCCCTGCTGTGCCAGGGGCCGATCAGCAACGCGTCCCGGACGATCATCCACCCGGTCGACGTCTGCCATGTCGTCTCCAAGATCAAGGTCCCGGGGACGTACCGGCGACCCGTTGGAACCATGACATCGGCGGGCCCCAGCCGGAAGCCGCCCCCGGCTCGGTCCAGCATGGAACTGAACACGCTCGGGTAGTCGGGCCTCGGGACGCACATCCACTCGACGTTCCCGCTCGGAGCGACGAGTGCGACCACCTCTCGGTCGGACAGGAAGCAGTAGTCGGCGATGGGTGGGAAGGGGCTGCGGAACACCCGGGTGTCCGCGCCCCGGAGCGTGCCCGGGATCTGCCGAGGGACTTCTGTCAGAGGGGACGCCGCCCCGTCGCCCAGGGGGGTCGGGACGTCGGGGTCGCTCATCCGGCCAGTCGGCCCAGGGCGTGGAGCTTGTTCTGCGCGTCCAGGGCCGCGACTTTGTACGCCTCGGCCAGCGTCGGATAGTTGAAGACTGCGTCGACCAGATAGTCGAGCGTGCCTCCGTTGCCCATCACCGACTGGCCGATGTGCACGAGCTCCGTCGCCCCGATCCCCAGGACGTGGACCCCGAGGAGGGTTCGATCGTCAGGTGAGACCAGGATTTTCAGCATCCCATGCGCCTCCCCGAGGATCGCTCCGCGGGCGAGCTCTCGATATCGGGACATTCCCACCTCGTAGGGAACACCGGCTTCAGTGAGCTCGGCCTCGGTCTTCCCGACGAAGCTGATCTCGGGGATCGTGTAGATCCCGATGGGCAGAAGAGTGGGGCTGGACCGAACCGGCTGGTCGAACGCGTCCAGGGCCGCGATCCGGCCCTGCTCCATGGCCGTGGCCGCCAGGCTCGGGAATCCGATCACGTCACCCACGGCGTAGATGTGCTCGACGATGGTCCGGAAGGTGGGACCGACCTTGATCCGGCCACGGTGGTCGGCCTCCAGCCCGGCTGCCTGTAGCTCGAGGTCTTCGGTGGCGCCCTCCCGGCCCGCCGAGTAGAGAACGGCTTCGGCGGCGATGCGCTTCCGGCTCGCCAGAAGCACCAGCGCGCCCTCCTCCAGCCCCTCGACGCCGCTCACCTCTTCTCCCAGACGAAAGCTAACTCCCAGGTCCCGCAGGTGGTGTTGAAGCCCTTCGATGATCTCGTCGTCGCAGAACTCGAGAATCCGTCGTCGCTTGTCCACCACCGTGACCTTGGCACCGAGGGCAGCGAAGATCGAGGCGTACTCGATCCCGATGACCCCTCCTCCTACGACGACCAGAGACCCGGGGATTCGCTCCAGGTTCATCAGACCGTCGGAGTCGAAGATCGTGCGGTCGTCGAACGCCACCGAAGTCGGACGGGCGGGGCGAGTCCCGCTGGCCACGACGACCCTGTCGGCTGTGATCCGCCGCTCCGACCCGTCCGGGCTCTCCACGACCACCGTGTGCGGATCGGCGAATCTCGCTGCTCCCTCGACGATGCTCACGTGGTTCCGAGTGAGCTGGTCCTTGATCACGTCGGTCTCTCGTCGGATCACATCGAGAAAGCGGGCCCGGAGATCCTCGACCGTGATGTCTTCCTTTACTCGGTAGCTCTGCCCGTACACCCCCCGCTGGGTGAACCCGGTCAAGTGCAGGACCGCCTCTCGGAGCGTCTTCGAGGGGATGGTTCCGGAGATGACGCATACACCCCCGATCTGCCCGCGCTCCACCACGACCGCTCGGCGCCCGAGTTTGGACGCCTGGATCACGGCTTTCTGCCCGGCTGGGCCGCAGCCGATGGCCATCAGGTCGAACTCGTAGCTCATGGCGCCACCTGCGTGGGGAGGCGACCCACCGGGAGCACCTTAGGAGAGCGAGGCCCTCCCGGCAATTCGTCTAGCCGCCCGCGAGGCCCTTCATCGAGTTGCAAAGGAAGCAAGGTCGGGATTAGAAAGACGCCGGAGCCGATAGGTGCCCGCTCGGTCATAGGAGCACGGCTCGGTGGCTGACATCACGCTCGACGAAGTTTCGAAGATCTACCCGGACGGGACGCAGGCCGTCTCCTCGCTCGATCTCGGGGTCCAGGATGGGGAGTTCATGGTCCTCGTGGGACCGTCCGGCTGCGGGAAGACCACTGCCCTGCGGATGGTGGCCGGGCTGGAGGAGATCAGCAGGGGCTCGATACGGATCGGGGAGCGGGTGGTGAACGACGTCCCGCCCCGCGATCGAGACATCGCGATGGTCTTCCAGAACTACGCGCTGTACCCGCACATGTCGGTGTACGAGAACATGGCCTTCGGGCTGAAGCTCCGGAAGTTGCCCAAGGAGGAGATCGACAGGCGCGTCAGGCGGGCGGCCGATATCCTGGGACTGGAGGAGTTTCTTCGGCGAAAGCCTCGAGCCCTGTCCGGTGGCCAGCGCCAGCGGGTAGCCATGGGGCGGGCGATTGTCCGTGAGCCTCAGGCTTTCCTGATGGACGAGCCGCTGTCCAACCTCGATGCGAAGCTTCGCGTCCAGATGCGTTCGGAGATCGCCAAGATCCAGCATGACCTGAAGGTCACGACGATCTACGTGACTCACGACCAGACCGAGGCCATGACCATGGGCGACCGCGTAGCCGTCCTCAAGAAAGGGGAGCTCCAGCAGGTCGATGCTCCACAGACGCTGTACGACCGCCCGGGGAACCTGTTCGTGGCGGGGTTTATCGGATCGCCGGCGATGAACATGGTGACTGCCACGCTCAGCCGCTCCGATGGAAGCATAGTTGCGGAATTCGGGGGATTTCGGCTCCGCGTCAGCGACGAGGCCATGAAGTCGCGGCCGGACCTGTCCAAGTTCGACGGCAAGCAGGTGATCCTGGGCATCCGGCCAGAGGACATGGAAGACTCCGCGCTCGTCCCGGAGGCCCCTCAAGACCGCAGGATCACTTCGACCGTGGACCTCCGGGAGGCCCTGGGCTCGGAGATCCTCGTCCATTTCACGATCGATGCGCCGATCGTCCTTACGGAGGACACCCGGGAGCTGGCAGTGGACGTAGGTGCAGAAGCCCTCGAGGATCTGGAGGAGCGGGCCAAGGCGGCGAAATCTCTGTTCGTCGCCCAGCTCAGCCCTCGTACCAGGCTGAAGGAAGGCGACCGGATGGAGGTCGTGGTCGACACGAACCGCCTTCACTTCTTCGATCCCGAGACGGGACTCGGGATCTACGGCTCCAGTGGCGACCGGTGATACAGCGACGCTGACCAGGGCCCCCGCACCTCGGGCCCGTCAGCGCAACGAGCTCGCCGGATGGTTCCGCAGGCACACCTTTGAGCTCACCCTCATCACGCCGCTGGTGCTCTACGTGTTGCTTCTGACGGTCGCCCCGATCATCGACACCTTCCGACACTCGTTCAGCGCCCCCACCAAGGGTTTCGGCACCTTCGACAGCTATCGGTTCATCTTCAAGAGCTCTACGTTCCGGCACGCGGTCGTCAACACGATCATCGTGGCGCTGCTCTCACTGGTCCTCGAGATAGGCGTCGGCTTGGCTGTCGCGCTGGCACTCAACGTCACGTTTCGGGGCCGAGGATTCGTTCGGACGGTGCTACTGGTGCCCCTGGGAGTCCCCACCATCGTGTCGGGTGCCGTGATGCTCCTGATCTTCGCCCGAGCCGGATACATGAACTCGGTCCTGGGGCTGTTCGCCAACCTCATCGACGAGATCCCCGGGATCCACTTGAAGTGGACCAATGTGTCGTGGACCGTGGCCGGAGGATGGCGAACGCTGTTCACGGTCGCCATCGCCGACATGTGGAAGGTGCTCCCCGTCATGACGCTGATATTCCTGGCCGGCCTCCAGTCGATCCCGGAGGACGTCTACGAGGCCGCGGACGTCGACGGGGCGACGAAATGGCAGCGGTTTGCGCGGGTCACCCTGCCGCTGCTGGTCCCCTACTTCACGATGGCCCTGATCCTGCGGGCCATCGACGCCTTCCGAATCTTCGAGCTGGCCTTGGTGCTGGCGGGTGGTGTGGAGCCCGTCGTGGGAACCTACATCGCGAACAGGTACCTGCCGCCGACCAGCGACGTGTTCACGTCGTCTGCGGCCTCCATCGTCCTGTTCGCCATCATCATGGTGTTCATCATCTTGTATCTGAGGTTCGTCGCGCGGTTCCAGGTGCAACGATGAGCATCACGGCCATTCCGCGGACGAGGCGAGATCCGCTCGAGGCACCGCTCAGGGTGACCTTCCCGTTCTGGGTGATCGGATCCGCTCTCATCGTGATCTTCCCGCTCTATCTCCTGTTCATGGTCTCGTTCGCTCCCGGGTCGGCCGTCTTCGGTGAGCGCCCCCAGCTGGTGGTCACCAACTTCACCCTGCGTTGGTGGAAGGATGCCTTCGAGAGCGCCGGCCTGATCAGCCCACTGATCAAGAGCCTGGTCGTGGCCTCGGTGACGACGGCGTTGGCGATCGTCATCGCGGCGCCCGCCGCCTACGTCATCTCCCGGCTTCGCCCTGCGATCCGCTACACCGTGGTGATCGGCCTCCTGGTCACGCGGATGTTCCCCGAGTTCACCATCGGCATCTCGGTCGCCACTCGGTTCGCCGGCTGGCACCTGCTGGACACATACATCGGTCTCATCCTGGCCCACCTGATCGGCTCCCTGCCCTTCATCGCCTGGATCCTGGTCGGAACGTTCGAGACCATCCCCATCGACCTGGAGGAAGCGGCTCAGATCGACGGTGCGTCCCGGCTCGGGACCCTCGTGCGGGTGGTCTTTCCCATCGCGGCGGGTGGCATTGCCGTGGCCTCGTTGTTCGTCTGGCTCTACTCGTGGAACGAGTTCCTGTATGCGCGCCTGCTCACGACGAACCAGCTCACCTTGCCTCTCAAGGTCTTCCAGGCGATCGATCGTGGCAGCACCCAGAGCATGGCCACGGTGGCGGCCATCCTCACCCTGCCGATCCTGCTGGTCGTGTACTTCCTCCAGCGCTATCTGCGCCCCGGCGCTTTGACGGGAGCTGTGAAAGGATGAGGGCACGTCTGGAGCATCGCTGAGAGGGGGCTCGCCACCCGAGCCCGGGAGGTGTTGTGTATGAGGTACAGGTGGAAGGCAGTGTTCGCCATTGCCGCGTGCCTGGCGCTGGTGGCCGCCGCATGCGGTGGTGGCGGGGAGAAGGCGGCGACCAGCCCCGGCGCCACCGGCAACTTCCAAGGCGTCACCATCACCTTCAGTGACTCCGTGGCCGAGTCGGAGACGGCTGCGGTCCAGGAAATATTGGGCAAGTTCGAGTCCGAGACCGGGGCGAAGGTGAATCTCACCACGGTCACCGCGCAGGACCTACCCCAGAAGCTCCAGGTCGAGGTGTCGTCGAACAGCCACACGATCCACCTGTTCGCCCAGGACAACCTGGCGCTGGCGACCCTGGTGGACAAAGACCTGGTCGAGGACCTCTCCGACGTGCAGATACCGTCCGAGGTCCAGCCGGCGCTGATCCCGGACAAGTTCGACGGCAAGCAGTACTTCCTGCCCTACCGCCCGAACGTCCGGGTGACCTACGTCAACAAGGACCGCTTCTCCGCGGCCGGCGTCTCACCGCCCAAGACGGTGGACGAGTACAAGACGGTGGCCGAGAAGCTGAAGGCGGCGGCCGGGGGCCAGGGGAAGGTGACCGTCTCCTTTGCGGACCAGCCCGACACGGGCCCGCTCGGAGTGACCATGTCCGAGTGGATCGTCTCCTTTGGCGGGGACCCTCTCATCATGAACGACAACGGGTCCGTTCAGGCGATCACGTTCCTCCAGGGGCTGTGGAAGGAGGGCGTCTTCGCGAAGGAGAGCCTCAAGGCCAAGTTCGACACCGAGGTCAATTACCTGCAGGGCGAGACGTCCTGGCTGGCCACGAACTGGCCCTTCACCACAGCGGAGCTCGACAAGACCGGAATCCTCGACAAGTTCGACGTGTACGAGGGATGGGCCGGGCCCGCCCGAGCTGCCCACGTCATAGGCGGCGAGGTCCTCGGGATCCCCAAGGGCGTCACTGGCAAGGAGAAGGACGCCGCTCTCGCCCTGGCCCAGTTCCTGGTGTCCAAGGAGGCCCAACAGACCCTGGTGGCGAAGAACAGCTGGCCGTCGGTGCGGACCGACGCCCTCGCTGAGGTTCCGAGCAACCAGAAGTCCACATTCGACGCCATCCAGGCCGCTCTGAAGAACGGTTGGTATCGACCCAACGTGGTCTACTGGTCCGACGTCGAATCCGCGATGGACGACGTGATCCACAACGCCATCGTCGGTGGACAGGACGTCAAGACGGTGCTGGACGCGGCGCACGACAAGATCGCTGCGGCGGCACAGTCGAAAGGAGCCCAGTACCCGCCGACCTCTTAGGCGATGAGCCCTCTCTGGAGGGCGGAATCGAGGCACTCCCGGGGGTCCTCCTGTGGCCCCCGGGAGTTGTCTTTTCCGGGGCCGGCTCAGTCGAGGAGCTGGTTGGTCTTGGCGATCGCGCCGAGCCAGCGTGCGCTCGGTTTGACCGACCGCTCGAAGGTCGTCCGGTCGACAGCAATGAGGCCAAACGTCGGGCGGTACCCGGCGACCCATTCGAAGTTGTCCAGCGCGCTCCAGTGGAAGTAGCCGCGAACATCGACAGTTTCCGAGGAGATGGGGCCGCTGGAGTTCGCCGCAGGGAGTCACCGCTTCCAGTACGGCAGAGATCTCCCAATCGGGGACGAGA
>DASXTW010000177.1:0-6538 GCA_036505215.1 Actinomycetota bacterium | reverse complement strand
GACCAGCTTGAGCGCGCTCGAGAGGACGCCGGTGAGTGGAGCGAGGATCGCGTCGATATCGACGTGCAGCCGAGCCGTTCCCAGGTTGTGTCGTTCAGGCTGCCGCTCGAAGAGCTTGAGCAGCTTCAAGCGATGGCGAGGGCCCAAAATGAGAGCATCTCGGAGTTCATCCGAGATGCCGTCGAGCTGCGGATTCGTCACACTGTGGAGCCCGCCGTCTACGTGACGCACACGGCCCGGACAATGACAGTCCGACGTTCTCCTACCCCCAGCGGACGAAACGAGCCGGATCCTTTCTACGTTTCGGACCTCGGCAGGCTCGCCACTACCGGGTAGACAGGTGTAGGGCACAAAACCTCGGATCGGTCCCGTGGCTAGGCTTTTCTCCGAGGTCGCTCGACCCTCGGCCTCGGGGGCCACGATAGGGGATCCAGACTGTCCACGGGGCGAGACACCTGTTTCGTGAACATTGTCGGGCGACACCGGCCTGTAGGGCACAAAAACCTCGATCGGGCCCGTGACCAGGTCTTTCCTCGAGTTCGCTCGACCTGCTCTGCCTCGGCGGTCAGGGTGGGGGATCCAGACTGTCCACCGGGCGAGACACCTGTTTTCTCAACATTGTCGGGCCATACCGGACCCCATGGTTCATCTCCGGATGGCGGCGGGGAATCACATCGTGGGGTGGTCCGCAGGGGAGTGCGCTTGCCAACAATTGCCCCGGGTTGGGCGAGGTGTCGCCACTCTCCCCGGGCGTCGAGACGTCTCCCTGAGCTCTTCCGAGGGTTCGGGGCGGGCCGAACGGCCCTAAGGAAAGCTGCTGGTCATGCCCCGGATCGGAATAAATGCACCCCTCAGGCCGGTTCTCACACGCACGAATCGCTTGGTTACTCCAAGTGTTCCAGGTCGGGTTCCCACACCTCTCCCGCAGCATGGTCCTGGCCGCCCCCCAGAGTCTCCGCAAGACCTCCGCTGGCCCGGTGTCGTAGTCGACCTCCTCCCAGACGCGCACCACCGATGTGTCCCATGGGCGGTGGCCGTCCTTCCGCGGCGTCAGCAGGATTCCAACGGTGGTCAGCCCATCGAACGTCCCGCACGCCTGACCCAGCTCGTAGTGTCGAAACTGAACCAGGCTCTTGAACGCCAAGGACGTCAGATCGTCATAGAGAGAGGAGGCAGCGAACAGCAGGTGGGGCACGTCCTGATCCCGGAAGTACGGCGCACTGCCCAGCGCCGCTGGTCGCCGACGACCTGACCAACGTGTTCGAGCATCCAGTCGAGAAGCTGCCCTAGTTCCGTCCGGGACGCGACTGGGAGGCCGTCGATCTCGGCCAGGATGGCCAACCTGATCGCTTCGTCGTAGGACTCGAACGGCATCGTGGCGATGTCCTCCATGATCATGCGCAGGAGCGAGTGGGCGCGCATGTCGTCGCGGCCTGCTGGCGCCCTGGGGAGAGCTGGGACCGAGAACGGATCGCCGCCGAGTTTGCCCATCGCCGAAGAGGGCGGAGCGAGCGGGGCCTCCGCGTCTAAGGTCGCCAGCTCGTAGTAGCGAGCGGCTCATCTCCCAGCGTGAAGAGCACACAAACCAGCGGCCATCGCCTAAGCCAGTGGGTTCGTAGGATCGGGCCTCATCCTCGTGGGAGGTTTGGTCCGTGCTCATTGCTCTTGTGTATCTGCTGCTGCGCCGTCTCGTTCGGCTGGTCGCTGAGCCTCCCAACGACCTCAATAGGGACGTCGAACTGGCGGTCCTTCGCCACCAGCTGATGGTCCTCAGGCGGCAGGCGGGGCGGCCGCGTCTTCGCCGTCGCGACCGTGTGTTCATGGCCGCGATCAGCAGGGCCCTTCCTCGAGCTCGGTGGTCGTCGTTCCTGGTCAGCCCGCAGACGCTCCTTCGCTGGCACCGGGAGCTGGTTCGAAGGAAGTGGAGCTTCCGGCGGACCGTTGGCGGCAGGCCCCCGATCAGCGACGAGGTTCGAGAGCTCATCCTGCGGATGGGGAGGGAGAACCCCAGGTGGGGCTGCCTCAGGATCCGGGGCGAGCTCGCCAAGCTCGGGGTCAGGGTCTCAGCCACGAAGATCCGCACGCTCATCCGGGCGAACGGGCTGGGTCCTGCTCCTCGTCGTGGCTGCCCCACCTGGAGCGAGTTCCTGCGAGCCCAGGCCCAGGGGGTACTGGCGTTCGACTTCTTCACCGTCGAAACGCTGATGCTTCGGACCCTGTACGCGCTGTTCGCCATCGAGGTTGGGTCCAGGCGGGTGCACTTCCTCGGCGTCACCAGTAACCCGGACACCGGATGGGTGACCCAGCAAGCCCGCAACCTCGCGGTGGAGGAGCGGCTTCACGGCGTTCGGTTCCTGATCCGAGACCGGGACTCGAAGTTCTCGGGTCCCTTCGACGAGGTCTTCCGGACCGAAGGAGTGAACATCGTCAAGACGCCGATCCGGGCCCCGAAGGCGAACGCGTTCGCCGAACGGTGGGTGAAAACGGTCCGGACCGAGTGCCTGGACTGGATGCTCGTCCTCGGTCGCCGCCACCTGGAGCGGGTGCTTCGGACCTACACCGCCCACTACAACACGCGAAGGCCCCATCGAGGTCTTGGCCTGAAAACCCCGGAACCGCGGCCCGATCCGCTTCCTCGTCCGGCCGATCGCGCGCGGGTTCGAAGGCACGCTGTACTGGGTGGCCTCATCCATGAGTACGACCTTGCCGCTTGAGCCGGATCGAAGGTTTGTGTGCTCTTCACGCTGCCGGGGCGTTTTTCATGGCAGCAGGGGTAGCCGCAGGCGTCGTGAGGTGGGGTCTGGTCAGCGTGACCGGGTGGGTCTGGTCAGCGTGACCGGGTGGCTCCGGCCTGAGGACTTTCCCTCCGCCAAAGCTTGGGTGGCATTCGGAGCGGTCGCGGGGGTCCTGTACGGAGCCATGACGGGTTGGATCCTTGGCCAACTCCCGCGCAGAGCGCCTGCCCCGACTCTGACAGCGGGGTGGAATCACCGACCGGGTAATGGCCACTCGCCCCGGCGCGAGACGCCTTCTCCGTTCCGGTCCGGTGTACGGATAAGAAAACGATGTCCGCCCCTCCCGCTCCACGTACTCGTCGTCGGGTCCGTTCACCATCACCTCAGGGATGAAAGGACCCGTCCGACCATGTCGCGCGGGTCACATGCGCCGGGGCGCGTGGCCATTTGGAGGACCCCCTCTGACACCTTCGTCTAGGGCGCACAAGGGAGCAGAGGGTGGGCACCATGGCCGATCCCGCCTTGAACAACAATCGCAAACGAGGCGCCCCGTGCCCCTTGGCCCTGCATCGGGGCCAAGGGGCACCCGACGAAGTGCTACTGAGCCGAACGGAAAGCGACTTGGATCTGGAAGGCCACACCCGGTGGGGCCGGGAACCCGAGGATCTCGTCCGTGCTGTAGTGACCGGGTACAGCTGGGAACTCAGTGTCGAGATTAGTGAAGTCGAAGGTGACCGTCGAGCCATGGAGGAAGTCGGTCTCCTCACCGCTCGCGAAGAACGTCATCGGTCCGGCGGAACCCGGAGCGATCGTCCAACTCTCGATCTCGACCGAGACATGCCCGGCGCCGGCCGACCCAGGCCCGCCGCCGCCAACGACGTGACCGCACCCGGCGAACTCCGCGTCGCCCCAGGTCTGCGTGCCGTCGACCGAGCGGTCGAACTCCGCCCAGCCCCAGAAGCCGCCGAGTTCATCGCCGCACACCGACGGGCTGTTGCAGTTGAAGGAGACTCCGATCTGCCACATGTCATGGCTGGCGCCACCGCCGTACGCGCCAGCTGGCGCAGCAAAGGTGACCAGGAACGCCGCGGCGGCGGTCACCGAAATGGCGAGTGCGAACGAACGTCGCATCGTTCTTCCCTCCCATCGCGCCTACGGGGGGGTGGCGCGTGGTGTCAGGAGAGCATAGTCGGGTACAGGCGTCAACCGCGGGGCATCCGGGGGGACCATGACTGCGGCGATGAGCCGGGACAGCGTGAGGGGTACAGATATTCCGTCACGCCACTTCTCGGTGGTACTCGTGAATCATCCCGCCCAATCGGTCGCGCCTGCGGATCGCGCCGCTGCTTAAGGAACTCGATGACGTTGGAGGGGAGGGACGCGCGAGCCGCAGTCCCCGGTGCGGCCGCTCGGCGTTGTAATGGCCGGCGAACTCCCGAAGGAGTCGATCAAGGTGCCGTCGGCCGAGGATCAGCAGGTGATCGAGGCACTCCCGGCGTGCCGTCCTCACCCACCGCTCGGAGAACGCGTTCGCCTTCGGGGCCCGGATCGGAGTGCGGATGACTCGGACGCCCTCGGTCCGGAAGACCTCGTCGAAGGGACCGGAGAACTTGGCGTCCCGGTCTCGGATCAGGAACCTAACGTTGCGAAGCCGCTCCGCTACGGCCAGGTTCCGAGCCTGCTGGGTCACCCACGCCGAATCGGGGTTCCTGGTTACGCCGAGGACGTGCACTCGTCTGGACCCGAGCTCGATAGCGAAGAGCACGTACATCGTACGAAGCCGGACTGTCTCCACAGTAAAGAAGTCGATGGCCAGGATCCCGTGAGCTTGGGCCCGGAGGAATTCGCTCCACGAGGGACCGGTCCGGCGAGGAGCCGGGCCGAGGCCTTCTTGGCGCAGGACCGTCCGGATCGACGTGGCGGAGACGCAGATGCCGAGTTTCAGCAGCTCGCCCCGGATCCGCAGGTAGCCCCACCTCGGGTTCTCCCTTGCCATCCGCACGATGAGCTCTACCGTCTCCAGATCGAGCGGCGGTCTGCCCGGACTGCGCCTTCGATACGTCCACTTGCGACGGATGAGCTCTCGGTGCCAGCGGAGAAGCGACCGAGGGGTCACGACGAACGCCCTCCACCTTTGCCTGGGCAGGATCCGGCTCGCTGCGGCGAGCAGCATCCGGTCCCGGGTGCGGAACGCCGGCCGCCGAAGGCCCCTCGAGAGGACCTTCAGCTGATGTCGGAGGACTAGCAGCTCGGCTTCCCGTTCCAGGTCACTGCGATCTGAAGGAGCCACTGCGCGGAGCAGACTGCGCAAGACGAAGTACGCGAGCGAGAGCAGCATCGGGTGCCTCCTCGAGAAGCGGGCGAGTCGGCGATGCTACCCGACGACGCTGCTCAGATCCGGTGGCGCGATTTCTGTACCCCCTCAGGGTCCAATCGCGGGGTCGGACGGGGCTTCACACGTGATTTCGGAGACGCTCGGCGGCTACTCCGCTAGACCAAGGGCGCGGTCGAGGACCGCTCGGCAGTAGACGCCGGACCCCCAACCGTGACGGCCGCGTGCATGCCGCGGGGCCAATACGGGGGCCACTGACGTCCATGACCTCAGGACATGACCTCAGACCTGCGTAGTCCCAATGGGATTTGAACCCGTGTCTCCACCTTGAGAGTGTTCTCGGGGCCGATTCGCTACCCGCTCATGCGGCGGCGATCGAGTTTCTGGGCCCCACGCCGCGCTCGCAATCCACCAGCACAGCCGCGGCCACTCATCAAGGCAAATCCCTCCGTTCACACACGCTGTCGGACGTGCCGCCGCAGCCATACTTCGCGATGAATGAGTTCGCCGAGTCCGTGACCATGAGTAACTCGGTCACCGCATAGCGCGGGTGGACAGCGCATGTAGGAGCGGAATCGAGCACGTCGTCTGGAACGTCTTGGCCCGGCGCAAGCCCTGGATCGGGCGAAGGTGGTGGACATTCAGGAAGCCCTAGGTCCCCCGGATAACGAACACTCGCGTCGTGTGTCAATTGAGCGTAGAAGTCCATGTTCACCCACACGCCAACGCACGAAGGCGAACGGACAGGACCGCAAGACTTGAATCCATGGATCGTCAGCGTGGTAGGTCGGCTGTCCTCCGCTGGTGATGGTGATTCGTTTGGCCAACTGATGGCGAGCGCCGCAGCCCCAAACAACAGCCCAATCATAGGGACACCTATGAGGGTGGAGAAGAGTCTCGGTGTCCGCATCGCTTCCTCCTCCGAAAGCGCGGGCCGGCCCTTGGCGCTTGCTGGGGCTTCAGCGGCGGGACCACGGTCGTCCGGCGTCCTGGCTCAACATGATGCTCGTTCACGCATGGCATGCCAAGCCGCTCGTTACGGGTCCATGGATAATGGGCACTATGCGTCGCCTTGCGGTTGCCGCTGTGTGCGTGTTCGTCCTGGCGAGCTGTGTCACGCATTCAGCTCCGACGCCCAAGGCTTCGGTGCCCGGCCCGGATGAACCGCAGATGAACTGGGACTCTCCGATGGCAGTCGGAACTAGGACGGCGAACCCCCCCTGGTCGGCGATTAGTAACGCCGTGTCTCACTTCCCCCTGCCGCTTCGCATCCCTGCTGATCTCGGATCTCCTATCGCCATGCAAGTCTGGGCTCCAGCAACAGGAGCTCCTCCAGGGCAGGCCGGGTTTGCCTTGGTTTATCAACTCGGCGGGAACCCCTTCGATCTCATTGAAAGCACACCCAGCCTGCCGGCCTCTGAGTTCTATGCTGACATGCATTCCATGGTGGATCAGTGGGAATCGATGCCGG
>DASXTW010000176.1:0-72902 GCA_036505215.1 Actinomycetota bacterium | reverse complement strand
ATAGAACAACTCGCGTTTGGACCAGCTATCGATCCTCGCGGCGGCGAATTAACCCCGACCTCGTCGCAGTGCTAAGGATGCGACTCCCTACCGGGCTCTCCGCATCGTCCCCATATTGTCAGAAAGAGACTCACTCGAAGGACCGGAACATTCTCCGCTGCTGCTTTGGTTCTCGGACCGCGGCGTGACGGATGCGGGACCACCGCGGGACACATATCTTCCGGGTCCGCAGAAGATACCCGCCAGCAGGCCTCTGACCTGCAGGATCCCTCGTGGGGCGGGGAGGACTCGAACCTCCGACCGGCGGATTATGAGTCCGCTGCTCTGACCAACTGAGCTACCGCCCCGGCCGGATCCGATCGATCGTAGTGTAAGAGTTGAGTGACGCCCCTACGGCTACGACTGGGACAGATCGCTCCGGGGGTGGGACTCGAACCCACAACCTTGGGCTTAACAGGCCCCCGCTCTGCCGGTTGAGCTACCCCGGAATGTCGGCCGGAAGTGGCCGACGGCCAGTCTACCAAGCGGTCGGTCAGCTTCCGACCAGCCACGATGCGAGCCCTCCGGACCGGCCAGTCCTTGCCCCCCAAGGCGTACAGTTCGGTTTCGATGGGCCACCCCCGGGGCAAGGAAACTGGAACGGGTGAAAGGAGAACGCGATGGGGATCAAGAGCGGGTTCGTGATCGGGTTCGGCGCCGGATATGTCCTGGGGGCGAAAGCGGGCCGGGAACGTTACGACGACATCCGCCGGTGGTGGAGTCAGTTCACGGGCTCTCCGGCCGTCCAGAAGGCCGCTTTTCGAACCAAGTCGGCCGCCGCCGACGCGTCAAGGCGCGGGCTGGAGGCCGTCCAGACCGGGGTGGAGAAGGCAGGGACGGCGGTGAGGACCCGGCTGCACAAGGGTGATGAGACCGAACTCCTCATCGATCGACTCGACGCGCAACCCTGAAGCGTCAGGAGATCGTGACGCGGACGTCCAGGAAGCTTTCCCCTCCGCGGTCTATGCCCCGCACGGCGAGCAGGTGATCCCCGGGCGTTGGCGGCGCTCCGAGCACGAAGCTGTCGAACTCCGCGCATCCATCGTGGGTACCGGACCCGATAAGGGCTCCATCCCAGTAGGCGAAGAAATCATTGTCGATGGCGACACCGACCGTCACGTCAGTCGTCCCGTCCGGGACCCGGACGGTCCGCCGAAGGAGCATGTCGGTGTCCACATCCCAGTTCGTCTGATGCGGTAGTGGGCAGCCGTGGGGGTCGCTGCCGAAGGCAGCGCATCCGGAACTGAACCCGGGGGCTCGGGTCCCGACTGGAAGCCCGGATCTCCTCCGTGCTCCACCTGCTTGTAGCGCCAACCGCACGACCCGTATGGGAAGCCATCACCCGGCGGAGAGCCCTGGGCAAAGGCCGGCGCCCTGAAGCTGGTGATAACCGGGGCAGTCCAGGCGACCGTCGATGCCGCACCGAGTCGCTTCAACATGGAGCGACGGGAGATCTTCGAGTGGGCAGGGCGCGGAGTGCTCATGGGCATCCTTCCGGACGAGGACGGGGCCCACGGAAGCACCAGCACTCGCGTTCGGCAAGCGATATCCGACGTAACTTGCTACAGGTTCAGCCGTCCGCGCCGGACGCGACTACTTCCTCTGCTGACCGTATGAGGCTTGTTCGTGGGGCGCCCGATCGGGCTAGCGCACACCACCTAGGGAGCCCGTGGAAAGCTACTCCAAGTAGTCGCGCAACTTCTGCGACCGTGAGGGATGCCGGAGCTTGGACAGGGTCTTCGACTCGATCTGGCGGATCCGCTCCCGGGTCACTCCGAACTCCCGGCCAACCTCCTCCAGCGTCCGGGGATGGCCGTCGAGCAGGCCGAACCTGAGCTGGATGACCTTCTTCTCCCGTTCGGACAGGGTGTGCAGCACGGATTCGAGCTGCTCCTGAAGGAGGATGAAACTGGCCGCGTCGATCGGCACGATGGCTTCGGAGTCCTCGATGAAGTCGCCGAGGTGGGAGTCCTCCTCTTCCCCGATGGGAGTCTCCAGAGACACCGGCTCCTGGGACACCTTGAGGATCTCGCGGACCTTGTCGGCGGCCACACCCATCTGCTGGCCGATCTCCTCGGGCAGGGGCTCGCGGCCCAGATCCTGCAGGAGCTGGCGCTGCACCCGGACCAGCTTGTTGATCGTCTCCACCATGTGCACGGGAATCCGGATCGTGCGGGCCTGGTCGGCGATGGCTCTGGTGATCGCCTGACGGATCCACCAGGTCGCGTAGGTGGAGAACTTGTACCCCTTGGAGTAGTCGAACTTCTCGACCGCTCGGATCAACCCGAGGTTGCCCTCCTGGATCAGATCGAGGAACAGCATCCCTCGCCCGACGTACCGCTTGGCGATCGAGACCACCAATCTGAGGTTCGCCTCGATCAGCTTCTTCTTGGCCAGCTGCCCGTCCCGCTCGACGCGACGCAGGAAGTCGACGGTCTCCGTGCGGGCCTTGGGCCGGTAGTTTCGGCTGACCTTCTCCCGGCCGATCCCCTCGTGGCGGAGGCGTTTCTCGGGGTCGAGCTGATGCTCCCGGATCCGTACCACCGAGTCCACGACCCTGCGGAATTGCTTCTGGTCGACCTTTCCGTTGCCGTCGAGCGAGATCAGGAGAGCCGTGGCGAACTCGCCGCCCTCGATCCGCATGGCCAGGTCCACTTCTTGCGCCGCCGTGAGGAGCGGGACTTTCCCGATCTCCTTGAGGTACATCCGGACTGGGTCGTTGGTCGGAGCCTTCAGCAGGTCGTCGTCCCGGGGCAGTCGGATCCCTACGATGTCCCCTTCCGCCTCCACCTCTTCGCCGGGGACCTCGATGACCTCGATCCCTTCCTGGCGAAGGTGCTCCTCGACTTGCGTCAGGAAGTCCTCGACCTGCTCCGGGGTCAGGTCCTCGACCGGGAGGCCCTCCAGAAGGTCCTCGGAGGTCACGAAGCCGCCGCGCTCGCGGCCGCGAGCGACGATGACCTCCTTTGCTTCGTCGATGCTGATGGTCTGGACAGGATCGGGAACGACTTCCCCGATCGAGTCTTCAGCGATGGGATCTTCCGTCATGGGGTCAGCAAGACTATCGGGATGAATGCATGCGGGCGTCCGAAGCCATGGCCGTGGTTCGCATCAGGATGCCAAACAGTTTCCCAGATGATTCGGCTCCTGCCCCGTCCGAGGTAAGAAGGGCGAGAAAGTTACCGGACGGAGGGTATGAGATGCGCCTGCCGGGCACGGATGGGCCTTGCAGCCAGACGAGACGTTCGGTGCCACCGCTACGCTAAGGGGGATGTCCCACCGTTGGCCCCGGTGGCTCGAAGCCGGCGGCGGGCTCCCTCCAGCCTGACGAACTGCTCATACAGCGCGTCGTACTCCTCGGAGGACTTGAGCGGGTTGAGGCGCTCCAGTCGCTTGCGGATGTCCTCGGCCTGCCGCTTCAGCGCGAACTCGTCGAGCCGGAGAAACACTTGACCCACATATTCCGAAGTCACATCGCCCACGGTCGTGAGCGGCTCGACGGCCAGGGCAGCGAGCAGCTTCCCGATCTGTTCGCCGCGGCTCCGTGCCTGTGCCATCTCGACCAGGGCAGCCGGGCCCGCTCCCGCCCCCGACCGGATGAGCTCGAAGCACGATCGGTATCCGGCCGTGGCGAAATGCTCCGGAGTCAGCTGTGGCAGACGGCCCGCGCACAGCTCCGGCGCCTGGATCAGGAGCTTCAGGACCTCTCGCTCCACTTTCTGTGAGGGGGGCACCCGGGCTACCCTCTGCGCTTCCTCGGGTTGAGTCCCGGCGCCGACCAGCGCATGGAGCTCGAAGAGGACGGCATTCTCGCTGACGGTGGTCCTCCCCACCTTGTCCGCGGTGAGCACGGCGTATTTCTCCCGGAGCACCGGATCGCGGATCCTTTTGAGGATCTGATCGATGACATCTCGAACGGCACGCATCTGCCCTTCTGGTGACGCGAGATCCCGGCCCCGGAGCATTCGGTCGATCATGAATTCAAGGAGGGGCGTTGCGCGCTCTGCCAGCTCCGTGAGCTGCTCGCTCGCCTCGGCGCCGAGACCCAGGACGAAGTCGGCCGGATCCTTTCCCTCCGGCAGAACCAGGACGGCCAGCTCCACGGGATGATCCTCGAAGAACTGGAAGGCCCGTTCGGCGGCCCGGGCTCCCGCCTCGTCCGAGTCGAAGGCCAGGACGATCTTGTCGCCGAACCGCGACAGCAATCGGACGTGCTCCTCACCGAGAGCCGTCCCACACGTGGCCACCGCCGTGTGGATGCCTGCCTGGTCCAGGGCGATCACGTCCGTGTACCCCTCGACCAGGAAGGCCCGGCCGAGGCGGGTGATCTCAGCCTTGGCCCGATTGAGGTTATACAGGAGGTTGCCCTTGTGATAGAGGGATGTCTCGGGGGAATTCACGTACTTGGCGGTATTGGGCGGTGCGTTTGGCCCAGCGAGGAGCCGTCCCCCGAAGCCGACGGCATTCCCGGACAGGTCGTGGATGGGGAACATGACCCGCCCTCGGAACCGGTCCCGGAGCGCCCCACCGGCGTCCTTGGCCACCAGTCCGGCTTCCACCAACAGCTCCGGGGAGAAGATCCTGGACATGCGTTTGAGCAGAAAGTCGGGGTATCCGGGCGCGTATCCCAGGGCAAACTTCTGCACACTGTCCGCGGTGATACCTCGAGCCTCCAGATACGCCCTGGCCTCGCTCGCCTCACGGCCTTCGACCAGCATCCGGCGGAAGTGTCCGCCCGCATCCGAGATGGCTCGGTGCAGAGCCTGCCGGTGGCCTGCCGCCCGGCGATCCGCGGGCGATTGCCCCTCGTACCTGAGCGTGATTCCCGCGGGACCGGCCAAACGTTCCACCGTCTCGACGAACGACAGGTTCTCCACCTTCTGCAGGAACTTGAAGACGTTCCCCCCTTCGCCGCAGCCGAAGCAGTAGTACACCTGCTTGGAGGGGCTCACCGACAACGACGGCGTCTTCTCGGCGTGGAACGGGCACAGCCCGACCATCGAATCTCGTCCGGCCTTCCTGAGCTGGAGGTGCTGCGAGATGACCTGGACGATGTCCGTTCGCTCCCGGACCGCGTCCACATCCTCCTGGCGGATCAGACCCGCCATGCCGCTCCTTCCCTTCCCGATCCGCTACAGCAACCAGCGCTGGGGAAGGAAGAGTTGCTCGTACGTACGGAGGGCGAACCGGTCCGTCATCCCCGCTATGTAGTCGGCCACCTGCGTGGGCGGGTCGTCCGCCGCCGTGCGGTATTCGGCCGGCACGGCCTCCGGGTGTTCAAGGTAGTACGAGAAGAGGGACCTGACCAGCTCGATGGCCTTGTGCTGCTCCTCGGTGGCCTCGGGCCGCAGGTAGACGCGCTGGAACAGGAAGTCCCGCAGCTGGTCGAGAGCGACGAGCACGTCTGGAGACAGGCGGATCTCGCCGGACTCCTCGCTTTGGCGAACGAGGTCGACAACCAGGTTGTCGATGCGCTGTCCATGCGAAGACCCCAGAACCCCGGTTGCCTTCTTGGGGAGCTCGTTCGGCTCGAGCAGCCCCGCCCGAATGGCGTCGTCGACATCGTGGTTCACGTAGGCGATGCGGTCGGCGAACCGGACCACCTGGCCCTCCAGGGTGGACGGCAACGGCATCGACCACGTGTGGTTCAGGATGCCGTCCCTGACCTCCCAGGTCAGATTCAGGCCCCGGCCGTCCCGCTCCAAGTGGTCCACCACGCGGAGGCTCTGCTCGTTGTGGCGGAACGGGCGACCGAGGAACGGGGTGAGCGCCTCTTCCCCCAGGTGCCCGAACGGAGTGTGCCCCAGGTCGTGGCCGAGGGCGATAGCCTCGGTCAGATCCTCGTTCAGCCGCAGGGCCCTTGCCACTGTCCGCGCGATCTGGGCGACCTCGAGCGTGTGGGTGAGCCGAACACGGTAGTGGTCGCCTTCGGGAGAGACGAAGACCTGCGTCTTGTGCTTGAGGCGGCGGAAGGCCTTCGAGTGAACGATACGGTCGCGATCGAGCTGGAACGCGGCCCGGAGAGGATCGGCCTCCTCTTCTCGTTCCCGGCCCTTGGTATCCGAGGAAAGCGCCGCTCTGTCCGAGAGCGCCTGCCTCTCGATCTCTTCGGTGCGCTCTCTTGCGTTCAGCCTGGAAAAACCCACGTCGGGCACAGGGTAGCACCCGCCTCCGACGCTCCTTTGGTCACCGGAGGGGTCGGTCACCATCAGCCCTTTGGCGACGGTCCACCTATTTTCCGAAGGCTCGGTAGTACAGGTACGCGAGTGTCTCTCGCGAATAGCCGGAGAGCCGAGTCCACTCGCTCCTGGCCGCCGAGTGCCAGGTCGCCGACACGTAGGCCTGGATGCCGAGGTCGCGGGCCATCTTGCGGATCCTGAGGTTGTGCCATGGATCGGACACGAGGAAGGCCGACTTCATCCCATGCTCCCGCATGTAGGAGGCAGCCGCCTTCAGGCTCTCCAGGGTGTTGTTGCCAACCGGCTGGGCGGACACGTCCGCGTCGGGGAGCCCCTGGGACACGAGCCATGAACGGCCCGCTTCCGCCTCCGTGGTCCGGTCGCCCGGCCTCTTCCCGCCGAGGACCAGCACTCTGTCCGAGAAGCCCTTTCGAAACAGGTTGGCAGCCTGCCGGAGCCGCCCCTCGAACGTCATTGATGGCCGTCCGTTGTATTCGGCTGCTCCCAACACCAGGATGACGTCGGCGTGGCCGACCCGGCGTGCCTCGTCGACGTGGGCCGCGCGCCACACTGCCACTCCCGCGGCCGTTGTCACCCCGAGGAGGGCGAGGACGACGATGAAGACGACTGTCAGGAAAGGGTGGCGCCGGAGAAAGCCCACCACACGAATGTAACAACACCAGTCATTGAGGCCTTCTGCTCGTCGCTTTCTCCTTGGCCAGGGCTCGGGGCTCAGCTCGGTGAGGGTCTGCGCAAGATAAGCATTCCCCCTTTCTCCGCCACCATGAGGTAAATGCTTCCATCTGGCCCCAGGGCGAGGTGCCGGCTTTGCGGCTCATCGGAAATGCCAGGGTCGGGGAGGCGCTCCCACAGGACGGGAGACCGGCCCAGCCGCAGGAGCCAGCGGCCTCCGCCATAGCGTCGTGCATCTCGGGCGCGCGAGGGGGCGAGCATCACGTACATGAGCACGTCGTCTCCTGCAGCGATCATGTTGCCCGGCCCGACCTCGGCGGGCAGCGATTTTCCTGCCGGTCCTCGGTCTGTTCGGACCTCCACATGGAACGGCTGAACGAATGTCTGGCCGGGCGCCGAGTAGTGCAGGGCGAAGTCCTGGTCCGTACCCGAAGGGGAAGGGAGCCGCTGAAGCTGGACCGAAGAGCCTTTCCTGTTAGGGAGCCCCTCCAACTGCTCGACACGGCCTGGCGGATCCCACCGGAAGAAACCAGTGGGTCCGTCCTCCACGAAGCCCTGCTCGGGGTCGACGAAACCTCCCACGAGAATCGTGAGCGGGGCATCGGAAGGGAAGATCTCGGCCACCCACAGGTGTCGGCCCTGGAATTGCGGCCGCAGGTACCGGATGGCTCCATCGGGCCCGACCTGGGCGATAGGGCCGCCTGTTGGATCGAAGAGTGCGTACAGCCGTTCACGGGAGAACACGATGTCTCGGATCCGGCCGTGCAGGCCGCCGATCGACACGCCTGGAGGAGGCTGGGCCACCTTGACGGCTCCCAGGAACTTTCCTTTGGGCGAGTAGTGGGCCAGCCGTTCCTTCCACCGATCTGCGATCCAGAAGGAGCCATCGGCAGCCGCCGCAAACGATGAAGGCTGGCTGTTCAAGGACTCGTGGAAGAACTTGAATCCGAGCTCCGAAGGGCGGTCGCCGAATGGCACGAAGAACACCTTCCGCCACGCCGCAGGCGTCTCCGACAGGCCTGCCGTCAGAACGACCTGCTCGGAGACGACCGGCGAAGGGGATGGTTGAGGCGAAGAGCGGATGGAGGCACCGGGGGTGGCGGTGCTCGGGGTCCCTTCCGGCGGACCGCCCGTGCAGCTCGCGGCCAGCGCCACCACGGTGAACATGGCCACCCCCGAACGCCTCAAGGAACGGTCACCACCACTGGCTGGGAGGCTTCCATCTGGCAGTAGGGGTAACAGTCGGGCGTCCAGTTCTTACGCTTCACCGCGACGTAGGATGAGTCGTAGCGGTAGCTCTCCAGCCATTCGCCTGTGCCAGAAGCCTCACCCCTCGCTTCGATGATGTAATCGGTATTCGAGCTTGGACTCACCCTGTTCGACAGCAACCCGACGTGCCCGTTCTTCGCGAACGCGTCCATGTACGTGGTCGTGGACCGGCTCTTGTCGGGCAGCTTGACGAATGGGTCAGCCGACTCCGGCGAGTGGTAGTCGTAGGTCGCATACGGGCCGTGCACGTTCTCGAGCTTGTCGTACCACGTGTAGCCGTTGTCCCCGGGGTTCCGAAGCTCCCAGCTCTTGAACACCAGCCCCGAACAGTCGGGACCCTCTCCATTGGAGTCCGGCGCATTGGGTGTGTCATCACGGTTGTTGTCGTTCCAGCAGCCCCCGCCCCACTCATACCCCTCCCACTTGGCCACGGCTGCGTACGCCAGGGCGTCCTTGCGTCGGTGGTGGTCGTCGGCGGCGTGGTTCGCATGGCAGTTGTTGCTGACGAAGGACGCCAGGGCCGGCCCGGCAATCAGGCCGAGCAAGATCAGGACCAGCGAGACGACCGCGGCCACGGACACCGCTCTGCTTACAGCTCGCTTCATGACTCCCCCTTCATTTCAAACCGCACGATGCCGACGCCGGCGGGCCCAGTGACCATCTGGTAGAGCCGGCCGTCTGGCCCCAATCGAAAGCGTGAGAGCGGCCGCGCTTCAGCGAAGCTGCGGCTGGACACCGCGAAGGTCTCGGCGACATGGCCATTCGAGATGTGTATGACCTGGAACTGGTCCGCCGGCTGTGGGCGCCATCGCCATACCCGGACCACGACCACGTACCCGCCGGCACCGTCCGGCTCCGCCAGGGCAACCTCCCCGAAGCGGTGAGCCGACCGAAGCTCCACCGCTCCATGCACGCTGCCGTTGCGGACGATCCCGAGCCTGATCGAGCGTTCGGTTCCCACCCGAAGCACCTGCTCGCCCGAAGCCAATGGTCGCCCCGAGATCGGGGCGAGCCGCGAGGCACGTCCGCGGCTCGCGGGGACGCGAACCCACGCGTCCAGCGGCAGCAGCTCCGCGTAGGCGGCTGACCCGGCCATCCTCACCTGCGAGAGGACCCCGGGCCCGAGCGTCACCGTACCGAGATCTCTGCCCGAGCCACTCAACCGTGTCATGCCGACCACGCCCTCGTGGACATGGGCGACGTAAGCGGTGCCGTCTGTCGCTACGGCCAGGTCGGCAGCCGGATCCGCTTGCACCCACCGCTGCCGGAGAAGCCGGCTCCTCTTGAACTCGGCGATGCGACCCTGCAGCGCGTCCAGCAGATAGACGTGCCCCGCGCGATCCACGTCGAATGCCGATGGTCCCAGCGTTGGCGACTCGCGTCCGAGCGTCAGACCGGCCCGCATCGATCCGCTTCCCCACTGAAGGGACAGCACCGTGCGCCCTTTCCTCAAGCGCCCAAAGGGGACGGCGGCGACCCTGACGGGACGGAGCTGACGAGTCGAGTAGAACCTGAGCGGGGGCCCGTCGTTGGCCGGCAGGGACGAGGTGGCGGTTTCAGCCTTCGCCTGGAGGAAGAAGGCAACCGATTGATCGGCCGAAGAGGCAGCTCTGGCCGCTGGAGCAGTGAGATCGAACGCGAGCCCAGGCCCCGCGTCGACCGTCTGGAAGCGCCAGGCGTCGCCGACTCCGGTCCGGACGCCCAGCGAGACCGTCGCATCACAGGCTCGTCCGCGGGCGGTCACGCAATCCACATGCACGGGCATGACCACCTGCTCCCCCGCCTTCACCAGCCCCGGCGCCTGGTAGTAGATCCGAAGGATTCGCACAGGGTCTTCCGAGGCTCGTTGCCCGGGCCGGCCGGTGGCCCGAGCCAGGCCCGGCAGCGTCCCCGTGATCAGGGCGACCATCATCACGCTGGCCCATGCCCTCCATCGTCGTTTCACCGCACACCTCCTCGGGAAGGGCTCGTTCCTCACGGGAAGGTGCCGGGAAGGTGCGGTCGGGGAAGGCATGCCTGCGGGCCAGGACCTTGGGAACAGAGTAGCGAGACCGAACGTATGTTTGTATCCCCTGCCCGGGGGAAACTGCGTTTCAGACGGGGGAAATCGGAGGCCCGGACTTCACGTCAGGTGCTCTCGGCGCCCATCTGATCGGTTGGTCGGCTACTTCGAGGCCACCTCGGTGTTTCCCAGGGCTGCCTGGCCAGCCGCCAACCTGGCCGTCTCCACCCGAAACGGCGAGCACGACACGTAGTCCAGAAGGATCTCGTGGCAGAACACCACGGATGCCGGATCGCCACCGTGCTCACCGCAGATGCCCAGGTGGAGGTCGGGGTTGACCGCCTTCCCCGCTCCCACCGCCATCTGCATCAACCGACCCACTCCCCCACGGTCGATCGTGACGAACGGGTTGGCCGGCACCAGCTTTCGCTCCTCGTACATGCCGAGGAACTTCCCGATGTCGTCCCGGGAGAACCCGAACGCGGTCTGGGTGAGGTCGTTCGTGCCGAACGAGAAGAAGTCGGCCACCTCGGCGATCTCCCCTGCCACGATCGAGGCCCTGGGCAGCTCGATCATCGTGCCCCAATGGATCGGGAGCTCGACCTTGCGGCGCTCGAGAATCTCCTGGGCCACCGGCTCGAGCTCCTCGCGCATCTGGCGAAGTTCCTCCTGGGTTGCGACGAGCGGGATCATGATCTCGACCTCGGGGTGGCCTCCGGCCTCGACACGATCGCACGCGGCCTCCACGATGGCCCGGACCTGCATCGCGTACAGTCCTGGCTTCACGATCCCCAGACGGACGCCCCGCAGCCCGAGCATGGGGTTGTCCTCGTGCAGCTCCTCAACCTTGTGGAGGATCTCCCTCGCCTCGTCCAGCGGGATCTTCTCGTCACGGACCACCACCTCGTCGCCCCCCCGCTCTTCCGCCAGGGCCACCGCCACGGCCATGTCCACGTGGTTCGGCAGGAACTCGTGCAGGGGTGGGTCGAGCAGCCGAATGGTCACCGGAAGGCCGTCCATCGCCTCCAGGATGCCGACGAAGTCGCCCCGCTGGAGAGGGAGAAGGGCCGCGTAGGCGTCTTCTTCCTCATCTGCCGAGTCGGCGAAGATCATCTTCCGGACGGCCGCCACCCGCTCTTCGCCCAGGAACATGTGCTCGGTGCGGCAGAGCCCGATCCCCTCGGCACCCCGGTCCCGGGCATTGGAGGCCTGATCCGGGGTGTCCGCGTTCGCTCGCACCCTGAGGCGCCGAAGCTCGTCGGTACGCTGCATGAACGCCTGGAACGCCTTCCAGATCTTCTCCTCACGGGCCTCCTCGTCACCGGCAACGGCCCGGGCCAGCGGCGGATCCTCCAGGTCCAGCTCCTTCAGGTACACAGTCCCGTCGGTCCCGTCGATGGTGACCCAGTCACCCTCCTGGACTTTGGACCCATCCACCGAGAAGGCATTGGCCCCACGTTGGATGCGGATCGCATCGGCACCACAGACGGCCGGGATCCCCTCCCCTCGGGCAACCACGGCCGCGTGCGAGTTCGTCCCCCCGGCGCTCGTCAGGATGCCCTGGGAACGGATCATGCCGTGATAGTCGTCCGGCGTGGTCTCCCGGCGGACCAGGATGACCCTCTCCCCCCGCTCGGCCCACTCCTCGGCGGCATCGGCCGTGAACACGACCTTCCCCACCGCGGCGCCTGGCGATGCGTTGAGCCCCTTCGTGGCGGGCTTCTCGGACGACTTCTGCTTGGTGGTGATGACAGGCTTGAACAGCTGCTCCAGCCGGTTGGGATCGAGCCTCAGCAGGCCCTCCTCCCTGCTGATCAGCCCTTCCTGCCACATGTCGTAGGCCATCACCCACTCCGCGAACGACGTGCGCTTCCCTACGCGAGTCTGGAGGAACCACAGCTTGCCGCGCTCGATGGTGAACTCGATGTCGCACATGTCGCGGTAGTGCTTCTCGAGGGTGTCCATCCCGCGCCGGAGCTCGTCCCAGGACTTCGGATCGAGGTCGGCCAGCTCGGTGAGCTTGAGGGTGTTGCGGATCCCTGCCACCACGTCCTCGCCCTGCGCATTGGCGAGGTAGTCGCCGTAGGGCTCCTTCTCGCCCGTGGCGGGGTTGCGGGTGAAGGCCACTCCCGTTCCGGAGTCCTCACCCATGTTCCCGAAGACCATGGCCACGATGTTCACCGCCGTGCCCAGGTCATCGGAGATCTTGTTCTGTCGCCGGTACGCCACTGCCCTGGCGCCGTTCCATGACTTGAAGACGGCCTCGATGGCCTTCTGAAGCTGGATCCGCGGAGCCTGGGGGAACTCCTCCCCCGTCTCCTGCTTGACGATTGCCTTGAACTCTTCGGTCAGCTTCTTCAGGTCCGCCGCGTCCAGGTCGGTATCTTTGGCGTCCTGGCTCTTCCCGGCCTTGGCCTCGTCCAGCTTCTCCTCGAACTTGTCCCCCTCGATGTCCAGGACGATCTTTCCGAACATCTGGACGAACCGGCGGTAGGAGTCCCAGGCGAATCTTTCGTTCTTGGTCTGCTCGGCGAGGCCCTGGACCGACTTGTCGTTCAACCCCAGGTTCAGGACCGTGTCCATCATCCCGGGCATGGAGAACTTGGCTCCCGAACGGACGGACACCAGCAACGGGTCTCGGTCCTCGCCCAGCTTCTTGCCCATGGCCTCCTCGAGCCTCACGAGGTGCTCCTCGCACTCATCCATCAGGCCGTCCGGGAAGGCGCCCTTGCTGAGGTAGGACAGGCATGCCTCCGTGGAGATGGTGAACCCGGGCGGGACGGGCAGGCCGAGGTTCGTCATCTCGGCGAGGTTCGCTCCCTTCCCGCCGAGGAGGTCCTTCATGTCCCTGTTGCCCTCGTTGAAGTCGTAGACGAACTTGGTGGCGGTCTTCGTGGCCATGGTTGAACTCCTCCCAGCTCTCCTGGATCCCGTTCAGTCTACCGACCGGGCCCATGCCCTCAGGACCCCTTCCCTGGAGGGCCGATTGCGAACTCCCCGCCGCCCGTGGTTTCGTTGCTCCAGGATCTGCTCATGCCTGTATCGGAGTCGAGCTCGAAGGTCGTGTACGAGGCGCTCAAGTCGTCCGGCGTCCGCTTGGTCTCGGCGCTTCCGGAGACCTGGCTGGTTCACCTGATCCGGATGGCCGAGAACGACCCCGAGATGTCCCTGGTCCGACTGGCCAAGGAAGAGGAGGGCGTGGGCATCTCGATGGGCGCCCATCTGGCGGGGCTGAAGACGGCCATGCTGATGCAGAACCACGGGTTCTTCGCAGCGATCAACGGGATCGTCTCGGGGGCCATGCTGTACAAGATCCCGCTGCTCATGCTGATCAGTGACCGCGGCTTCCTCGGCGAGCGGGATCCCTGGCAGACGGAGGGCGGCAAGTTCACGCGGCGAACGCTGGACGCTCTCGGGATCGTGCGCGAAGACCTGACGCATCCGGGCGAGGTCGAGGGCAAGGTAGCCAAAGCGATCACGCTGGCCCACGCGTCACTTTCCCCGGTGGCTCTCCTTCTTTCGCGAGACTTGATGTGGGAGGAGCCGGCCGCGTGACCCAGACTGAGGACGGGCCGTGAAGCGGATCGAGTGCCTCGAAACGATCTACGACGAACTGACCGACTGTGCCGTCGTCACCATCATGGGGGCGGTGGCCGTCGAGCTGTACTCGTTGGGGCATCGAGCGAACTTCTTCTACCTGGAACACGCCATGGGTCTCGCTTCATCCATGGGCCTGGGGATCGCGCTTGGCCAGCCCGATCGGAAGGTCGTTGTGATCGACGGGGACGGCTCGGTCCTGATGAACCTGGGTGGCCTCACCACGATGGCCCGATACGCCCCCCCGAACCTCACCCACATCGTGTTCGACAACGAGAGCCTGTTGTCGGTGGGCGGCTTCCCCACGGCCACCTCCACAGGCTCGGACCTGGCCGGCATCGCCCGAGCCTCGGGCATCGAGGATGCCAGGATGGTCAAGGAGATTGACGAATTTGCGGATTCGGCCAAGAAGGCCCTCGCCGCGGATCACCTGGCCTGCGTCGTGGCCAAGGTGGAGCCGGTCGGACCGGCCAGCTTCCACATGGACCTTCACCTGCTGGAGAACCGGTTCGAGTTCGCCCGCGCCTTGCGCGTCCCCGAGGAGCCTGACCCCTGAGGAGGGAAAGCCGTGGATATGCTGGCCTCACTCGTCGACGCCCTCAGCTCCCGCAGCGTGCGGGTGATCGATCTCACCCAGCCCCTGTCGGAGGCGACCCCGATCATCCAGCTTCCTCCCCCGCTGGCGAACACGCCAGGGTGGCTGATGCACGAGATCAGCCACTACGACGAACAGGGGCCGGCCTGGTACTGGAACTGGTTCGAGGGCGGCGAGCACGTGGGAACCCACCTCGACGCCCCCATCCACTGGGTCACCGGCAAGGACAAGGATGACGTCTCACAGATCCCGGTGGAGCGGCTCATCGGGCCGGCCGTGGTCATCGACAAGGTCGCGGAGGCTCAGGCCAACTCGGACTACCTGCTGACAATCGACGACGTCAAGGGGTTCGAGAAGGAGCATGGGGCCCTGCCTGAGGGTGGTTGGCTGCTGTACCGGTCGGGCTGGGACTCCCGTGCTCACGACCAGCAGGCCTTCCTGAACGCCGACTCGGGGGGCGCCCACACGCCGGGGGTCGCCATCGACTGCGCCCGGTGGCTCGCGGAGGAGGCCCCCATTGTGGGCATCGGTGTTGAGACTGTGGGAACCGATGCGGGACAGGCCTTTTCCTTCGATCCCGCTTTCCCGTGCCACGCCTTCGTCCTCGGAGCCGGCAAGTACGGTCTGACCCAGCTGGCCAACCTGGCCTCGCTGCCGCCCACCGGCTCGGTCCTCATCGTGGCGCCGCTCAAGATCGTGAAGGGATCAGGCAGCCCGGCCCGTGTGTACGCCCTGGCGCCAGGCTGATGGCTGGGGCGCTCGTCAGACAGCCTGGTGGAGTGGGGCAACCGCTTCAGGCACCGGCCGGCTCGTTCCAGGTTCTCCTGGATCCCGCAGCCGGGAGCGAGGGGCTCCTCCAGAGGGTGCTCGAGCTCGCCCCCGGTGCGAGCTGCGCTGTCGGTCATCCCGGAGCCGACGACGTGCTGTACGTGGCCCGTGGGTCCGGCCTGCTCGTCTCTGGGCTTGGGGAAGCAAAGAACTCCATTCGCCCCGGCACCGCAGCCCTGGTGCCCTCCAAGGTACCGGCCCACCTGGTCAACACGGGCACGGAGGACCTCATGGTCGTCTCGGTGTTGTCGCCTCCGCCGTTCGACGGATTCTTCACGATGGAAGCTCGCGACCTTCCCATCACCCCTCTGCATGAGGACGAGCGCCAGCAACTCTCGGCCGGCGAGGATCGATACTTCAAGCTGCTGATCGAGTCAGATCACGTGACCCAGTTCGTCGGGTTCATCGGCAGGAGCAAGGCCCCGCCCCATACACACGCCTACGAAGAGGCCATCTACGTCCTCGATGGCGAAGGTCTGGTGCATGCCGAAGACTCGACGACTCCGATCCGGCCGGGCACCAGCATCTTCCTTCCGCCGAGCACATCTCACTGCCTGGAGAACCAGGGCCCCGGGCTCTTGAAGGTCCTCGGCGTGTTCAGTCCCCCGGGGTCGCCTGCCGACAAGAAGGACATGCTCGCGGATCGCCGCTAGCCGACGGCCGTCTCAAGCAGTCGCAGTGTGGCCGCGTCGGAGGCGAACAGGACGTTCACCGACGCACCCATTCGGACGGCCTTCGCCCGCCGATGTCGCACCCACCGTTGCATGGTGTCGGAGAACTCCCGAGCATCCCGCCCCGTATCCCACACGGTCGTGAGTAGGACCGCGGTCCGGGCGCCCTTTCCGAAGGCACGGTACTGGCCACCATCCCAACCTGCGGCTGCCTGCCGCGCCTCGGGGGCGGGCAGCTCGAGCTGGAACATTTCCCGGAGGAATCCCTCCCCCACGTCGGAGAAGTCGATGGCCTTCCAGCCCTTCCCCAGCCTCGCCGAGATGTCTGGTGCATGAACGTCCCTTGGAGTGTCCTTCGGATACTTGGCCGGGTGAAGCACCTGTTCGGTGGAGATCGGCGGATGGCGTAGAGCGGCATCGAGGGCATCCAGGCCACCCCGGGCCAGGATGTCCTGGACGAACACCTGACCCGCGTCGTACGGGAAGCCGAACACCTCCTGCACGAACCTGGGAACGGACGCCGGAGGAGGGGGGATCCGGGCCGCTTCGCTTTGGATCTGCTGGATCTCGTCGTTCGACAGATTCGCCCGAGCCCATCGGATCTGGGACACGACGGCATCCCCTTCGATCAGCGACAGGAACGCCTCGGCCCGGTCGTCCCGGCACGTCCGGTTCAGCCGATCCAGCCGACCCAGCCCGAAGTTCTGGTCCTGGAGCGCGTGGGTCAGTTCGTGGGAGAGGGTGAATCGGGCGAGCGGAGAGAACGCCTTGTTGCTCTGGAACACCAATCTATGGGTCTGGGTGTCGTAGAAGCCCAGGATCTGGCTCGTCCCGAAGGCGAGCACGGCTTTGTACAGGTCGGTGCCCGCGGGGAGAGCTCCCATCGTTACGAGGGCCCTCCCCTCGGCGGCGGCCTGATCCTTCGGGTAGTTCTCCTCGTAGGAGTCGGTGAGCATCCTGGCCATCTGCTGGCGAGACACCGGTTCAGGTGAGACCGGTCGCTTGAACGAGAGGCCGCGAACCTCTTGGACCTGGTCCGCGATCTTGGCAATCGCCCGCGGGAGGCCGCCTCCCTTCTTCGAGCTGGGCTTCTCCGGAGGAGGGGGTTTGCACAGCGGATCGACTCCGGCTGACTTCGCGGGGGACGCGGAGGGCGAGACGCCTGCCGACGCCGATGCTGACGGCGACCGCGACCCGGAGGCCACCGGCGACGGCTTGGCTCCGGTGCACGCCCCCGCCAGGAACAGGACTGTCAGGAAGCCCGACAGTGCTCGACGGGTCACGGCCGAGGGGTCACCGTCGTGGACGGGCCGCCACCGCGATGATGGTGAGGACGACCGCTCCAGCCGAGAGCCCGATCGAGGTCAGGGGGGCGACCTTGCTTCCCGCGGAGTACTGGCCCAGGGCAACCGCCACCGTCGCTCCCAGGAACAGCAGGAACGCGACCACGTATAACCGCAAGGGTGTGATCGAAGGCAACCGCCGATGTGACTGCGGAGCCTCCGGCACGGGGGCGGGAGGAGTCGTGCCCGGCGACTCGGAGGACCGGATCTTCAGCCCAATCGCTCCTCGAGATATCCGACGAGGTTGTCGATGGGCAGGCGGTCCTGCGTCATGCTGTCCCGGTCCCGGACGGTCACCTGGCGGTCGTTCAGCGTGTCGAAGTCGATCGTCACGCAGAAAGGTGTACCCGCCTCATCCTGCCGGCGATACCTGCGGCCGATGGACCCTGCGTCGTCGAACATGGTCATCCATCTGCTCTTCAGTTGATCCAGAACCCCCCTGGCCTCGGGGACCAGGGCATCGTTCCTGGACAGCGGCAACACGGCGACCTTGATGGGCGCCAGGTCCCGGTGCAGGGCCAGGAAGGTGCGCTTCTCCGTCCCGCCGGAAGCGGTGGGCGCCTCTTCCACCCGATAGGCGTTGAGCAGGAACACAAGCATGGCCCGGTCCACGCCCAGCGCCGGCTCCACCACGAACGGGATGTACCGACGGTCGTTCTCCTGGTCGTAGTACGACAGATCCTCGCCGGAGAACTCCTGGTGCTGCTTCAGGTCGAAGTCGGTGCGGTTGGCGATGCCCTCCAGCTCGGACCACCCGAAGGGGAACTCGTACTCGATGTCGGTGGCGGCCTTGGCGTAGTGAGCCAGCTCGTCGGGCTCGTGCGGGCGCAGGCGCATCTTCTCCTTGCGGACCCCGAGGTCCACGAACCACTGGAGCCTCTGGCTCACCCAGTACTCGAACCACTCCTCGTCGGTCCCGGGCTCGACGAAGAACTCCATCTCCATCTGCTCGAACTCGCGGGTGCGGAAGATGAAGTTCGATGGCGTGATCTCGTTTCGGAAGGATTTGCCGATCTGGGCGATCCCGAACGGGATCTTCAGGCGGCCGGCCTGCTGAATGGTCTTGAAGTCCACGAACATCCCCTGCGCGGTCTCGGGCCTGAGATACACGATCGCGGCTTCGTCCTCGACCGGGCCCATGTGGGTCTTGAACATCAGGTTGAACCGCCGGGGCTCGGAGAGCTTGCCCCCGCATTCCGGGCACTTCACCTGGCCGGAGGCTGCATCCACTGTCCCACCCGGGTCGTGGCCGGAGGCCGTGGCCCAGCCGGGCACGTGGTCTTCACGGAACCGACGGTGACAGTCCTCACACTCGACCAGCGGATCACTGAACGACGCGACGTGGCCGCTCGCTTCCCACACCCGGGGGGACATGATGATGGCGGCCTCCAACCCGACCACCTCATCTCGGAGCTGGACCATGGAGCGCCACCAGGCCTGGCGGATGTTCCGGCGTATCTCGACACCCAGCGGCCCGTAGTCCCAGGAGGAACGAAGGCCCCCGTAGATCTCACTGGACGGGAACGCGATCCCCCGGCGTTTGGCCAGGGAGGTGAGGTCTTCCATGAGGTCGGCCACGAGGTGACTCCTTTCCCGGCCGCTGGCTGCAGCCGCTGGCGTGACCACCATGATATTGGTCAATCCTGGGTTTGGCCCTCGAGACGCGAAAGGCGACGTTCGCCCGCATCTTGATCCACTGATCCTTCTCACACATCCTTAAGGACATGTATCGGTCGCCCCCTGGTGGAAAGACGCTGCCCATGCCCGCCTACGAGCATGAGATCGCCCGGCCATGGCGGGTCCTTGGAGAATCCGTCGTTCGGTATCAGGCGTTTGCGCAGGTACGCGCCACCGGTCCCCCGCGCCTCGAGACACCGTCTGCTCGGGTGCCACTGATCATCGAATTTGGTGCGGGCTGGCGGGTCGCGGCGCCAGCCGACGGCTATCGCTGGGTGAATCTTCGAAGGGGCTTCGTCAGGGCTCCACAATCGGTTTGCGCTCGTCGAGCCCCTCGGCACAGCGTCGTGCCTTCAAGTCGACCTGACGCCACTCGGCGCTCGAAGGCTATTCGGCCTCCCCATGCACGAACTGGCGAACAAGGTGGTCGACCTCGCTGACCTCCTCGGGCCTGGTGCACCGCATCTCGTCGAGCAACTCGAAGGCGCGGGGTCATGGACGGAGCGCTTCCAGATCGTCAACACGTTCCTTTCCCGGCGGCTCGCGCGGGCACGCCCGGTGTCGTCGGGCGTGGATTGGGCTTGGCGCAGGTTGGAGGAAACGACGGGCGCCGTCGCAGTGGGCTCGCTGGCCCGTCAACTCGGCTGGAGCCGTAAGCGGTTCAGTGCGCGCTTTCGCGACGAGGTCGGACTGACGCCGAAGACAGCGGCGCGCGTGGTGCGCTTCGGGCGGCTGGTCGAGCACGTGCGGGCACTTGAATCGCCCGACTGGGGCCGGCTCGCAGAGGAGTTCGGCTACTTCGACCAGGCACACCTGATCCGGGACTTCCTCGACTTCGCGGGTATCACGCCGACCGCTTTCACAGCGAACCGTTCGGCGGACGGCCTTTCGATACTCGCTCGGTAAACGTCGACTTGGAAACATCCATCCAATACGTGACGCCAGGCTTCACCTTAGTGTTGCCGGGACGACGGTTACGAAAGGATGCGATCGCTGATGGCCGCACCAGCCCGACCGATTCCGGAGCGGTACCACAGCCTGACACCCTATGTGATCGTTTCCGATGCGGTGCGCGCCATCGCGTTCTACGAGGACGCGTTCGGCGCGGTTGAGGTCGAGCACCACAGGGAAGCGAGCGGCCGGACTCACCACGCCGAGGTAAGCATCGGTGACTCCATCCTCATGATGAGCGAGGAGTATTCCTTCGAGGGGCTCGTTGCCAAGAGCCCCAACGCCCTGCCAGCCACCAGCGCGCACCTCTACCTCTACGTGGAAGACGTCGATGCGGTGATGGAGCGGGCGGTCGCTGCCGGGGCCACGGTCCTCGTCCCGGCGAAGGATCAATGGTGGGGCGACCGGATGGGAGGTGTCGCCGATCCGTTCGGCCACGTGTGGTGGATCGCGACCCACAAGGAGGACCTCTCGGAAGCTGAAGCGCAGGAGCGGCTCCTAGCTTCTACCCCCGAAGATAGCTCCACGTGAGCGAGAGAGCAGCCCGAATTTCTCAGGTAGAGATGGACGGCTTGGGTGGGCGGGCCGCGCGGTCGACCATGTCCAGCGCCTCGGGCGGCAGACCGTGCGTCCTGATGGCCGAGCGCAACAGTTGCACGTAGACATCGGTGGGACGGACGTAAGTGCCCTCCTGATGCGCCACCCGGTACGTCCAGGCGATCGCTGGACCCTCCGGACCCTCCACGACCACGTCCTCCTTGCGGAAGAACGTCGGATGTCCCTGAAAGGCGTCCAGCCCACCCGTCCTGTCCTCTGGCACCTCCCAGAGCACTCCCCACACGTGCGCCTCGGGATCCAATTCCAGATTGGCCGCCCCACCCTCCCACTCGGTGGAGTAGACGCTGAACGACAGCCGAAAGCCATCCAACCTGGCATATCCGAACACGCGCGCACCCGGGACCCGGCTCGTCATGTGGCGGACGTCCATGTTCGATCCATACGCGAAGTACAGCTGCATGCCGTCTGATCATACGCCGCGTGAAGTAGGTGGGTTGTCCGCTACTGGTCTTCGACTGTGCCGAACCGCCGATCGCGTTTCTGATAGTCCCGGATGGCCTCGTACAGGTTCTCGCGGTTGAAGTCAGGCCAGTACACAGGGGTGAACCACAGCTCCGCATACGCGGCCTGCCACAGCAAGAAGTTCGAGATGCGCATCTCCCCCCCTGTACGGATGAGCAGGTCAGGATCAGGCATCTCGGGATGGTACAGCCGAGCCGAGATGCTCTCCGCACCGAGGCGCTGACCCTTGAGCCTTCCTGCATCGTGCTCGGCGAGCAGCTTCTTGACCGCGTCGACGATCTCCGTACGACCTCCATAGTTGAAGGCGATGGTCAACGTCATCTTGGTGTTATGCCGGGTGAGGCGCTCCCCCTCCTCCATCTCCCGCAGGACCGACTTGGGGATCCGCCAGTCATCGCGGCGACCGAGGAACAGGACGCGGGCGCCCCGCTCGTGCAACTCGTCGCGCCGCTTTCGGAGCAGGGTGCGGTTGAAGTTGATGAGGAAGCGGACCTCCGACCTGGGGCGCTTCCAGTTTTCGGTGGAGAACGCGTACACGGTCAGGTTGGAGAGCCCGATGTCGAGGGCACCGAGCACCACGTCGTACAGGGCCTCCTCGCCGGCCTCGTGGCCCTTGGTCCGGGGAAGACCCCGCTGCCTGGCCCACCGGCCGTTGCCGTCCATGACGATGGCCACGTGACGGGGAAGCCGGTCCAGGTCGAGGTCGGGCAGGAAGCTCATCGTGCGAGGGCTGGGTCTGGTTGGCGGGCGAGGAGCGAGAAGCTTCGCATCCGCCGTTCCAGGTGGTATTCGGCGAAGCCGTACAGGATCGCCCTGGCTTCCCGGCGGACGTCGATCGCCGGCGTCATCTCGCCCGCCGAGGCCATGTCGACCCGGGAGAGGGCATCCAGCCACCGAACCGGCGGCTCGGCCACCCTTCCAGCGTCGTGCTCAGCGCAGCCCCGGCACACCACACCGCCCTGCCCGGCAGAGAACCATCCGTCCAGCCCGGGGGCGCCGCACACGGCGCACGCTGAGAGGCTGGGATGAAATCCCGACAGGGAGAGCAGTTTGAGCAGGAAGCACTCGGCCACGGCCGCGGAGTCGCGGGGACGGGCCTCCAGTGCCCGGAGGCCGGACAGGAGCAGGAGGAACAGGCGAACGTTCCGTTCGTGCTCCTCGGCTACTTTGTCTACCGCCTCCAGCAGCGTCTCCCCCGCCGCGATGAGCTGGAAGTTCCCCCTGATCGTCCGGTAGGGGCCAATGATCTCGGCCTGCGTGATCGTGTCCAGGCTCCTACCCCTGTACAGAAGGAGCGATACGTGGGTCAGGGGTTCCAGCCTCGCCCCGAACTTGCTGTTCGTGCGGCGAATGCCCTTCGCCACAGCCCTCACCTTTCCCGAGCCCTGAGTGAGGATGGAGACGATCTTGTCGGCCTCACCGAGCTTGACGGCGCGCAGGACAATGCCCTGTTCCTTGTACAGCGGCATGGCCCGAATGGTACCGCCCGTTGCTCGTGCTCAAGCGGTGGTGCTAGCTGCGCGTGACCAAATCTCCACAGGCAGGCCGAGGGCTATACTGACCAACGGTCAGTCATGGCGGTCACAACGAAACGACGGGTCCCGAAGCAGCGCGAGGATCGACGCCGGGAGCTGATGGACGCAGCGACGAAGCTGTTCATCCGGCACGGGATCTCGGACACGACCGTCGCGGACATCACCGAGGCCGCCCACGTGGCCAAGGGGACCTTCTATCTCTACTTCGATACGAAGGAGCACCTCCTGGCCGCCCTGAGAGAGCGGTTCGTCGATGAGATGATGGCTCACGCCCTGCCGTTCATGGAACGCATCGGAAACGAGGACTGGTGGGGCCTGGCCGACGCGGTTGCCGAGAGCATCGTCGATTTCACCCTGGAGCACGCCGATCTGTGCACCTTCGTCATGCAGCAGCCCCATGCCCCCGGGACCAGGGACATCCTCGCCGAATGCGAGCGCAAGGTGAACGCCTTGCTCGCCGCAGGCATCGAGGTCGGCATCGATGCGGGAGCCTTCCACGTGGATGATCCGGAGCTCGCCGCCGTCTTCCTCAAGAACGGGACGATCTTGATGGTGATGGAAGCCATCCTCTACGGGGACGAGCCCGATCGCGACAGGCTCGTGGCCACGGCCAAACGCTTGGGCAGGAAGATCCTGGGTCCCTAGGCCTGCTCGGCCCGCTTTGCCCCGATTTGACGACTGACCGTCAGTCACTTAGGGTTTTTGGAGAAGAGTTCATGACCGACGGTCAGTCAGGCGCCCCGCCGAGGCGCTCAGAGCGAGAGAGGTGCAGCCATGAGCATCCAGACGACTTCTCGTCACCCTGTAACTGGCCTTCCACGCGCCGGACGCCGGCTCGCTCCCCGATCTCAGTCCGTGGTTGCGCTGATCCTGGAAGACGGGACCATCCGCCAGGTGGGGAACGGAACACGGTCCCGCCGGAGCGAGGGCACGCACGGCTGGTCGAATGGCTCGATCTCGGGAACCGGCTGGACCCTCTGGTGGGAGCGGCGGAAACTGGCCTGACGCATGTCGCCGGGTCAGGCTCCCTCATCCCGTAGCTCGATGACCTGGTCGAATGCCAGCCCGCTTCCCCCCTCCCCGCGACCCGACGTCACTCGCCGGCCGATCCACAGGAACGTTCGACCATCCAGCCAGCGCGCTCGCTGATACGCGCGCTTGACGATCTTGCCGGACCGAGGCACTTCCTCTTCGTTCACGTAGTACGGACTGGGGACGTCGAGCACCCGTCCGTAGAGCTTGCGGGGGCCGGGCATCCGGGCGCGCTGAAGCTGGACGCTTCGGGTGCTCCCGGGCACGTGCACCGGGATGAATGGATGCCAGTTCCGAGGGACATCGGTGCCCAGCACGTATCGGGCACGGGCCACGGTGGGGTGCAACGACGGTGCCGAGGATGGCGGGGCATCTGCTTCGGCCACCTCGTATCCGCTCGCCCCGCCACCGAGGGCAGACGGAACCAGCTTCTCCACCGCCCACACCATGTTGGCCATCTCGTCCCGAAGGAAGAGCACCTGCTCCAGCACATTGCCCTGCATCGATTTGGACAGGGCGGGAGCGACCAGAAGCCGCTGATCGGCCTCGCGGCTCGCCTCCGTGGTGTCCAGGGTGAACATCGACCAGCGCTGCCATTGGTCGTTGGGTCCTCGGCCGGCGGCACGAACGAGCGTGGTCTCGCCGAAATCGTCCACCACCAGCAGCCCGGGCACTTCGCACAAGGAGCCCACGTCCACGACATACGGGATCACGCACCAGTCATTGCCGTACACGAGCGCGAATTCGGTCAGGAGCAGCTTGGCCACGTCGGTGGTGTTCGCGTCGATGTCGGCGAATTCCGTCTTTCGGCTCTCGAACTCCCAGTAGCGGGGGCTGGGCATGCCGCTGTACGAGGCAGGGGCGGGAAGGAACGACAACGCGTGCTCGTCCGGCTCTGCGGCCGGCGCCGCCGGCTCGGGCGGAGGAATGGCGCCGGGGGTCGAGGTGTCCACGTCGAACGCGAACCAGTCGAGATGTCCCTGGGTGTACTGGTCGGCCGTGAGGACGGTCTGCGTCGGATCGGATCCCTGGAGCACGCAGGCGAACCGGTATTCCAGGAACCGAGGGGCCCAGGCGTCCTCACCGGAGCCGGGAACCATGTAGAGACGCCTGAACCAGGCGACGAGGTCGGCACCTGCCTGTTTAAGGGTCGAACGCTCTGCCGCGCTGAGTCCAGGGAAGCCGTCCACACGAGTGTCGTGGTCGCCGCTCGCTGCGTCGGCCAGGAGCGCCGCGCCGTCCAGGAGACGCGAGGCTCCGAGCGAGAGCATCTGGACTGCATCCGCGTCTCTGTACCCTTCGACGGAGGTAGTCGCCAGCGCATATGCGCCGGGATCCAGATACAGGCCCAGGATCGCTTCCAGCCGGGCCTGACTGGTGATCTGCTTGGCGACGAGGCCGAAGAAGGACCGGGTGACCTGGATGTGAAGGATCAGATCCGCCGGGATCGCCTCGCTTTCCACTCGCGACTCCAGTGGGACCTCGCGTTGATACGGAGTAGCGGGTTGCCCCTCCGGGCCATAGAGCGTGAACGGTGAGGAACGAACGAGGGTACGCACCTCGACGGGCGACGCGGCGTCCTCCCCCTGGAATTCACCGAACTGCCATTGTCGCGTCAGGAACCACAGGGCATCGCGAACCTCTGCGCGGAGGGCGCGCTCGTAGTCCACCGTCCGCGGCCTCCCTTCCAGACGGTTCCACCCCTTGATGAATGGGACCTCGCGCTGGAAGAGCAGCTTCAGCTCGACGGCCGCCTGGTAGTCGAATGCCATGGCTGTCTTCCCCCTCAGGTTGGTTCGACCTTTGCCGCGAACACCGATGGCGCTTTCTGGGCCAGAAGCACCGATCTCAGTCCCAGCGAGCTGAACTCCGACAGGATGGCGGGAAGCGCCTGGAAATAGGCCGTCCGAGCGATCATGTCGGGTTCGACCGCCCGAATCTTGGCCCGCTCGAACGTCTCCACCACCACGGTCATCAGGTCTTCCCACGACCATGCGCCGCGTAGCCGCGGCGCCACGGCGAGCAACAGCACCTGAGGTGCGGTCGCGTTGGGCCGGTTGAAGTGGAACGCGACGCCCGTCGTCTCCTCCGTGGTCGGGACGAGCTCGGTCCATTCATCCAGGACCAGCCCGCACAGCGGCTGCGTGATCTGGGACAACGGCTGGCAGAGAACGACGGAGACGACGTCCCCGGGCCCGAGACTGTCTCCGTAGGCCGACGCGATCCACGGATCGCCCGGACGGACCGGGAGCTGCAGCGGGATGAGCCGCAGGGCGGAGGCCCCGAGCCAATCCTGGTACGTCGTCACGATGCCCAACGCGTCCAGTGGTGCTCGTACCCGAACAAGCGACTGAAGCCACTCCTCGATGGCCAAAGCATCAGATGAGATCGGGGTCGCCAGCGCAGAGGAGAGCTCGGGTCGGGCCGACGCGTGGACGCGGAAGAGGGGAAGCACGATGAAGCCCCCACCCAGCATGCTCTGGGCAGCTTCCGTGTACTTCTGCACCAGTGTCTCGGTCCTATGGGCACGAACGCGGGCCGCCTCCACGGGGTCGGATGGCAGCGGATCGGGGAACGTCGTGTCGAGGGCCTCGCGTCCCGCTTGCAGCCGGCGGGCCACGACCTCCGCCACGGCGCCTGCCTGCGCCACGATCGCATCGATCGTTTGCACGGTGACGTCGATGCCTGCGGTGGGAAGCGCTTCCGGGACGCCGAAGCGGCACACCGTGAGCATGCGCTGCCGCAGCATTCCCAGGGCCGGGCCCCACTGCGGCACGATGGTGTGTGTGGGGTCGGCTTGAAGGGCGTCGTACAACGGCTTGATCGTGCTCGTCAGAACATCATCCAGATCGCCGGCTCTGGCGGTCAGGGCCGAGTGAGCCTGCTCGACTCGCTGTTTGAGTTCGGCGACATCCTTGAGAGGGGGAAGGCCGTCGTCGAAGCCCTTCGGGTTCGCCGGCTCCACCTCCTGCGCTTCGATGGGGAGCTCGAGATCCCGCGCATTGAGCGGCCGGCTCCGGCTGACCAGTCGGCGAAGCGCCTTCAACAGCGGAAACACGCTCGCCAGGGAGATCTTGCCCGTCTGTGCCCCCTCGGGGTCGATGATCAGGGCCCTTTGGTCCGGCACCGATGGGTCGGGCTTCGCGAAGAAATACGTGACGACGTCATCGGGCACGCCCTGCCGTACCCGATAGTCGTGAACCAGGTAGCGCTCGAACTCGCCCGAGAAGTCACCCAGCCGCTCGCCGGTCATGAGGACGCAGTCGAGCGGCTCGAGCTGGAGAGAGTCCAGGGAGACGAAGACTGGCGGGTTCGTTCCCTCGACCACCCGCCACTGGATGTCGCTCGCCGCCGGCAGCACGGTGACGAGCCAGTGGTTGAGGGCCGCATTCGTCCTGGCCCGAGGAGTAAGGGTGGCATTCCACCCGGTCGCCTGTGCGGGGTCGAGAGGGAGGGCCACCCGAAAGCTGAGCGAGCGGCCACTTCGAGGCGTCTCGATGACCTCTGGATCCGGAGGAGACGCGCCCTCCGTGATCGCCTGCAGCACGCCCTTGGCACGGTCGTAGTTGCCCTGGACCACCTGATGAACGCTCTCGGCCAGCATCAAGTCGGCGATCGCGTCCATCGCGCCGGCGAGCGAATCGATCTCTTCCCGTATCGCCGCGGCCTGAGCTCGGGACGCGGCGGTGCTTCCCGAGCCCTCCGCGGGCAGTCCGGCTATGCCGTACGGATATGCCCGGCCCCGCACGAAGTCGAGGAGGTCGTAACCGTTGATCACATTTCGGGCTTCCATCGCTTCGGCGGGCGTGCCCGGGGGGACGTCGGTGAGCTTGCGTGAGGTGAACGGGAAGCGTTCGCGGAGGACGTAGATGAACTGGTCCAGCTCCACGCCCGGGTGGTTCTCGTGCAACCCCCGTTCGAGCTGGTACCCCAGCAGCGCCGCGAGCTCCTGCCCGTTGCGCACCCCTTCGAGATACCTGAGCGCGGTCCGCACCCGCCGAGACGACAGATTCACCTGCATGACTTCTGCCCGCTCCGGCTCTGCATGGGACAGATACGCGTTACGCAAAACGGCCGCCGTCACCGCGTGCGTGAGCGAGGGCGCATGGACGAACCCGCCGTTCTGCTGGTCCTCCACCACCACGCCGTCGGCCGCCGAACGAAGCGCCGCGGGCAGTTCCTCCTCCGACACCACCCGCCACCTCCCCGGCGATGGGCGAACGCCGTCGAGCCATCCCCAGGCACCCAGATGAAGCACCGGTTCGTTCTCCGTGCGCTGACGCAGCCCCCACAGCCGCCTGGCGAAAAGCCCCTGCACCCACGCATCCAGGCGGTAGCTGCACAGGTCGACATGCTCCGCGAACAGGCGCTCCAGCCGTGCCGTCGGGAGAGGCGCCAGCATCCCCAACGCGGTGTGGAGGTCCGCCAGGCCCGCCGCCTCGGGGGGCGGTCGAGCCCCGGACGCCACGTCGCGAGCGATGGCCACGAGGTGATCGCCCACGGCAACACGTGAAGGGGACGCGCCGATCTTGGAGGCGTCGACGCCCAGGACGTCTTCGGTGGTGAACGTGGGGGCCTCACCGACGTTGACGATGGCGGGTTCCGCCTGCAGCTCCGCGAATACCTCAGGGGCAAACGTCTTCACCAGGTCCCGCCCGCCCCGCCCCAGTTCGGCCAGGAAGCTGTCCCGCAGCATTCGGTAGAGCAAAGCAGCCGGAGGGGGAACGGGCCGGCCGGCGCCGTCCCGAAAGACCTGCTGCCGAATGTCGCTGCTGCTCGCCGACCGCAACCAGTCGATGTAGTTCGACGTGCCGTCGAACTCCCTTATGGAGTCGGTCTCCGAGAACGGCACCCGTGGATCGTCGTCGATCACCGGGCCACTCAAGAGATCGTGCTCCCGCCAGAACACCAGGTCACGGAGGCGGAACGGCAGATCGGGATCGAGCCCGATCGCCTGGAGATTCGTGCTCACTGCCGCCTGCATTTGCTCCCACATGTCCGTGGCGTAGGCCTGCGGCGTGCCACGGAAGCGTGTGTAGTTGGCGAGGTAGTCACGGGAGATCGCCTTGCGCGCATAGAACTCGACGGAAGCGGCCTGCAGGCCCACGATGGAAAGCAGGTGCTGAAACGGATCACCAGGCTTTCCCACGTAGCTCACCTGGGCCGCCAGGTCCCTCCAGACGCTTTCCAGCGACCGGAGGCGTGTCAGGAGGGCGCTCCAGAACGCGGACTCGTCGCCCGTCTCCTCCTGACTCCACTCCCAGAGCGAAAGCGCGCTGGTGGCCAGGACGCCGTAGGGCTGGCTCCCCACCCGTAGGGCAGGCAGAAGCCCTCGGCCGGTCACGTAGGCCCCGAAGAAGCGCCGCAGGCGTTCGATCGTCGTATCCCCCATGACCGGGACGAGCATTTCGCGCAGGTAGTTCCCGACCGTGGCGCTCCACAGCGCACGGTTCATTGCGAGCGCCTCGGCCGCGTCGGTTCCGCGGGCTGCAGGAAGGGCCCGTACCACGTCCAGCGGGATGCCCAGCCCCTCGGCCAGGCGTTGGCCGTCACTCTTCAAGAAGTGATCCGGCTGAGCCGTGAGCGAGCCCGGATCGACTTCCAGCGCGAACGTCTCGTCGATCGACTCGGCGGCGGTGGTGAGGCCGGAGCGAGCGGCGTCGGTATTGTTCGTGGGGGTGCCCTGCGGGGCCAGGCCGATCCCCCGGCTGAAGCGCTGTGCCTCGATCAAGCGAGCCACCAGCGCAGCGTTCGTGTGTGGTCCGGAAGAGAATCGGATGCCCAGCACGACGATTCGATCGAACCCGTTCGCCTCTCGAGGGAGCTCGAGCGGAATCAGCAACCCCATTCCGACCTTGACGGCCTCGTCGAAATCGATCAGCCAGCGAATCTCGTCGCCCAGCTTCAGCCGTCCCGTCGACTCGTCGCGAGAGAACGTCTCGTCCGCCCGGAGCGGGTCGGGTCCCACCTCGAGATCGTCCGGGATCAGCGCGCCCTCGACCTCGCGGGAGCGGCCGCCCGCGTACAGGCGGACCACGAAACGATCGGGCAGGACGAAACAACGGGGGGCCTCGGACCAGGCGATCGGCTTGGTCTCGACAGAGGGAAAGAGCGCCGCCGACGGATCGGCCAGCTGATCGCTCCAATTCGTCGGTTGGGTGGCCCGAGCTATCCAGGTCGCTCGATAGCTGCCATGGCGGGCCGCCAGGACGTTCCATGCCCCGCGCGCCTTCGCCTCCCGCCCTCGCGGGTCCGGCTCCGCGTTGGCCCGGCAGCGTTCACGCCAGTAGGCCTGGCCGGCGTCCACCTCGGCGGGGGTGAGGGCCTTCTCATGGTGAGCGATGGCTGCGTCGTCGGGAAAGATCCGGAGCCGCAGAACAGGGGCTCCGTTCTGTTCGCCGAAGCGCGTCTCCAGGCGAACGGGCAGCAGCAGGATCGGAATGGAGTCGTTCAGGCCCTCGATGAGGCCCTGCGGCGACGCGACGAGCAGCCCCGACACGCGATCGCGAGCAATGTCCTTCGCCGAGGCGAGATCCCGGGCCCGCTCCACGACGGCCTCCTCGAGGATGGGACGCTCTCGTTCGAGCTCGCCCAGCCGCCGCCCGGCCTCCTCGTCCCGGCTCGCCGATCGCCTGGCCTCCTCCGTGGCCTCCCGTAGCCTTTGGAGATCGAAGACTGCTCGACGGTGCGCCGCCCGAGATTCCTCCCGGGCATCACGTGCGGCCTCGGCTACCTGCCAGATCTCCGAGAGCTCAGGCATGGGGTCGGCTCCCGTTCATGAGGTGAGGCTCCGAAGCATCTCGCGCGCGTGAACCGCGACCAGGACCGGCTTCTGGTACAGGATGAAGGCCATGTCGGCCGCGTTCGTGCCCCAGTCCACGCCACCCGTCTTCGTTCCCCCGGGCTGGGTGGCGAACGGCCGCGCCGTATCGATCACCTTCACGTCGCTTCCCAGGTTGTCCCAGGAAAGGTTGTCCCACTTCACCTCTCCGGGCGCGTCGGGGGGATGCTCATCCAGGCCGAACCTGGGCTCGCCGACCACTTCCTTGAGGACGAAGAACCAACCGAGCCGGTTCGCTGGAGTCCGCGCTTTCGCCTCGGCGGTCTCCTCCAGGGAGGGGTCGCCCTGTGCCTCGTCGATGGACAGGTCGAAGCCGATGAAGTGGATGTCGGGGGGAACGAACGCCTTGTACAGAGGATGGCGGATGTTGGGGTCCGCGGGATCCGTTTCGCTCTTCTCCCCCGTCTCGTCCCAGAGGACCAGGCGAAGGGCATTGTCCGCGCGCTGGCCCCACTTGGCCCGTTGAGCGTAGATGACGGTGTTCGGGTAGCGCTTGAGCAGGTCGCCTCGAATCACCAGGACGACGGGCCGTTGGAGGAGGGGGGTCCCCGCCGTCTCCGGAGGATCGCTCGGTTTCCGCCTGTTGTTGTGCTCGCCCAGCAGGGACGTGGACGGCCACTCGTGGATCCTCGTGATGTCCCGCAGGCTCTCCTCGAAGGTCGCCGGGTCGAGGCCCTGAGTGTTGGCGGCGTTCGAGACGTCCCAGAACTGCCGGAAGGTGCTGGGGCGCTGGTCGGTGGGAAACTCGCGCCACAGCAGCTCCCGGGCAAACTCGTGGTTCAGCCCGACCATGTACGCCTCGATGAACACCTGGTTTCGCACCATGAGCGAGATGGTGTTGGGCTCGATCAACCTGAGGTTCGGGACGAGGAGCTCGCTGGAGATGTCGCGGAGCGGTTCGTACATGGGCCTGCGGATGTCCGGATACGCCATCACCGGGACGATGCGTTCCGCGGGAGCGCTCGGTCCCATGTCCTGATACGTGTCACGCAAATATGCGCCGAGCGACGTGAACCCCACCTTCAGCATTGGAGCGACTCGCTGGGGGAACGCCCGAACCGGCTCGATCTCCCTTTGAACCCTGGTTCGCACGTCATGAAGTGAGAGCGGTGACCTTGGCGCCGGCGGGTCGCTCCGGACGCTCAGTAGCTCGTGGAAATCGAGGAGGGCCCGACGGAAGTCTCGTGCGTCCGTTGAATCCACAGGGGGGCCGGGCGGACGCGCCGCAGCGGCGGCTGTGGGAACCGCGGCGCCAGGTGGGGCGAGGACGAAGGTCGGCGCCGGCGGCACGTCACGGACGGCCTCAGGCGTGAGAGCCGTTGGCCTGATCGCCTCGCCGGCCCGACGCCTGCGCTCGCGATTTCGCAGGAAGTAGAAGCCGGCCACGGCCGCACCGGCCACAACGAGCGCGACCACGCGGGCCAGGATGGATGGGCCGATGATCAGGAAGAGGGCGCAGACGAAGAGAGCGAGCAGCAGCAGGAGCCACCTGTTGGCCGCTGCCGCCCGAAGTGGCTCGGAGATCGCCCGGGCCGCGCGACCGGCGAATCGCTCCAGCGTCGGGCCCTCGGGCAGCTGACGGGGTGGCGCCGCCGAGATCGCCCCCGCGTTCAACCGCGCCACCGCCTCGGCCAGAGGCGAGCGGGTGGCTTCTCGACCGGGGAACGTCCGTCGAGCGAGCGCCCCGCGTGGGCGCAGCTGTTTCCGAAAGGCCCCGGACATCGCGGCCCGGGGAAGCTGGCTCTGTTCCACCAGGGCATGCACGGTCGTGGGGCTTGCCATGACTTTCCGGAACACCGGCGAGCTCACCGCCAGCGCCGTCTCGTCGGGCAGCGGAGCCAGGTGCTTCTGGAAGGCGAGCTGGCTGGCCTGCATCGAGACCTGCACGAAATGGATCCGGCGGTTGACGGCGAGGATCTCGCCGATCTGCTGCCACGCGAGCTTCATGTACTCCTCTTGCTTCCGCTGGATCACCGACGTCCCGAAACCGGCCACGGATCGCAGCCGGGGGTCGCCGTTCAGCTCGTTCACCCAGTTGCGTCTGGATGGATCGACGCTGATCCGCTGGACCAGGGCGTGCCAGCGCGCGTACAGCGGCGCGCTCACGACGGGGTCACCAACGGTGACGCCGCTCGTCTCCATGTCGGCCGGCAGATTCACGATCTCTTCGATCTCCGCCGGGAAGTTGCTCCCCGGGTCGAGGGGCTTGGATTCGGAGTATGGGGAGAGGAGAGCTCCCTCCAGTCCCACGACGTCATCCGGGGGGCTGGTGATGGGAGGCAGCGTGAAGCCAGGCTGCTGGATGTCCAGGTCTCGGATGCCGACCCGCTTGTCGATCGCTCGCGGCCGGAGCGCCCTCACCAGTTGCTCGAAGTCTCCCGCGGCGCCGGTTCGGAAAAACCATTCGTAGTAGACGGGGAATTCGGTGGCCGTCGTCCACGCGATGGCCAGACCGGGGTCGGTGTCGGCGATGGGTTCACCGAGGCCCGCCTTCCGGCCCACCTCGAAGGCCGGGATGACGAAGGCGTAATAGGCGGTGTTGGGCTCGAGCCGCCGAGGGCTGACCAACCTGCTGTACCCGCGGTCGGGGTCAACCCGCAGGATCGATCGGAGGGCGGAGAGATCGGGAGTATGGGTGGCACTGAAGCTGCCATTGACGTGGACGTGTGCCCACGCCCACAGCTGGGAGTCCGGCGGGAGCGCGACGTTGGGGGTAACGCCGCTCAACGTAACTAAAGGGAGCGGGCGAGAGGGCGAGGTGTTGCGGGTGAACTCGCCTTCCTCGAGTACCAGGAGCGTGATCCACGGCGTGAGGCGATGCTGTCCGGTATCGGGCGGTGCGGGCGTGTAGCGCCAGGGGAAGTCCTCGTCATAGAACTCGACGAAGGCCAGGTAGTTCGGTTCGAAGTCGGTGATCCAGTTCCTGGGCTCGGTCCGCACCACGACGTGCGGGTTGATCCCGATGACGTCGCCGGGCCCCACGAGCTGGACGTTCCTGGGAGTAAGAGGCACCGTTTCGACATCGCTGGCTACCGTGAGGGTCACTTCGACCGCGGCTCTGCTGGCCGTGGCCGGCCCCGCGAGCTGGTTGGCGATGCCCCGGCGGAGCCATGGAAGGAACGAGTACTGGGCGATCGTCATCCCGACTGCACCTGATAGGCCGGTACCACCTGGAGCTCACGCGAGAGCCCCGGGTCGCTCGCGGTGAGCCGATGCAGAGCTTCGTGCGCCTCCGCCTCACTGTCGAAGACCAGAGACTCCTCGTGGAGTGAGAGGTCGCTCGTGCTCGCCACGGCGAACTTCTCCGGCTCCAGCGTGACCGGTGGCGTGGCGAGGGGCGAGGGAGCCCGCCGCGCCATCGAGAACGCCGACTTGGCCACCGCAGCACCCCTCACCAGCCGGCCGAAGAGGATCGCACCAAGGCGGAACAAGGCCGGGGCGTGACGTTCCGGGATGTAGATGACCTCGTACACAACGTCGAGGGACGCGACGTAGTCGGCATTCGGCGCGTCACCGCCTCCCACCCGGACCCCAGCGTCGTACGCCTCGAAGGACTTGCGAGAGAGCTTCTCCGCATCGGTCATGTCGACGAACTGCGCCGGGGCGAACTGCTCCTTCACCGTCGCAGTGTCGGCTGGCTGCGTTCCCAGCTGCACCGATGGAATCCGGAAGTTCGTCCCGTGATCCGGCCGCTGGGTCCCGAACCTGGAGATCGTCAGATTGAGCGGCGTCACCTTCTGACTCACCTCGAGCGTCCCGAACGGATGCAGGACGAGCGCGTCGCTGTCGGCAGCCAGAGCGCGCAGGCTCACCCGCTGAGAGGTCCCCGAGGGCAGGATCGCCTTCCAGTTCCCAGGGTTGTTCAACGCCTCGACCAACCTGGGCATCACCTGGATCGGCGGGAGCGACGTCGTGCGTTCGTCGCCGAACGTGACGTCGAAGTGAACCGAGATGGTGACCGTGATGATGAAGCCGATCTCGAACGAGGCCGACCCGTTGGCGTGCCACGGCGTGGGCCCCTCCAGCATCATCTCCAGGCGCACGCTGAAGAGCGTGCTGGAACCGGTTCGCACGGCAAGCATCGCGGCGACCTGCGCGATGAAATGGAAGGGATTGAACTGGATCAGGACGTCGAGGGACAGGAAGCCGTAAACGTTGAAGATATCCGCGCCCGCGTACAGCTCGACCTTGGCCCCGAACTGCGCGGTGTTCGACGTCACGGCGAAATACGCCTCCGCCCGAAGGTTCGGATTGCCCTGGAAGATGACGATGCCCAGACGCTGAAGTGGAGGGAGCCCCATCGGCGGAGGCGTGTACGCCGGGTGGAAGCCACCCACGGTGAGAAGGAAGTTCGCGTCCTCGCCCCAGTAGATGCGCATCGCCATGTCGCCTGTCAACGTGAACGTGAGCAGGTGCGAGTCGAACAGGGAGGCGTCGAACGACATCTGCTCCTTCTCGAAGTCGATGACTCCAAGGAAGTTCACTTGAAGGTTCAGGATCGCGAGGTCGTCGGCAGGGAGGGCGATCCGAAGCACACCGAGGATGACGAACGCCGGGCGCGGGATCTCCAGGATCAACCCGATCTCGAGGCTGATGAGCGTTGGGGTCCCCCACCCCAGCTTGGCCATCGGCCCCACGAGGAAGCGATCCTGAAGGGGCGGGAAGATGCGCTTCAGATCGTTGATGATCCGAGGCGCATTCGCCACGATGTCCCGAGGGAACAGGACACTCTCGAGGGAACCGTCGTGCACCCCGGCCTGCAGCGGTTCCAGCGCCACCGTCCGGTTCAGGCCGAGCAGGCCGCCCACGCCAAGAAGGGTGAAGCCGAAGCCGAGCTGAATCGGGGGGAACTCCGCCGTGATGATGATGAGGAGCGAGAACCCTTCGCTCCCATCGGGCATCTTCGTGTTCAGGATGCCGATCGCCTTGAGGGAGATGAACCCCTGGAACTCGAGCTCGAGTCCCCCCGCGTACTCGCCCTTCTCCTCGTCGAAGGTGAGGAATCCGCCTCCGGAGAAGCCACCTCCGTCGAGAGACAGCCCGACGCCGTTGGGCGGTTTGAACCCGAGGTCCAGATCGAACGGTCCGACGTTGCCGGGACTGAACGTCGCGTCGACCCGCAGACCGATCCCTTGCACGAAGAAGGCGAGCGGGCCGAGCTGCCCGGAGATTCCGGCGCCGAGATCGAGCCGCAGATCGGGTGGTGGGGCCGGGGCGCTCGGGCGGGCCAGCCGGACGGTCACCTCGTCGATGGCGATCGGGCCCAGGTGCAGGTGGGGGTGGACGGATACCTCGAAGGCGCCGCTCCCCGTGAAGCGCACGCCGTGGCTGCGGGAGCACTCGATGCCCAGAGACATCTCGACGCGACTCTCGCCGCTTCCGAGGATCGTCTTGATGAAGGAGTCACCCTGGCCGGCGCTCAGGACCAGGGCCAGGCCTTTCAGTTGCGCCGCGAGCACGACGTCGAACTCGCCGTTGACCGAGGCGGCCCCGGCATCGACCGAGGCCCCCTTGAACTCGAGCCGCGTGCCTCCCGGCTCCCCGAAGATGAGCCTTGGCCGCGCCGGAGAGAAGTCGAAGCCCACACCGATGCCGGCAGAAGGAGGCGTCGTCCCGGGCTGGAACGGATACTTGACCGAGATCTCGTCGGGTCGGATCAGGACCCCGAGCGTGCTGGCGATATTCGTCTCCGCGCGGATGCGGAAGGCGATCTCCGGAGCCAGCTGAAGGGTGAGAGGAAACTCCGACGGAAGTTGTGGCTCGACGACGACCCCGGGGAGCTTTCCGTTCGCCGCCGGCAGGGCGCGAAGCACGACCCCGGCTTCCAGGGACTTCCCGGCGATATCGATGTAATAGAAGGGCACCACCAGCGATGGGCCGGCGGCGGGCGTCGGCTCACCGCTCACGTCCGCGTACGCGCGAACCAGGCGGTTCGGGGGCGGGGCGATGCGTACGGGGAAGCGGAGCGCGACGAAGAGCCCGGCCAGGTGGTGAACGATCCGATCGAAATCCAGGGCGAGTGTCCCCCAGCCGTACACGCGCGCGGGGAGCTGGGTGGGCTCAGTGATGATCTTGGGGATCTCGTCCCACTTGAAATTGACGCGAATGAAGGTGGGTCGCGTGCCGGAGCCATCCACGTGCTCGATCTGGATGACGTTGAGCGCCTGGAGCACGCTGTACGCGCTGGGCAGGGCCGCGGCGACGTAGCTGGTCAGGAGGAATTCGAAGAGTCGGTCCCCGATCTCAGCGAGGAACGGGCCGGCGTCGACCCCGGGAGGCGCGGTGGAGATGTTCTGGATCGCCTCGTACGCGTCCTTGACGGCCGTGATGAGGTCGATGACCTGGGCGAGGGTGGGCGGATCGCCCAGCGACTCCAGCCTGGTCACGGCGTCGTCGACCGCCGTCCCCAGGGCAGCGTAGGCGGGAGGAAGGTCGGCGGCTGCCCACCCTAGCTGGTACATGAGCGCGCGGAAACGCTCCTTGTCGGTGACCGCCTCGCGCAGCGGCTCCAAGGCCAGGGTCAGGTGGCGACCGACCAGCTCGAGCGTTCCCCGATCCTCAGCCACTGCCTACTCCAGGCTCCCGGGCACGTTGAGTGGGCGCGTCACAGCCCGCTAGCCCTGCGGGTAGATGTCGGCGTAATCGCGGTCGATCTCCCAGTGCCGGAACGGATTGATGAAATCGACCACGACGTATCGGCAGACGGCGCAGAACTCCGCGCTTTCGACGTGGTCCTGGCGCATCATGCACGTTCCCGTTGGATGGAAGATCCCGCAGGTGAAGAGGCTTCCGCCTTCGTACAGCCCTACGATCCGCGGCTTGTGCTTGAAGCAGATGCCCGGAAGGCCGATCCCCGTCAGATCCGGTGATTGAACGTCGGGGCCCCGGGTGTTCGGGCACGGTACAGGGGTGAGCGGCCGATTCTGACTGGTGATTGCGGTCTTGACGTTGAGCCCCACCATCTCCGCGTACGGATAGGCAGCCGACTTCACCGAATCCGGCGCGGGAGTCGGGATGTACACGATGCTCCCCGGAGTGAACCGAGCCAGTTGTGCGGGGGTGACCGAGCCCGCATTGACCGGCTGCACCACGATGGAGTCGCTGGCGGGAGGGGCACTGATCTGAAGTTCTTGGTTCGAGCTCAATACATCGGGCTTCTTCCGCAGAGCTTGACCCCGCGCCCGCACCCGAAGCAGCACCTTGTCCCCCTGCCTGAACTGCAGGCCCTGCCCGAGGCGTACCGGGATGGTGAACGCGCCGCCGCTTTCGGTGATCGGGCTCTCGATCAGCGCGGCTTTGGTGATCCGATGCCAGTTCCACCTGATCTCATCGCCGACGAAGCTGCCGGCGGCGTTTTTCGCACTCTTCTCGGTCTGCAGGTTGGAAGCGTCGGCGAGCGGGTCGTCCTGGTTCGCGAAGCGCGCCCGGAAATCGGCGTACTCGTCCCCCGCCCCGAACGAGTGGGCGAGCTCATGGATCATGGTGCGGCCCGAATCCGCGGAGATGTCCGGCGGAATGGGAACCGGGTTCAGACTGAACGCTTTCCGCCCGGCGATCGCGGTCACCGGGAGGTCGAGGTTGGCGGTCAACGTGCTGATGGCGATGTACCCGGTTCCGTTCACCGCTCGGCCTCCAGGGAGCGAGGACACCAGCGCGATGAGGTCGGTGTTGTCGAAGTGGAAGCTCGGCTCTTTGTCGGCCCACACGATCCCGAGGGGCCTCCCGCCGTCCAGGGCCACGCCGCTGTCGCTCGCCAGAAGGCGGTAGAACGGCTTGAGCGCGTCCACTCCCCCGCGCCCTTCGTGAAGGTTGAGCATGTAGCCCGAGTCCGTGTTCGCGGCCGGGGGGACCCCGTACGACATCCCGGGGAACGCGTCGATCTCGTCGATGAAGGCTCGGTCCCCCATCGCCCTCCACTGGTCCAGGAGGTCGTCGGTGAGGTTGGGGGCAGGATCCGGATCGACCAACGCGGCGAATTCCGCCCGGACGGCCGCGTTCGTCTTCCCCTTGTCCGCCGGCATCGGGAGCCCGGCCACGTACAACACGTTCTCGATGTCCCACGGGTCAGCTCCCTGCGGCTTGGTCGCAGGGGGCAAGGAGCGGGCGAACGTCTGCCCGCCACGGTCGAACGTGAACATCTCGCTCCGCACCGAGATGCCCGTGGCCGGCGCCGGCACGAACGTGCGCCAGAAGTTGATCGACGTGGCCAGGAGATCGAACGGACGCGTCATGCGATCGGTCTTGACGTGGTGAACGAAGCTCGTGGTGATGCGCTCGAAGGCCGCCTGGTCACCGGTGGTGAACCCATCCCCCAGGTAGAGGACGTTGGGCACCATCTCCGGGCGAATCGTCCCCGGCCATCCTCCTCCGGGCACGATCGAGGCCTTCGGAACGTTCGGCTCGCTCGACCACGGCTGCCCGATGTGCACCGTGCCCGAGCCCGACTGGGGGCCCGCCGGAGTCGGCAGCGTTGCCGTCACCGCCACGTCGTCGCCCGGATTGTTGCCTGCCTGGAGCGAGAGCCGACCATTGGAGTCGAAGTTGGCAGCCGGGGCCCATGTCACCCCGTGATTGAGCGTCACGTCCCCCACCGTGCCGTCATCGAATTCGGCGCGGATGGTGAACTGGTACTTCGTCTGCTCGGGGCGGGCCGGCCCTGACGGGCGAATCGTCAAGCGATTGGGCGTGAGCCAGATGCGCGTGACCGACCGGTGGATCTGGAACCGGATGGCCTCGGTGAAGGTCGAACCGTCGGCCGTGTTGGTCGCGGTCACCTCCACGATGAAGTTGTTCTTCGTGGGAGAAGGAGGAGCTCCGGCATCGACTCTCACCTGGCCCGTCTTCTTGTTGACGTGGATACCGAACCCCTCGATCAGATCACCGCTGGGAGTCCCCTTGAACAACGGCTTGAACTCGAGGGTGACCTCGCCGGGATGCGCGGCCATGAACACCGAAGCGAAGTCAGCCGAGCCTACCGTGGGGACGACGGCGAGAGCCGTGGCACTCAGATCGGGCGACGTCTGCCCCCGTAGGACGTGCACGTCGCGATTCGAAGCTCCCGACCAGAATATGCGACTGATCGGCATCGCCCGTCATCCATCTCCAGTGGCTGGCGCCCCCAAGTGAAAGGCCGCTTTACCCCACTCGGGTCCGGAGTGTCAAGGCGACAGAGGATCGGGTGGCTGTGGATCTTGGCCGACGGCCCGATTCGTCAGGCGCCCATGGGGTGCCACACCGTCTTCATCTCCATGAACCCGGTGATGGCGTAGAGGCTCTGGGCCGATTCGGAGAAGAAGTCCGCCGAACCGTCGTGGATGATGCGCTTCACGTTGCTCGCCGCCGTGGCCTCGACTTCGGCCCTCAAATGATCGGGCACGCCGGTCAGGTCGACGGCGTTCACGTCCATGTGCGAGGCGAGCCAGGGCACGAGCTCTTTCTTGTAACCAGTCAGAATGTTGATCACGCCCGGAGGGACGTCGGAGGTGGCCAGCACTTCACAGAGCGTCACGGCAGGCAGCGGCCTGGCTTCGCTGGCCAGAACGACGGCGGTGTTCCCGCTGACCAGTGCGGGAGCGAGGCGAGAGACCAGGCCGAGCAGCGGCGGCTCCTCCGGCGCCACGACGCCCACGACACCGGTGGGCTCGGGGAAGGTGAAGTTGAAATACGGCCCGGCCACGGGGTTGACCGTTCCCATCACGTGGTGGACCTTGTCCGACCAGCCCGCGTACCACACCCATCGGTCGATGGCGCCGTCGACCTCGCGCTCGGCTTTCGAAGATCCGGACAGCCCCAGCTCCTCCGCGAACTGGTCCTTGCGCCCCTCCATGAGCTCGGCCACCCGATAGAGGATCTGGCCGCGGTTGTAGGGAGTGGCCTCGGCCCAGCCTTTCCAGGCCGTACGGGCCGCCCGCACCGCGTCTCGCAGGTCCTTGCGAGAAGCCCTGGCCGGTCGGGCAAGGACCTCCCCTTTCCGATCGAGCACCGGGTACGACCGGCCGGACTCCGACCGCGGGAAGGCGCCGCCCACGTACAGCTTGTACGTCTTGCGGACACTCAGGCGATTTCGGGTCATCGCTTCCCCCCGGTCTCGAGCTTTCGCCGTCCGCCCCCGTTCGGCTCGCTGAACTCCAGGTATGGCTCCAGCCCGTGCAGCCCGCCTTCGCGGCCGAACCCGCTCTCCTTGTATCCGCCGAACGGCGAGGAGGGATCGAACCGGTTGAATGTGTTGGCCCAGATGACACCGGCCCGTAGTCGTTGGGTCATCCACAGGATCCGCGAGCCTTTCTCCGTCCACACCCCTGCGGAGAGCCCGTACGGCGTGTTGTTCGCCTTCTCCAGCGCCTCCTCCGGCGTGCGGAAGGTGAGGATCGAGAGGACCGGGCCGAAGATCTCCTCCCGGGCGATCCGGTGTGACTGCGAGACGCCGGTGAACAGCGTGGGACGGAACCAGAACCCCCGCTCGGGCAGCGCGCACTCGGGCTGATACATCTCCGCGCCCTCTTCGAGCCCCGCCGCCACCAGCTCCTCGATCTTCTGGAGCTGTTGGCGCGAGTTGATGGCGCCCACGTCGGTGTTCTTGTCGAGGGGATCGCCCACCCGCAGGGTCTGGAGCCGATCCTTCAGCTTGTCCAGGACTGGCTCGAACACGGACTCCTGGACCAGCAGGCGGGACCCCGCGCAGCACACGTGACCCTGGTTGAAGTAGATCCCGTTGATGATCCCTTCGACCGCCTGGTCCAGCGGGGCGTCCTCGAACACGATGTTCGCGGCCTTGCCGCCCAGCTCCAGGGTGAGGTGCTTACCGGTCCCGGCAACCGCCCGCTGGATGATCTTGCCGACCTCTGTTGACCCAGTGAACGCGACCTTCCTCACGCCGGGGTGCTTCACCAAGGCTGCTCCGGTCTCGCCCGCCCCGGTGACGATGTTGACCACGCCGGGGGGCAGCTCGGCCTCCTGGATCACCTCCGCCAGCAGCAGGGCGGTGAGCGGGGTCGTCTCCGCCGGTTTCAGCACGCAGGTGTTTCCGCACGCCAGGGCGGGTGCCAGCTTCCACGCGGCCATCAACAGGGGGAAGTTCCAGGGGATCACTTGGCCCGCCACCCCCAGCGGACTGGCGACGCGGTGGGGGAACCCATAGTCGAGCTTGTCCGCCCACCCCGCGTAGTAGAAGAAGTGTGCCGCCGCCAGCGGCAGGTCCACGTCACGCGATTCCTTGATGGGCTTGCCTCCATCGAGGGACTCGAGGACGGCGAACTCGCGGCTCCGTTCCTGCAGGGCCCTGGCGATCCGGTACAGATACTTTGCCCGGTCCTTGCCCGGCATGACCCGCCAGTCACTGTCGTAGGCATCCCTCGCCGCGGAGACGGCCGCGTCGACGTCTTCCGATCCGGCCTCAGCGACCTCGGCGAGCTTCTCTTCGTTCGACGGGTTGATCGTGTCGAAATATCGGCCTGCAATTGGCTCGACGAACTTGCCCCCGATGAACAGACCGTACCGGTCGCCGATCGAGACGATCTCGCGCGACTCTGGCGCCGGCGCGTACTCCCATGGGGCGACTTTCTCCGGCTTCCGCTCGGCCCGCCGCTCCATCTCGGTCACGCTTCAGCCCCCACGTCAGTCAATCGTGAAGTAGTCGGGGCCCTGGTAGACGCCCGACCTCTCTTTCTGGATCTGCATCAACACATCGTTCAAGAGCGTGGATGCTCCGATCCGGAACAGGTCCGGGGTCATCCAGTCCGACCCGAGCGTTTCGTACAGCAGGACGAGGAATTGAATGGCCTGCTTGGCCTGCCGCACTCCTCCCGCCACCTTTACCCCGACTCGTCTCCCAGTCTCGTGGTAGAAGTCGCGCGCGGCCTCCATCATGCACAGGGCTGCCGGCAGGGTCGCGCCCGTGGCGAGCTTCCCGGTCGACGTCTTGATGAAATCGCTCCCCGCGGCCATCGCCAGGACCGAGGCGCGCCGGATCTGATCGTACGACCCGAGCTCGGCCACCTCCAGGATCGTCTTCAAGTGAGCGTCGCCGCACGCCTCCTTCGAGGCAGCGAGCTCCTCGAAAGCCTGGCGGTACCGGCCTGCCAGGAACGCCGACCGATTCAACACGATGTCGATCTCGTCCGCGCCCGCAGCCACCGCGTCCCGGATTTCGGCCAGACGATCCTTCAGGGGAGCCAGGCCGCTGGGGAAGGCCCCAGCCACGCTGGCCACGTGGATCCCGGTTCCTTTCAGCTGTCCCACGGCAACGGGAACCAGCTCCGGATAGAGGCACACCGCCGCAACCGAGGGGACCGACGGGTCCGTGGGATCGGGACGAACGGCCTTGGCGCACATGGCCACGATCTTGCCCGGGGTGTCCTGGCCCTCCAGAGTGGTCAGGTCCATACAGCGGATCGCCAGGTCCAGCGCCCACAGCTTGGAGTCGCGCTTGATCGAACGCTTGCCCAGAGAGGCCGCCCGCTCCTCCAGGCCGACGGCGTCAACGGACGTGGTCCTGGCCACCAGGGCGACCGCCTGCGCCGCAGTGAATCCCAGGGTCTCCGGGACGGAGGCTCCAGCTCGCTCGATTTCGGTGGAAGGTGTGGCCACAGGTTGCTCCGTGTAGAGGATAAGGACCTATGGTAGTCCCGCTGGGTGCCCGGACAACCGAGCGGACATGGATCGGGGGGAGAGTCCGGGTCTTACCCCGAACTCTCCCCCTTCTGGGGTCGCCGGAACGCCTAGATGAACGTCGCGGCGGAGTGGGCCTCGGCCACGATGACATCCCCGACCCTCAGGCCTAGCGAGTTGTCGGGCACGGTCACGACCAGGTGGATTGCCCTGACAGTCAGGCCGGTTTGGTGCGAGCCCGGACAGTTGGGGAGCTCCGCCTGGTCGTCGCAGAACTGCTCGTTGAGGGTCACGTACCCGAGCCCGGGGATCTCGACCTTCGTGTTCGGGTCAGGGGAGCCCGGCACGGGGGTCCCGGCGATGGTCACGCCGACGAGCTTCGTCTCGCCGTCATTCGAGCTGGCGCCCGCCGCATCCGCAGAGCTGCTGGCCTCGGCCCGAACGAGTTCGGCCCCGATCGTGCAGCCGTTCTCTCCGGGGGCCAGGCATACCCTGGCTGCCTGGGCGTAGCTCGATGCCGCGCTCACCGTGGGACCAACGGTCCCGGAGCTGTCGCTCTCGGACGCCCCGACGAGGTGTCCCGAGAAGGCAGCCTGATCGAGATCTTGATGGTCGTGTCCTCCCGTTGCCGGGATGGACACGTAGCCGACCATGACGGGTAGCTCGAAGCCGTCGTTCGACTCACTGGCGATGAACGCGTGCCCACCGACCGCCTGGTCGCGAGCCCCAGGACAGCGAGTGGTCTGCGGGAAGTCCGAGTGTGCGCCCGCGTGCGACACGATCACCTCGACCGTCTGGTCACCGGGAACGGGGGGCAGTGCATCGGTCACATAGACATGGATCATGTTGACCTGTAGGTCCGCCGCGTAAGTACCTCCGGAGTCCTGATCCGGCGGCGGGCGGGAGGTCGAACCGATCCGCTCATACAGCACGACGTAGCTGCCCGGCCCAAACTGCGCGGCCGGCAGGTCGATCCGTGTGTTGGGGGTCACGTCGTTGATGGCGACCCCTTGTACGGCCAGATCCTTGAACGCCGAGCCGAGGGAGCTGAAGGACGAATCGCCCCCGCTGGCCCTGGTCGTGGCCACCGCTCGAACCGCGCCCGCGTTGACCAGGCCGTCGAGGATGCTCACGTTAGCGGTCTCGGCCGTACTGACGTGGGTCGCTTCACCGGGCGACTCGGTGATCGTGCTTCTTGCAGAGCTGCGCACGACGTCGGCCCGCAGTATGTCCCCGGCGGGAGGCGGGACGTTCAGATCCAGTAGCTGGTTGCTCCCGGAGTTCGAGCCGACCCCCGACTGGCTGCTGGAGGCCGGCACCAGGGTCTCGTCGAGCCCCAGCTGGGCGTCCCTGACCCTGGCGCCGTAGGCGCCGCCCCGGGCATTCGCCAGGTCGGGGCGGTCATCGCCGAAGTGCACCGGCACGGGGACGGTCCGATCCTTGAGCTCGGAGGTGATAGAGGTGGAGGACCGCGTCTTCATGTACGCGACGGCGAATAGGAGGCAACTGATCTCCCCGATCGGGGAGTCCGTCAGGTTGATGGCCGCCTCTCCGAAATCGCCTGGCTGGTAGCCGGGAATCGAGTTGGGGATGTTCACAGCGCCATCCCAGAGCACTCCCTTGTCCCCGAGTGGGAGCTCCACGAAATTGCCGACGTCGGCGTTCCCGTCCCACACGAACGCCCGAACCACGATGGTCCTGCCTCCGTTCTCCGTGTCGAAGGTGATCACGATGTCGCCTGCGGTACGACGGGGAAGATCCGGACAGGCCGGGTTGGGCTCGGCCGACTGGTTGAACTCGTAGTCCATGTGGACGTCGCCGTCGGTTGCGGCTCGGCGGAAGCTCGCGAAGAGGAAGTTCTTCTCTTCCAGCGTGCGGAAAGCCAACTCGCCGCTCACGATGTCGGCTTTGCCGGGCGCTGACCCAAGGATGCACTTCCAACCGCCCGGCTCCAGCTCTTTGGATCCCAGCCCGAAGGAGTCATCGCCCTGGCCTGATGCATCGGTGAAGGTCGTAAGCCCTGGCGGGGGCGATTCCCAATCGAGCAGCAGATCGCCCGGACCTGAGTCGTCCGCGCGATTACCCTCGATCTCGAAGCTCCCCACCCCGTTTCCAGCAAGGACGGGTGGCGATCCGATCAGCCCGACCCCGATGACCAACCCAACTGTGATGGCGAACAGTTCTCTTCGCACCGTCGCCTCCTCTCCCCGGGCCAGAGCACGAACGCGAAGTACCGAGAAAGAGCGGGAATCTCGTCACAGGCATCACCTCCCCCGGTAGGCCGTTTAGGTCAGCCTGCTGTCTCCCCTTTTCTGTGCTGTTGAGACTAGTTCTTTAGAACTAGTTCGTCAAGACTAGTCCTAGGCGTCATCCACTCTCCTTGCGACTGGCCCTGGTCCCCGCGGTTGTGGTCCAGATCAAGTGGAACCCGGGGTGGCCGTGGATCGGTAAGCTTTGCTCGGCTTACTCGGCGCCTTCGAGGTCTGCCGGTCCGAATCCATCCACCAGCAGTTCGGACAGCCGCCACCTCTTGCGTGTCCCGTCGGTCCCCTCGGACACCACGATCATGTCCGGCCCAAACTCATACAGGAACTGACGGCACGCGCCGCACGGGGAAGCAGGGCCGGCCGCCGAGCTGGTCACCGCCGCGGCGTCGATTCTTCTCGCCCCCGCTGCCACCGCCGTGGACGCGGCCACCCGCTCGGCGCAGATCGACAACCCGTAGGACGCGTTCTCGACGTTCGCGCCCGAGAAGAACCCTTTGTCGGTCGAGACTGCCGCTCCAACCCGGAACCGGCTGTACGGGGCGTAGGCGTGCTCTCTGGCGGCTCGGGCCATGGCCATGAGGTCGTCGAGGTCCATACCGCCCTCGGCGGCCGCCGGTTCACTCAACCGCCGCCTCCGCCTCCTCCTGCTGCTTCTCCCGCTTGATCAGGACTTTGGAGATGCGGCGCCCCTGCACCTTCTCAGCGGTGAAGTTGAGGTTGCCATAGGCCACCGTCTCGCCTTGGGTGGGCACCGAACCGAGCAGGCCGTACATCAAGCCGGCCACCGTGTCCCACTCCTCGTGGGGTAGGTCGACGTCCAAGAGCTCGTTCACGTCGTCGATGGAGAGACGCCCGTTCACCCGGTAGGTGTCCTGGTCGACCGGCTCCATCTGGGGCTCTTCGCGGTCGTATTCGTCGGCAATCTCGCCTACCAGTTCCTCGAGGAGGTCCTCGATTGTCGCCAGGCCGGCCACCGACCCGTATTCGTCCAGGCAGATGGCGATGTGGACACGGCGCTGCTGCATCTCCCTCAGCAGTTCCGACACTTTCTTGGTCTCAGGAACGAAATACGGCTCGCGCATGATCGTATCCAAGGGCACGTTCGGCTTGCCGGCGTGGAGGTGCCGGAGGAGATCCTTCGCGTACACCACACCCTCGATCTCATCGAGGTTCTGCCGGAACACCGGGATTCGCGAATAGCCATGCCGCAGCATCAGATCCAGGACCTGCTGGGCTCCCGCGTCGATCGGCGCGGCAACCATGTCTGGCCTGGGCACCATCACCTCGCGGACGAGCGTGTCCCCGAACTCGAAGATCGAGTGGATGAGATCCTTCTCTTCCTCCTCGATGGCCTCCTCCTCCGAGGCGACCTCGGCCATGGCCCTGATCTCCTGCTCGGTCACGAACGGCCCCTGGGGAAGTCCCTTCCCTGGCATCACTACGTTGGCTACCTTGATAAGCACGTTCGCCACAGGGCCGAGCACACGGGTCAGGGCGACGATCAGCGGCGCCACGCGCAAGGCCACCCTGTCCGTGTGCTGGACGGCGAAGGTCTTCGGCGTGACCTCTGCGAAGATGAACAGGAGGAGGGTCATCCCCACCGTGGAGATCACTTCGCTCCAGCTCCCCAGATGGCGGGTGGCAAGGATGGTGGCGAGCGTGGTTCCACCGATGGTGCCGAGGAGCGTCAGAAGCAGGACGACGTTCAGGTAGGGAGCCACGTTCTCCACGATCCGGAGGAGCGATTGCGCGCCCCGGCGCTTCTCCTCGACCAGTTTGTAGGCTCGCGCTCGGTTCGTCCTGATGATGGCGGTCTCGGAAGCGGCCATCAGCCCGACCGCCAGGATCAGGAGGATGACCCCGAAGAGCTCCGCCCAATCGGTAGACGTCATTCGGTGCTCACCCCCGAGTACGCCTCCTGTTTGGCCCACATCACCCGGCGGTCATTCTCATCATCGTGGTCGAATCCGAGAAGGTGGAGGACTCCGTGGGCAACCAGCAGGCGAAGCTCGGCGGCAAGGTTGGGGTTGTTCCGGGCCGCTTCTGCCGGACAGACCACCACATCGCCCAGTAACCCGTCCTCGTCAAGCGGAAACGAGAGCACGTCGGTGGGCCCCTCCTCGCCCATGTAGGTGACGTGGAGGTCGGTCATCTCCTCCACGGTCACCAGGGACAGGGAGAGCTCGCCTTCCCCTCGGCCCTCCCCGGCGAGGGTCCGTTCCGCAACGGTCACGAGCTGACTCTCGTCCACATCGATGGGCTGGCGGTTCGAGACGAGTACGGCAACCCCGGGCCTTCCGGGAGCGGGTTCTCGATCGGGATCGCTCTCACTCGCTGGTGGCACTGCGTTCCCCGTAGGCCCGGTAGGCCTCGACGATGTTCTGGACGATCCGGTGACGAACGACGTCCTTCGCCCCCAGGTGGACGAACCGGATCCCTTCGATCTCGGAAAGGATCTCTTGAACCACCACCAGCCCCGACCTCGTCCCGGCCGGGAGGTCGATCTGGGTGATGTCGCCGTTGACCACGACCTTCGAACCGAACCCCAGCCTGGTCAGGAACATCTTCATCTGCTCTGGAGTGGTGTTCTGGGCCTCATCCAGGATGATGAAAGAATCGTTGAGGGTGTTGTGCGTAACGAGGAACTCATCCGTCACGTAGAGGGAATCTTGCGCTGCCACCTGGATGCAGATCGTCTCCTGCTCTCCTTGCGGTTCGATGCTGTCGATGAAGCGCATCGGGCGGCCTCCCCCGAAGACCCGGTACCTCGCGCGTTTGCGGTTCAGGCGGAACGGCTCGACGCCTACCGGCAACCGGATGTCCAAGACGTAGGCGTCCGATCGATGAGGGACAGGTCGGTCCAGTGCTCGGCCAGGGCGGCGTCCGGCCGCCGCACGCATCCTCCAGTACGCCACGCCACCTAGAGATCGAACGAGGAACAGAACGTCGTCCCGAAGCTGTTCGGAGGCTGTCACGTATTGGATGCGCCCCGTACGGCCTCGCTGCGTGACGACCCCCCCGTCCGTATCGAGCAGCCCCTGGAGCACCGCCAGTCGAATCTCTGACGAGTTTAGAAGGTACAGCTGTGGTACGAACTTCGTGTTGGAACGGGTGCCAGCCAACGCCAACTCCCGGAGTACCTGCGTGACCGGGTTCGCCACGATGACGCCCCCGCGGTGTCCAGCGGTGTGCCGCAGGACGTAGTCGACCCTGGTCTTGCGGCGCACCTCGATCCCGTCGAGGGCCATCTCGAGGGCCAGGGCAAGCTCCGGATCCTCGGTCGAGAATGAGGGAGTCGTGGAGGTCGTTAGGCAGCCGTCGCCCAGGAGGAGCCCCAGCGCGTAGGGATCCATGGGAACTTCGCGCGGCTCGAACACGACAGGGCGTACGAGCGGGAGCTCGAACTGACGATAGTGGGCGGTTCTGACCTTGCCGATCATGTCTTTGGTTTGGACCATGCGCCAGGGCTTCCCTTGTCGCTCGTCATGGCGGGTCTTGACGGCCCAAAGGTGCTCCGCACAGCAAAGCGTTGAAGCGCCGTCCTGCGTTCGGAGTCGGAATACGGGCTTATGTCCCTGCGGATACACCCCGAGCACCGGGGTCGGAAGGCCGTCTGAGCCGACCACCAGGTCTCCCACTTCTACACTGCCGATCGGGCGGAACCCGGTTGGCGTGAGAACCTGACTCGTGAGGGGTTGCGCTCTCCCGCGCATGTAGGCAAGGGGAGCCACCTCGATGGTTCCTCTCTCCATCAGCCGGTGGAAGGCCTCGGCGTCCATCATCTCGAACAAGGCGTCGTACAGCGGCTTGAGATAGGGATCGATCTTCTCGTAGAGGGTGCCCGGCAGATACCCGAGCCTCTCCCCCGCCTCGACGGCGGGCCGGGTCAGGATGATCCGGGAAACGTCCCGATCCTGGAGAGCCTTCACCGCTGCAGCCACGGCAAGATAGGTCTTCCCCGTGCCGGCGGGTCCGATGCTGAACGAGACGGTGGATTCGCGGATGGCGTCGACGTAGCGCTTCTGACCGAGAGTCTTCGGAGCGATGGTCCTCCCCCGGACGGAGAGAATGACGTCGCCCAGGACGGCGGACGGCTTGGCGACCTCCTCCTTGATCATGTCGATCGTCTTACCGACGGAGTCCGTGGTGAGGATCTGTCCCTGGCCCAGGATCTCCAGGAGCTCCTCGAACAGCAAGGCCACCTTCTCGGCCTCCTGTTCCTCGCCGGTGATGGTGATCTCGTTTCCGCGCACCAGGATCTGCGAGTCGAAGGCGGATTCGATCAGCCGGAGCAGCTCGTCTCGCTGACCGAGGAGCGCCACCATCGGCTGGTTGCCGGGGACCAGGATCTTCACCTGCGTGGACCTCGCGGCCATCAGCCGGGCGGCCAGCCCATCCCGCGGCCGCCGAGTAGGTGAAAGTGCAGGTGGGGAACGCTCTGGCCCGCGTCCGGGCCGACGTTCGTCACCAGCCGCCAGCCCGACCCGTCGACGCCGTCGGCCTCAGCCAGGTGGGTCGCGGCCTGGAAGATCTCGGCCAGGAGGTCGCGATGGTCGTGGGTGACCACGGCGGCCGACTCGACATGCTCCTTCGGGATCAGCAGGATGTGCGTTGGCGCCTTCGGGTTGATGTCGCGGAAGGCCACGACGTGATCCGATTCGTGGACGATGTCGGCCGGGATCTCCCGGGCCGCGATCTTGCAGAAGAGGCAATCACTCGCCTGACCCTTTTCGGTCATTTCAACCAATCTAGCCCAGCCTGCCGTACCGGGCCAATACCAAAGACGCCCCGACCAGCACCGCCGTCTCGGTCCGGAGGATGCTCGAACCGAGGGATGCGTCGACAACGCCGGCTTCCTTTGCCGTGTCGATCTCTTCCTCCGAGAAGCCCCCCTCCGGCCCGACCATCAGCCTGATACCGCTCGCCCCCTCCGGCAGAGCTTCGACCAGCCGGGTTGTCGCCCCTGCCCACAGGAGGATCCCCACTGCGGTGCGAGGGGGGAAGGCATCCTGGAAGGGGACGGCCGCGCCCACCTCCATGACGAACGGCTGTCGTGATTGCATGGCGGCCTCTCTGGCTACCGTCCGAACCCGGTCGGCCGCTCGGTCCGCCCGCTCGTCGGTCCACGTCCTCACGGAGCGTCCCGTCTCCATCAGCACCACCTCGTCTACTCCCACCTCCGCCAGCTTCTGGACGGCCCAGGTGAGACGGTCGCCCTTCGGAGGAGCCAGGGCCACCGACACGATCGGCGGCCGCCGCACAACTCGCCGCACCTCCTCGACCCGGATCACGGCGAGCTCGTCCTCCTCGCCGGAGAGCCTCCCACGAGCAACCGTTCCCGCGCCGTCCGCCAGCGAGACCTCTTCTCCAGGTTGAAGACGGAGCGACTTCAGGGCGTGCCGGCTGTCCTGCGGAGACAGCGACACGGTGGTGTCGGGGCCCTTCAGCAGGTCCACGAAGAAGTGGGGTGCCGTCACTTCTCCAGCAGCTTGCGGAGCTTGCCCCTGAGCCCCTGGCCTTTCTCAGGAAGGTCGCCCCGGAGCTCGCCCAACTGCCTGAGGAGAGATTCCTCCTCCCGGCTGCGGGCCTTGGGCGTCTCCACCACCACGGTGACGTACAGGTCGCCCCGTCCCCGACGGCCCAGATGGGGAATGCCCCGGCCTCGCAAGCGAATGGTCGTCCCGGACTCGGTCCCCGGCTCCACCCGGAGCCGCTCCGGCTCGCCGTCCAGGGTCGGGATCTCGACGTCGGCGCCCAGGGCGGCAACGGTCATCGGGACGGGGAGCCCGCATACGAGGTCCTGGCCCCGCCGCTCGAAGACCGGGTGGGGCTCGACTTTGAGTGAGACGTAAAGGTCGCCGGGCGGGCCCCCCTGCCGGCCCTCCTGCCCGCCGGCCGAGACGCGGAGCTCCATCCCGTCCGACACGCCCGCCGGGACCTCGACCGTCAGGTCCTGGCTTCGCGGGATCCGACCCTCCCCCCCACAGTCCTTGCAGGGGGCGGCGATCTCCTCTCCCGTTCCCTCGCACACCGTGCATGGCCTGGCGGTCATGACCGTGCCGAACACGCTGCGCGCGATGTCCTGAAGCTCGCCCGACCCTCCACACCTGGCGCATCGGGAGGGATGGGTTCCCGGTTCGCACCCACTGCCCCGGCACCTGGCACACCCCTCGAGGGTGTCGACCGTGACTTCCTTTTGAGTTCCGAAGGCGGCCTCTTCGAATGACAGGGTGAGCTGGACGAAGAGGTCCTCCCCCCGCTGGGTGCGGGTGCGCCGACCGCCCCGGCGCCTCGACCCCACCCCCCCGCCGAAGAAGACGTCGAAAATGTCGCCCATGTCGCCGAACGGGAACAGGTCGGGAACCCCTCCGCCCGGGGCCGATCCGAACAGGTCGTACTGGCGGCGCCTGGCCGGGTCGGACAGTGTCTGATACGCGGCCGAGACCTCCTTGAACCGGCGCTCTGCCTCCGGGTCCTGGTTGACGTCCGGGTGCAGCTCCCGGGCGAGCTTGCGGTATGCCCGCTTGATCTCGTCCTCGGACGCCTCCGGCCGAACGCCGAGGACGGCGTAGAGGTCAGGAACTCGTGCCATCGAGTCGAGTGTACCGGCGGATCGCGAACGCTCCGCTCAGCGGGAGAGGGCTTCCATTCCAGCGCGCGAAGACATCGACTTCAGTGCGACAGGGCTTCCACAGCCGCCGACAGCCGCTCGGCTACGGCCCGAACCGCCGAGATGGCGGCCCCGTAGTCCATCCGAAGCGGACCTACCACGCCGATCGAGCCGATCGCCCCGCCCGCCGCGAACGGTGCGGCAACCACGCTGGCCTCCCACATCTCGGGCATGCGGTTTTCCCGTCCGATCATCACGCCGAGCGGCGCGTTGGCCGCCGCCTCTCTCAGGAGGACGAGGACGGCCGACTCCCGCTCCAGGGCTTCGTAGATCTGGCGAAGCGTCTCCCGGCGGTTGAAGGCTTCCTCGGCGGCGATGTTCGCCACACCTCCGAGGAACACGTGCTCCGCCTCGGCAGCCTCGTCGATCGACGTCAGCGCGTCCGCCACGCGAGAGAGGATGGCCCGCTCCGGGTCCTCGGCCCGACGGGCTCGCTCCGCCGCCAGCTCCCGGGCTACGGCGGCCGTCCTGCCCCGGAAACTGTCGGTCATGGCCCGCGAGATGCCGTCCACTTCGTCATCCGTGGCTTCCGCAGGCAGGTCGATCAGCCTCTTGTCCACCTGCCCCGTATCGAAGACCACCAAGAGGAGCGTGACCGTCCCCAGCCGCACCAGCTCGGCCCGGGCGATGGCGGTCTCGCGCTGACTGGGAGCGAGAGCCAACGAGGCGTACCGGGTCAGCCGGGACAGCAGGTGCGTGGTCCCCCGGAGGATGTCGTCCACGTCCGCCAGGGCCTCGTCGAAGAAATGCACGATGGCCTTGCGCTCCGAATCTCGGAGCCGGGGTCGGGCGGGGAGCATGTCGACGTAGGAGCGATAGGCCAGATCGGTGGGTGCACGTCCCGCGGAGGTGTGGGGCTGGGTGAGGTATCCCATCTCTTCCAGCGACGCCAGCTCGTTACGAATCGTCGCCGAGCTCACCCCCAGGCCGGCCGAGGAGGCCAGGGCCTCGCTCCCGACGGGCTCGCCAGTGCGGATGTAGAGCCGAACCAGGGCGCGCAGGATCGACGCTTTCCGGTCGCTCAGTTCCCTGGCAGCCTTCATCGCTCTTTAGCACTCTACTACCTCGAGTGCTAGCTTCGCCTCAGCCGGGCCGCGGGAAAGATCCTGGATGCGCGGGTCAACCCATGCGAGCCTGAAGGCGTCTTACCTGTGTTCCCACCGCGCGGCTTTCGGCCATGGAACGGAGCCGGGAGGGTCGACCTGGACGAGCACACGATCCGAGCCTTCCTGGCCACCGATTACCCCAAGGTGGTCGCGGGGATCGCGCTGATCTCGGGAAGCCGGGCCGCCGCCGAGGACGCCGTCCAGGAGGCGCTGGCCCGGGCGTGGGAGCGATCGGAGCGAGGAGAGCGGATCGAGTCACTGAAGGCGTGGGTGGCGACGGTGGCGGTGAATCAGGTTCGAAGCGGGTTCAGAAGGCTGCGCGCTGAGCGGCGTGCCCGGCAGCGGTCGGGGCCCGGCGCCTGGACCGACGTGGTGGGAGCACTCCCTTCGGTGCCCGGAGCGGAGCAGGCGTTGGACGTGCGGCGGGCCCTGATGACGCTCCCCCGCCGCCAGAGAGAGGCTACCGTACTTCGGTACTACCTCGACCTGGACGTGGCGGAGGTCGCGAGGGCGTTGCGGGTGGGCGAGGGCACGGCCAAGACCACGCTGCACAGAGCCCGACGGGCGCTGGCCTCGGCCCTCGGAGAAGGGAACCTGGAGGAGGCGAACGACGTTGCCGGGATTTGACGAGCGGCTGAAGCAGCACCTGGAGCGGCTCGGCCCGCCCGCCGACCCCTCGGGCGCGTTCGACAGGATCCTGGAGAAGAAGATCCGCCGCCGCCTCATGCGACGCTTCGAGGCGGGGGCTCTGGCAGTCGTAGTCGTCGCCGCAACCGTCGGGGGGACGTTCGCTCTGGTTCGGCTCTTCAGGTCGAACGGCGAGACTGAGCGATTGGGTGGCACCAACCCGACACCCGTCCCCGTCAGGAACGGGCGGATCGCCTACGCCAGCAATGAAGGCGGCAGCTTCGACATCTGGACGGCGAACCCGGACGGCACGGACGCAACGAACCTCACGGCCGATTCATTTTCATCCACGCAAGAGAGCAGCCCGGCCTGGTCGCCGGACGGAAAGAGCATCGCGTTTGTGAGCGACCGCGAAGGGCTTTCGGACATCTGGACAATTGATGCGAGCGGGGGTGAGCTTGTACGGCTCACTCAGGATCCGGCGAAAGAAGAGGAGAGCCTGGCCTGGTCGCCCGACGGTACCGAGATTGCTTTCATCCGCAATGGCGACGTGTTCGTCATGAGAGTCGACGGGTCTGCCACAAGGAGGCTTACATCGGAGCCGGGAGAGGAGCGCCACCCCACTTGGGCTCCTGACGGCTCAAAGATTGCCTTTTCAAGCGTCGTGCCGAACCTCGGCGGCCAGCCCCCCGGGAATGACTTCTCAGGGATCTACGTGATGAATCCCGACGGTAGCGACGTCACCGCGCTGACAGAGGGCCCACCACCCTCCGTTGGCAAGACTGCTGGGTGGACCGCGGATGACTGGCCTGACTGGTCACCAGACGGAACGAAGATTGCGTTTGAACGTTCGGGTCACATCTACGCGATTGGTGACGACGGTTCGGACCTGACAAAGCTCACCGACAATGACGCCGGCACTTCGGTGTCGGAGCAACCTGCTTGGTCACCCGACGGAAGGAAGATCGTGTTCGTACGGAATTTCCCGGGGGAGGAAACGCAGGCAATCCACACGATGAATGCCGACGGTTCGGACCTTCGGTGGACAGACCTTACTGGAGGACCGGGCTTCGAGCTGGCACCGGACTGGCAGCCGATTCCTCTATCGGCGTCGCCGACCGCTCCCGCCACGCTCACACCTTCACCGACCCCGTCGCGGCTTCCTGCAGAATGCGACGCCTCGGAGGTTACCGGGGACTTCGACGGCAACGATTCGCCCGACGTCGCGCTCGTCGCGAAAACGGAATGCCTGATGGAGCCGGCCGACAGAACCGATCCATACACGACCGAGTACGCCCTCGATGTGCAGTGGCACGCGGACCAGGAAGTGCACCCGGCCGAGGGCATTGCGCCCCTGCCCGACTGCGAAACAGTGTGCCAGGCTCTGGCTGCGACCGATCTGAACCTCGACGGGACTGACGAATTCATCCTGAAGGTGGGCGAAGGTGCCTCCACGTACTTCATCCAGGTCTACGAGCTGCCGGCGAGCGAGGCATTCGGGGATCCGGCCCGAACTGCTCCCCCCGGAGATCCGCCCGGCTTCCCCCCGGGCGAGACCGCTCGGTTCGCCGTCGGTGGCTCGGTGACGCACTATGCCGCGCTGGGATGCTGGCAAGGAAACAACAAGATCATCGCCGAGATCGCCGAGCTGAACCCTCAGCAGACCGAGTACTCGGTCCATGAGACGGTCCTCCGCTTCGACCCGATCGACAGACCGCCCTTTGGGCAGTTCACGGTGGTCTCCAGGCGTGACTACAAGGAACGATTCGACACTGAGGTCGGTCCGGGCGATCGGTTCGAGCCAGGCGGGCCGTGCTGGATGGAGCAGCCGAGTCCCTGAGCCCGACCTATGAACCGAAAAACTCGAGAACGAGCGCGTTCGCTACGAACAATCCGCGATCGGTGAGCGCCAGGCGTCCATCGCGACGCTCGGCGAGCCCCTTTGCCAGGAACGGCTCTGCGCGGACCGGATCGACCCACTTGGCCGGGACCCCATCGGCCACACGAAGGCCCAAGAGCAGCCGTTCCAGCTTCTGATCCTCCTCCGTCAGTTTCTCCTCACCGCCAACCGGCTTTCGGCCCGCAGCCACGGACGCCATGTATTGCTGAGGCGGACGAACGTTCCACCGGCGGATGCCATCTCGGTAGGAATGCGCGCCCGCGCCGAGGCCGAGGTACGGACGTCCCTCCCAGTAGCCCATGTTGTGGAAGCATCGGTAGCCGGGACGGGACCAATTGGAGACCTCGTAGTGCTCGTAGCCCGCTTCGGCCAGAACCTGACAGGCCAACTCGTACATGTCGGCTTGGAGTTCGGGATCGGGTGGCGGGACCAGGCCGGCTGCGACCTTCCGACCGAGCGGCGTGGCCGGCTCGATGGTGAGCGCGTAGCACGAGAGGTGCTCGGGCCCGAGCTCGATCGCCCGGCGGACCGTGGAATGCCAAGCGTCGAGCGTCTCGCCATGGGCGCCATAGATCAGGTCCAGGTTCACGTTGGTGAAGCCTGCCCGCCTGGCCGCGGCGAACGCTCGGAGAGCCGCCTCTGGCGAATGGATGCGCTCCAGGGCACCCAGCACCGCAGGATCGAACGACTGGACGCCCATGGACAGGCGACTCACCCCAGCATCGAGGAGCGCGCGAAGGTAGGGCTCGTCGATGGTGTCGGGGTTGGCCTCCGACGTGATCTCCGCTCCGGGGGTGAAGGAGAACCCAGCCCGGACTTGGTCAAGTAACTTTACCAATCTGGGAGAGGGCAGCGTCGTCGGAGTTCCCCCGCCGAAGAACAGCGAGACGAACTCCACGCTCCGCCAATCTGGTGCCCACAACTCCGCTTCCCTCACCAGCGTGTCCACATATCCGCCAGCCAGGTGGTCGAGGCCCGCGTAGGTGTTGAAGTCGCAGTATCCGCACCGCGTGAGGCAGAATGGGATGTGGACGTACAGCCCCGCCTTCATGCCTGCCTCCCCGCCGGTTCCCGGTCCACCCGAAGTGCTGCGATGAACGCCTCCTGCGGGACGTCGACCCGCCCAACCCGCCGCATCCGCTTCTTCCCCTCTTTCTGTCTCTCCAGTAGCTTCCGCTTGCGGGTGATGTCGCCCCCGTAGCACTTCGCCAAGACGTCTTTCCGCTTGGCGCGCACGGTCTCCCGGGCGATGATCCGGTTGCCGATCGTGGCCTGGATGGCCACTTCGTAGAGCTGCCTCGGTATCAGCTCGCGAAGACGAGCGGTCATCGCCCGGCCATACGTGTATGCCTTCTCCTTGTGAACTACCGACGAAAAGGCGTCGACCGGCTCACCCTGGAGCAGCACGTCGACCCGGACCATGTCCGAGCGTTCGTAGCCCCAGTGCTCGTAGTCGAGCGATGCATACCCGCGGGTCTTCGACTTCAGGAGGTCGAAGAAGTCGAAGATGATCTCGGAGAGTGGTAGGAGGTAATGGATCTCCGCCCTCTCGGGCGAGAGATATCGCATGTCCTGCAGCTCGCCCCGGCGCTGCTGGCACAGTTCCATCACCGGTCCCAGATAGGTCGAGGGCGTGATCATCGTGGCCAGAATGAAGGGTTCCTGGATGTGGTCGTACGTCCCCGGGGGCGGCATCTCCGAGGGGTTGTGGACCGCGATGATCTCCGATGCTCTGACGACCCGGAACTCGACGTTTGGAGCGGTGGCAATGAGCTCCAGGCCGAACTCCCGCTCCAGCCGCTCCTTCACGATGTCCATGTGCAGCAGTCCGAGGAAGCCGCAGCGAAACCCGAAGCCCAACGCCATCGACGACTCGGGTTCGTACACCAGCGAGGCATCCGACAGCTTCAGCTTGTCCAGGGCGTCTCGCAGCATGGTGTAGTCGCCGCCCTCGGCGGGAAACAGGCCGCTCCACACCATCGGTTTGGGCTCCCGATAGCCCGGTAGGGGCTGCTTGGCGGGCCGCCCCGCCAGCGTGACGGTGTCTCCCACCTTGGCCTGCCGGACGTCCTTGACCCCGGTGACGAGGTAGCCGACGTCCCCGGCAGCCAGAGCCGGGAGCACAGTTGGCTCGGGGGCGAACGCTCCGACCTCTTCGGATTCGGAGGTGGCGCGGTTCGACATGAACAGGATCTTCGACCGACCCGTGATCTCGCCGTCGACCACACGCGCGTAGGCGATCACGCCACGATACGGGTCGTAGCTCGAGTCGAAGATGAGCGCCCGAAGGGGGGCGGCCGGGTCACCGGAGGGCGGCGGGAACCTGGACACGATGGCCTCGAGCAGCTCGGGCACTCCCTGGCCGGTCTTCGCCGAGACCCTCAGCACCTCCGACGGATCGCAACCAACGAGCTCCGCCAGCTCGCGGGTCACCTCGTCCGGGTCCGCGGCGGGCAGGTCGATCTTGTTGACGGCCGGGACGATCACGAGACCCGCGTCGCGGGCCAGGTGGTAATTGGCCAGGCTCTGAGCTTCCACGCCCTGAGCCGCGTCGACCAGGAGGACGGCCCCCTCGCAGGCGGCCAAGCTGCGGGAGACCTCGTAGGTGAAGTCCACGTGGCCGGGGGTGTCGATGAGGTTCAGCTCGTACTCGACCCCGCCCGACGGATAACTCAGCCGCACGGCCTGGGCCTTGATGGTGATGCCTCGCTCCCGCTCCAGGTCCATCCGGTCGAGGTACTGCTCGCGCATCTGCCGCTCGGACACGGCGTGGGTGAGCTCCAGGAAGCGATCGGCCAGCGTCGACTTCCCATGGTCGATGTGCGCCACGATGCAGAAATTGCGGATGAGCGACTGATCCACGGCCCAGCTAGCGTACGCGGTCGGGGACCAGCCTCTGTGCTACCTAGGCGCCCTTGTCGTGCTATCCGGCAGCTCGGCGCGCGTCCTCAATGAATCCGCTGGCGACCAGATACATGCGGCGCGATGTCGTACAACCCTTGGTGCAGGTAACCCTTGAGCCTTACGATGTGAGCGTCCGGGCTGCCCATCACCGTCACGGGTCCTCGCATCCATCCTCGTCGTGGGGGCAACAAAACGCGTCGGCTGATACACTCGGCCGCCGTGGCAAACATCAAGTCGCAAATCAAGCGAAACCGGCAGAACGAGGGCCGGCGCCTCCGCAACAAGGCCGTTCGGACCTCGCTGAAGACCGAGGCGAAAAAGGTCCGCACGGCGGCAACCTCCGGCGACAGTGACGGCCTGCAGGACGAGCTCCAGCGCGCCGCCCGCGGGTTGGACAAGGCAGTCTCAAAGGGCGCGCTGCACAAGCGGGCCGCCGCCCGCCGCAAGTCCCGCCTGGGCCGGGCGGCCAACGCCACGGCCAAAGGCCAGTAGGGCGGCTTTCAACCCCTTCAGGCGTTTCCGGGTTCGATCAGCCTCAGCGCGATACGCGCATGGGGAGGTCCAGCGCCGCGTCCCCTTCCCCGGCCATGACGGCGACCAGCGCTGCCAGTACCACGTCAGGTGGAGCGCCTCCCTTGAGGGCCCGATCCGCCTCCACGACCCGCCCATGAAGGCTCGCCAGGCTCCCCGGCTCGAACCGCCTGGCCTGCTCCCGGTACCGCCTCACCTGCCAGTCGAAGCGTAGGCCGGCCTCCCTGGCCGCGTCGGCCGAAGACATCCGATCAGGAAGCTCCTGGACCCGGAGAAGGTCCCGGACTCGCGAGGCGATTCCCCCCAGGACCAACAAGGGGTCCTCCTTTTGATCCAGGAGCGAACGGAGGACCAGCAAGGCCTCCGGCAAGCGGCCCGTGAGCGCCCGATCGCACAGGTCCCACACCCGCTGCTCGCCGAGACCCTGGAACTGGGACCGGACCTGCTCGGGCCCGACCGCGACCCCTGGGAAGGCCGTGGCGAGCTGCTCGACCGATTGGTCCAGGGCCGCCGGGTCCTCGCCGATGACACCGATCAATGCCGTGGCCCCAGGCGGGGCCAGCGCCAGGCCCCGAGCCCGGGCCCTCTCCAGGATCCATCGAGGCAGATCCTGTCTCTTCACGGCGATCTGGCGGACAAAGCCCCCCGACGAGTGAACGAACTTGGCCAGGGGCGGGAGGGACTTGGCTCGGGAAACCAGCGTGAGCACGCAGAGGGCGTCCGGCGAGGGGGCCCCCACGTACCCCCGAATCTCCCGGATGCCCTCTGCGGGCAGTCCCTGGCATCGCGTCACCAGCAGGGCCCGGTGCTCCCCCCACAGCGACGGCGTGGCGAGGTCGGATGTCTCCCCTCCTCGCCACTCCGAACCGTCCACTTCCGTGGCCCGGAGTCCCCGCTCGGCCAGGAGCTCGAGCGCAGCCAGGCGAAGGAGGAACTCTTCGTCCCCCCAGTAAAGCACCACCACGGGCTGCTCCGCCATCGCACCGATTCTATGGAGCTGACGTTCACGCGGGGGGACCCCGCCCGCGTCCGCTACGGCTCAACTTCCGGCACTCACCAGCACCCTCCCCTCGTCGAACGAGACGGTGATGTCGCCGGCGCGGTCGGTCCGGAATACGCGCATGCCTTCCTCGGCGAGCTCCTGGAGCACCGCCCGGACCGGGTGCCCGTACCGGTTGGGCCCCACACTGACGATGGCCACCCTCGCATGCACGGTCAGGAAGAATCGCTCGAGTGACGTGGCGCCGCCGTGGTGGGGCACCTTGAGGACCAGGGCAGGCAGCATGGCCGCCTGGTCTTCAAGGAGCTCGGTCTGAGACGGCTGCTCAGCGTCGCCGGAGAACATCGCGGAGGCCGGACCATCGGTCATGCGGAGAACCATCGAGTCGTTGTTCGGATCAGATGCGGTGCCCTGATAGCAGGCCTCCGGGCCCAGAACGTCCAGGCGCACGTCGCCTATTCGAATAACGGTGCCGGCCGCGGGATGTCGAAACGGAACTCCGGCTGATCGGACGGCACGCAGGAACTCAGCGTAGTACGGCGAGTCGCCCTTGCAGCCCGGATCGACCACCAAAGCCACGGGAAACCGGGCCAGGACCGCGGGGAGACCGCCCACGTGGTCGGCGTGGGCATGGGTGGCCACCATCAAGTCGAGTCTTCGGACGCCCAGGCCCGCCAGCTTCGCCGCCACGAGGTCGGGGTCGGGTCCTCCGTCGATGAGGATCGTGGCCCCCCCGGGCGAGCGGATGAGCGCGGCGTCGCCTTGACCCACGTCGAAGAAGACGATCGTCAGGCGGTGAGGCGGACCCGCTCGGAACGCGCTGGTCAGGACGAGTACCGGAAGGACCAGCACCCCCAGGACCAGGGCCCTTCGAGGGATCCGCCGGCCGGATCGGATCCACCAGCCGGCAGCCACCAGGACCGCCAGACCGACGATCAGCGTCATGACCTGGCCACCCGGTGATGTGATCGACGGGAGTGGGGAGCGGGCCAGATGGTCGGAGAGCCACTCCAGGTAGCCGATGGGGACCCGAGCGAGAGCCGCCACGACGACTCCGAGGGGCCCCCACACCACGTCGAGCGCTCCGGCTGCCAGCCCCAGGACCATGCCCGGCCCTACCGCGGGAAAGGCCAACAGGTTGGCCGGAATGGACACGATCGGGAACACCCGGAAATAGAAGAGCAGGAGCGGCATCACCCCGGCCTGGGCCGCCAGAGTGGTCCCGGCCGCCAGCGCCAGCGACCTCGGAAACCTCGAGAAGCGCTTCGCCAGTGGTTGAGCCAGGAGGGCCATGCCGGCTGTGGCGGCCACGGAGAGCTGAAACCCCACGGCGTGCACGAGGGTCGGGTCGTGAGCGAGCAACAGGAGCACCGCACCCCCCAGGATGGCCGGAGGGCTGCGAGGCCTGCCCAGGAACACCCCGAGGAGGGTCAGACCCGACATGGCGGCGGCGCGGAGCACGGACGGCTCTGCCCCAGTGAGAAGGACGAAGAAGCCGATGGCCGCCATGCCGATCCCGAACCGGGCCCGTCGCCCCGCGCCCACCAATCCCGCCACGCCCAGGATGGGAGCAAGGAACATCACCAGGTTCTCCCCTGAGACGGCAGTCAGGTGGGACAAGCCCGTTGCCCGGAAGTCCTCCTCGACTCGACGATCGAGGCCGGAGGTGTCGCCCAGGGCCAGCCCCATGAGGAGTCCCGCCTCTTTGCGTGGAAAGACCCGGGCCAGTGATTGGCGAAGCGACCGCCGGAGCGAATTGGCCAGTCGGACGACCGGGTTTCGAGGAGGCCCCAGATCACTCAGGGCCTCGACAGTGAGTGTGGCGGCGTACCCTCGCCGCCGCAGATACGCTCCGAATGAGCCGCGCAGCCGCCCGAGGGTTCCCCCGACGATCACCCGTTCGCCCGGAGGGAGATCGGGCGGCCGGCCCCGCCCTTCGAGCCACACAGCGTTCGGTGACCGAATCACCGAGGATGGGGCCGCCCGAGCGACGACGAACTCCGTCCGCATAGCTCCGGTCCAGCCGAACGTTCCTTGTTCGGGGTTCGAGGCCACGGCACCGGAGAGCGTCACGGACTGCCCGGCCAGCGCGGCCATGGGAGAGGACCGCACGCGCGCCTCCCGCAACCCTGCCCACCCCGCCCCGAGAAGAGCGAACGCCAGGAACACGGCGAGGAATGCCCCAGCCGGCCCCGCCAGTACGAGGCGAGCCGCCCGGGGGAGAGGGCTTCCCGGTCCAGGGCCAGGCGGACTCCGCGAGCTTCGCCGGCTCCCGGCGCCGGCGAAGCACAGTAGCAGGGCGCCCGCGACGAGCAGCGTCGTGCCGGTTCGTAGCCCGAGTTCCCGGGTGCTTCCTGTCGCCCACAGGATTCCCGACCAGAAGGCGGCCGCGGCAATGGCCAGAGGCCACCCCCCCACGGGCTCAAACCGTCACTTTCGATCGGAGGTCCGCGAGCCTCTTGTCGCCGATGCCCGACACGTTCAGGAGGTCGTCCACAGATCGGAACGGCCCGTGCTCCTGCCGGTAATCCAGGATTCGCTGGCCCAGCGCGGGGCCGATACCCGGGAGCGACTCGAGCTGGTCCAGCGTTGCGGTGTTCAGATTGATCAACGGCTCGGCTCCACCGGAGCCCGGAGCCCCAGGCCCACCGCCCGACCCTGGACCCCCCGCGCTGGGTTTCCCCTTCTTGGGCACCACGATCTGCTGGGCGTCGGTCAACAGCGCGGCGAGGTTGATGGAGGTGAGATCGGCTCCCGGTCTGGCGCCGCCGGCCATGCGGATCGCGTCGATGACCCGGTCCCCCTGGCGGAAGTCGTACACGCCGGGTCGCCTGACCCAGCCTGCCACGTCCACGATGATCGTGGCTGGGGTGGGCGAGGTCGCCGGCGCGGCCAGTCCGGCGGGGCCCCTGCGGTCGGTGGACGCCTCGATGTGGACCGGAGAAGGAAGAGAACGCAGGTACCACAGGGCCGCCCCGGCCACGATGAGAACGACAATGACGAGGAGCCCGGCCCACTCGCGCCGGTCGAGCGAGCGGATCCGCTCCCGGAGCGGCTCACCGATCACACTGCGACCTCTCGTTCCCCAGCAACACCCTTGCCCATCACAGCCCTTTCGCGCGAAGCCGGGAAGGACCGGGAAGAGAGGGAGGTGAGGGGAAGAAGATGCGGCTGCGCCAAGCCGCCCGCGCGCTCAGGCACGCTAGCAGGAGGCGAGGCCCCTGTCAGTGAACTAGATCACTGCCGGAAGAGATTCTTGCGAGGGCTGCCGAATCGAGCCTCAGTCGGCAAGCGTGACCAGGTTGACCAGCTTCGGTGCTCGTACGATCACCTGGATCGGCTCGCGACCCCCCAGGAACTTCTTTATGCGCTGTGAGGCCAGGGCAAGTCCCCGGCATTCCTCCTCGGTGGCGTCTGCCGCGACGTTGATACGGTCACGGACCCTGCCATCCACTTGGACCACCATGACCACCTCTTGGACCTTGGCCAGCCCCTCGTCCCATGTCGGCCAGGGGGCCTTCGATACGAGGTCGGTGTGACCCAGGGCCTCGTGCCACAGCTCCTCGGCGATGTGCGGAGCCATGGGGGCGAGCAGCAGCACCAGCTTCTCGGCTGCTTCGCGAGCAGCCTCCCCTCGAACGCCGCCGTCCAGGGCGCGCTGCAGCTCGTTGGTGAGGCTCATCATCTTGGAGATGGCCACGTTGAAGCCGATCCGCTCGTAGTCGGCGGTCACCGCCTTGACCGTCCGGTGGGCGAGCCGGCGCAGCTCGTCCCCGGCAGGCGCCGCGGCATCCCCGTCGCCCGCCGTCCCGAATCCTCCGCGGGACCCGGACCCCGCTTCGGCAGCAGCGAACACCGCCCGCCACACCCGGCCCAGCCACTTGTGAACGCCCGACACGGAGACCGTGGCCCAGTCCACGTCGTCTTGCACCGGCGAGGCGAACATCACGGTCAGCCTGATCGTGTCCGCCCCCCACTTCTGGATCGTAGGCCCGAGCTCGATCAGATTCCCCCGGGTCTTCGACATCGCCTCACCGCCGTACAGCACCATGCCCTGGTTCACCAGCGTCGTGAACGGCTCGACGAACCCGAGGTACCCGAGGTCGTACAGCACCTTGATCACGAATCGCGAGTACAGCAGGTGCAGGATGGCGTGCTCGATCCCGCCGGAATAGGTGTCCACCGGCAGCCACCGATCCACGGACTCGCGCGACCACGCCTCCTGGTCGTCGTGCGGGGAGGTGTATCGCAGGAAGTACCAGGAGGAGTCCACAAAGGTATCCATCGTGTCCGTCTCGCGCTTCGCCGCCTCGCCGCACCGAGGGCAGGCCACCTGGACGAACCCCTCGTGCTTGGCGAGCGGCGACTCGCCGTGGGGGGAGAAGTCGACGTCGTCCGGCAGCAGGACCGGTAGATCCTGTTCCGGGACCGCGACCTCGCCACACGATGGGCAGTAGATGATCGGAATGGGAGCTCCCCAGTACCTCTGGCGGGAGATGAGCCAGTCGCGGAGCCGGTAGGACGTCGCCGCCCTTCCCTTGCCTTCCTTCTCCAGCCACCTAGTGACTGCGTCGATCGACTCCGGCGAGGGGGTCCCGTCGAAGGGCCCCGAGTTGACCATCACGCCTTCGTGGGGCCAGGCCTCGGCCAGCTGGTCGGGGGCCACGTCCTGCCCTGGGGGCTGGATGACCACGCGGATCTCCAGGCCGTGTTCCCGGGCGAACTCGAAGTCGCGCTGGTCGTGCCCGGGTACGCCCATGATCGCGCCGGTCCCGTACTCCATCAGCACGTAGGGGGCCACGAAGCACGCCACTTTCTCGCCGTTCACTGGATTGACCGCGTGCACGCCGAGGGCCAACCCTTCGCGGGAGAGGGCCTCGTCGCGCTCGGCGGCCCCGATCCGCTGGAGCCGGTCCTGGAGCTCCTTGACCGCTGCGGACGTTCCCCCGGCCTCGGCCAGCCGGCCCAGCATGGGGTGCTCGGGGGCGAAGGCGAAGAACGTCACGCCCCACAGGGTGTCTGGCCTCGTGGTGAACACGGGGATCTTCTCGCCGGTCTCGGCGATCTCGAAGGTCACCTCCGCGCCGTACGAGCGGCCGATCCAATTGCGCTGCAGCGTCAACACGCGGTCGGACCACTCCAGCAGCTCCATGTCGTCCAGCAGCCGGTCGGCGTAGTCGGTGATCTTGAAGAACCACTGCGTGAGGTCCTTTCGAACAACTGGCGTACCGCATCGCTCGCACCGGCCCTGGATCACCTGCTCGTTGGCCAGCACCGTCTGGTCCTTGGGGCACCAGTTGGCCGGGGCCAGCTTTCGGAATGCGAGGCCCTTCTCGTACAGCTTCAGGAAGACCCACTGGGTCCACCGGTAATACTCTGGATCGCAGGTAGCGAAGGTCCGGGTCCAGTCGAACGACATCCCATAGCTCCGGAACGTCCTCCCCTGATCCTCGATGTTGCGATACGTCCATTCCTTTGGGTGGATTCCTCGCTTGATGGCGGCGTTCTCGGCCGGCAGCCCGAAGCCGTCCCAGCCGATCGGATGGAGCACGTTGTGACCCTGCATCCACCTGTACCTGGCGATGATGTCGCTGATGGCGAAGGCCTCGGCGTGGCCCATGTGCAGATCGCCGGAGGGGTACGGGAACATGTGCAGCTTGTAGAAGCGTCGCCGGCCGTCCTCCTCCTCAACGGCCCGGAAGGCCTCTTCCTGTTCCCAGATGGCTTCCCACCTGGGTTCGATCTCGCTGGGGTTGTAACGACGCATCTCGAAAATCGTACCGCGGGCGACGTGGCTACTCGCGATCACCGCAGAACGAAGGCGAATGCCCCACCCAGAGCTGCCAGGCCGAAGGTGAGCCAGGCGACGTAGTCACCCACGTGACCGCTGTGGACCTCTCCCAGGCTAAGCACGAATGGATGGAACTTCGCCACCATGACCACCGCGGCGGCCAGCCACATGCTCATCCCCGTAACGCGAGATCTCGAACGGACCGTGGATGCCGGGGCGGAGCGTGATGGACGATGAGGACCTTCTGCTCTCGGTCGAACCCGACCACGATCGTGCCCGGCGAGGACGTCATCCCCAGAGTGACCACGAGCTCCTTGCCCGCCGCCTCCGCGTCATCGCTTGGAGCGGCCATGGGGATTCCTGGAAACTGCCCCGAGCCTCTCGGCCCAGGAAGTGCTGTTTCCACAGCGCCCCGGCCAGGGAGACCGTGTCCGTTCGGGCCCTCGACATGCTTGGTTCGTTCTCTACCCCGGACGCCTTCGTTCAATCGTCGCCCAGCATGGGTCCCGTTTCGTGCCATCATTCGGCGGGTAGCTGATACCGGTCACCACCAGCGGGCGGAGGAAGACGGGCGTGGGCATGCTCGATCGCGTCGGCTCCAAGGCCGAATGGCCTGTGGCCAGGCAGCTGAAGGAACGGGACCTGAAGGGGCTCGGGAAGACCGCCTTCTCCAAGCGAACCATCGAGCTGATCCCTCGTACGAGAACCGCCGACGACGTCGTCAAGTCGGTCTGTCCGTATTGCGCCGTGGGTTGCGGTCAGAACGTGTACGTCAAGGACGGAAGGATCACCGACATCGAGGGCGACCCGGACTCCCCCGTCTCTCGGGGCCGCCTGTGCCCGAAGGGCGCCGCCACCTTCCAGCTGGTGACGGGCTCCCATCGGGTCCACAGCGTCCTGTACCGGAGGCCACACGGAACCGAATGGGAGGCCATCCCGTTGGAGCAGGCCATGGACATGGTCGCCGAGCGGGTCAGGAAAGCCAGGGAGGAGACCTGGGAGGACGTCAATCCCGAGGGTCAGCCGCTCCGCCGGACCCTGGGCATGGCCCACCTGGGCGGCGCCACGCTCGACAACGAGGAGAACTACCTCATCAAGAAGCTGTTCACCTCGGTGGGCATGGTTCAGATCGAGAACCAGGCCCGCATATGACACAGCTCGACGGTCCCCGGTCTGGGGATCTCGTTCGGAAGAGGCGGCGCCACCACGTTCCAGCAGGACCTCCAGAACTCGGACTGCATCGTGATCGAGGGCTCCAACATGGCCGAGTGCCACCCCGTCGGCTTCCAGTGGGTCATGGAGGCCAAGCTCCGGGGAGCCACCATCATCCACGTCGACCCTCGGTTCACTCGGACCAGCGCGATGGCCGACATCCACGTGCCGATCAGGGCCGGGTCGGACATCGCGTTCCTCGGCGGGATCGTGAACTACATCATCCAGAACGAGCGGTACTTCAAGGACTACGTGATCCACTACACGAACGCTCCGGCCATCGTGTCGGAGGAGTTCCAGGACACCGAAGACCTGGACGGGCTCTTCAGTGGGTGGAACGAGGAGAAGGGCCAGTACGACATCGAGTCGTGGCAATACGGAGGGGTCGATGTGGCTCCGGCCACCGAGGAGCGAGAGATGTTCTCCGGCGAGCCCAAGTCGGAGCGAGGCACCCAGATCGCGGCCGAGCATTTCGACCACACGCTGCAGGACCCTCGTTGTGTGTTCCAGATCGTGAAGCGCCATTACGCGCGGTACACGCCAGAGATGGTCGAGGAAGTCTGCGGAGTTCCGAAGGAGCTCTTCCTGCGGGTCGCCCGGGCGCTCTGTGACAACTCGGGGCCCGAGCGGACGTCCGCCTTCTGCTATGCCGTCGGATGGACACAGCACTCGATCGGAGTTCAGTACATCCGGACGGCCGCCATCGTCCAGCTTCTCCTGGGCAACATCGGCCGGCCCGGCGGCGGCATCCTCGCCCTGCGGGGCCATGCGTCGATCCAAGGTTCCACGGACGTCCCGACGCTCTACAACCTGCTGCCCGGCTACCTGTCGATGCCGAAGGCGAGCTACGACACCAGCCTGCGGAAGTACCTGGAGCACAACTCGTCCGCTGCCGGCTGGTGGAGCGAGATGCCCAAGTACGTGGTGTCACTCCTGAAAGCCTGGTACGGAAAGGCCGCCACGAAGGCGAACGACTTCTGTTACGACTACCTCCCTCACCTGACCGGGGACCACTCCCACATGGTCACGGTCGCCGACATGGCCGATGGTGCCGTGAAGGGCTACTTCGTGATGGGCGAGAACCCGACGGTGGGATCCATGCACGGAGCGCTGCATCGCAAGGGTCTCCGCCAGCTCGATTGGCTGGTGGTCCGAGATTTTGCCGTCACCGAGACCGCCGACTTCTGGCGAGATGCTCCCGAGATCGCCAGGGGAGAGATCCGCCCGGAGGACATCAAGACCGAGGTGTTCTTCTTCCCCGCCGCCGCCCACACGGAGAAGGATGGAACCTTCACAAACACCCAGCGCATGCTCCAATGGCATCACAAGGCCGTGGAGGCGCCCGGCGACTGCCGGAGCGAGCTGTGGTTCATGTACCATCTGGGCGCCAGGCTGAAGGATCTGTACCGGGACTCGACCGATCCGAAGGATCGGCCGATCCTGGACCTCACGTGGGGCTACCCGACCATGGGCGAGCACCAGGAGCCGGACGCCGAGGCCGTCCTCAAGGAGATCAACGGCTACACGGTCGCTGATGGCAAGCCCGTGGGAACCTTCCGGGAGCTCGAGGACGATGGCTCCACCGCGTGTGGGTGCTGGATCTACTCCGGGTGCTACAAGGACGGCGTCAATCAGCCGGCCCGGCGCAAGCCCGGTTCGGAACAGACGTGGGTCGCGCGGGAGTGGGGATGGGCCTGGCCGTCGAACAGGCGCATCCTCTACAACAGGGCATCGGCCGACCCAGAAGGGAAGCCCTGGTCGGAGCGGAAGAAATACGTCTGGTGGGATGGCGCGAAGGGCCAGTGGACCGGATTCGACGAGCCCGACTTCATCCTCGACCGGCCGCCGTCATACCGCCCGGAAGAAGGCGCTCAGGGAACGGCCACCATCTCCGGCGACGACCCGTTCATCATGCAGGCCGATGGGAAGGGCTGGCTGTTCGCGCCCAATGGATTGCGGGACGGCCCCCTTCCTACCCACTACGAGCCGCAGGAGTCGATCTGCAAGAACCCCCTGTACGGCCAGCAGTGCAACCCGGCCAGGATGGAATGGGATCGAAAGGAAAACCCGTACCACAAGGCCTGGGGCGATCCCAGGTTCCCCTATGTCATCACCACCTACCGCCTGACCGAACACCACACGGCGGGAGGCATGACCCGCTGGCTCTCGTGGCTGGCCGAGTTACAGCCGGAGATGTTCTGCGAGGTCTCTCCACAGCTCGCTGCGGAGAAGGGGTTGACGAATGGGGACTGGGGCACTATCTCGACAGCGCGAGGCGAGATCGAATGCCGGGTGCTGGTCACGGAGCGGATCCCGCCGCTCACGGTCGGCAGGGGGCGCAACAGGCGCACGGTGCACCAGATCGGGCTCCCCTACCACTGGGGTTCGAAAGGACTGGTGAGAGGCGACGCCGCCAACGAGCTGATCTCCTTCGTGGCAGATCCCAACGTCTCGATCCAGGAGTCGAAGGCGCTTACCGGAAACATCGAGCCCGGCCGGCGCAGCAGGCAGCGCCGAGTGGTCACGACCGGCCCGCTCCAGCCGAAGGCAGGAGGCCGGGAGAACCCTCGAGACCTCCCGCAGGCCCGACGTAGGCGGGAGGACTCGCACGGCGTGAAGGCCGGCGAGGCCAAGGAAGGCGAACAAACCTAGGGGGTCCAGGCGAGGACATGAATGCCAAGGGCTTTTTTACCGACACGACCGTCTGTATCGGATGCAAGGCCTGCGAGGTCGCCTGCAAGGAGTGGAACCAGCTCCCCGACGACGGGATGTTCTTCACCGGCATGTCCTACGACAACACCGTGGACCTTGGCGCCTCCACGTGGCGCCACGTGGAGTTCGTCGAGAGGCCCGTTCCCCTGGCAGGCCAGGAGACTGCCCAAGGGAACTTCTCGTGGCTGCTCATGTCGGACGTCTGCAAGCACTGCCAGCGGGCCGGCTGCCTGGAGAACTGCCCGACGGGAGCGATCGTCCGCACCGAGTTCGACTCCGTGTACGTGCAGCCGGACGTGTGCAACGGGTGCGGCTATTGCATCGTGGGCTGCCCGTTCGGGGTCATCGATCGCCGGGAGGGCGACGGACGAGCCTGGAAGTGCACGCTCTGCTACGACCGGCTCAAGGACGACATGACGCCCGCGTGCGCCAAGGCCTGCCCCACCGAATCGATCCAATTCGGCGACCTCGACGAGCTGAAGGACCGGGCGAGAACGCGAGTGGACCAGCTCCATCAGCGTGGGATGTCCGAGGCCTATCTGTACGGAGTCGACGCGGACAACCAGCCAGGGACCGAGGGTCTGAACGCGTTCTTCCTCCTGGTCGACCGGCCGGAGGTGTACAACCTTCCTCCCGACCCGGTGGTCCCCACCAAGAAAGTGGGCCAGGCGTGGCTGTCCATGGCGGCCGCTGTCCTGGGCATGGCGCTGGCGGCCGCCGGAGCGGTCGTGTCCTCCGCGGGGAGACGTCGGCAGTGACCGGACACGGGCCGCGGAGCGGCCGCGGTCGAGGCGTGGCTCCCGACGATGGCCGCAACATCGATCCCACGATGGGGATCCTGCAGGGCGAAGGCTCGGACCAGCGGGTCCCCGATGACCGGGCGCGTGCCGAGGGGGCGGCGCCCTTCGCCGTGTGGAAGACGGCGCCCTCCCGGAAAGGCCAGGCGGGAGGTTCGGCCGCGCCAGAGCCCACGTATTACGGGCGGCCGGTCCTCAAGCAGCCGGTGTGGATCTGGGCCGTGCCCGCGTATTTCTTCTCCGGCGGAGTCGCCGGGGCCGCCGCGGTGTTGGGAGCAGCCGCGCAGGTATCCGGCCGCGAAGAGCTGGACGGGCTGATCACGCGGTGCCGGTGGACCGCCGCCATTGGCAGTGCGATTGGCACCGGCCTGTTGATCCACGACCTGGGCCGCCCCGAGCGCTTCCTGAACATGCTCCGGGTGTTCCGCCCCAGCTCGCCTCTCAATGTCGGCTCGTGGGTGCTGGCTGCGGCGGGGCCGCTCACGGCGAGCTCGGCGATTCTGTCGGGCGCCGGCGGAGGGGCCGGCGCGGTCGGTGATGCCGCCGGATACGCCGGCGGCGCTGTGGGACTTCCGCTCGCCGGCTACACGGCAGTGTTGGTGTCGTCGACGGCTGTGCCCGTGTGGAGCGAGATCCGGCGATCGCTCCCTGCACTGTTCGTAGCCTCGGCTGTCACCGGCGCGGCCTCATTCCTCCAACTGCTGAAGCTGAACCGAAGGGAGGAATCCATCGTCCGCCGCTTCGCCGTGGCGGGAGCTGCGGCCGACCTCGCCGCCGGCCTCGCGGTCGACCGCTCAGGCGGCCGGGTCGATGGCGTCGGCTCTGCCCTTCACGAAGGTCTGGCCGGATCTTTCCTCAGAGCCGCCAAGACCCTGACCGCAGGAAGTCTCGCCATCAACGTGATTCCCGGCCGGGCCAGGTGGAAGAGGATGGCCGCTGGCCTCCTGGGCGCGCTCGGGTCGGCCGCCACGAAGTTCGGAGTGTTCTACGCTGGGCAGGCGTCCGCCCGGGATCCGCACGCGACGTTCCTCCAGCAACGGGCCGGCTACGGGGCCGCCGAAGTGACGCGCCGGAGCGCCGTCACTGGGCCCGAGGGGCGCGCCACCCGGTAGCAGGCTGGGTGCACGCTCGAGCCGCCACCGGGGCCGCACCGGTTCCCTCGCTTCGCTAGGCTCGGCGGATGCGCAGGCCCAGCTTGAGCTGGCTGCTGATCCTGGCGCCGGTCTCCATCGTCGGCGAACTGGCCCTTCATCAGGAGCTCCTGGTGTTCCTGACCGCAGCCGGCTCGATCATCCCGCTGGCGGGGCTGATCGGCCGCGGGACCGAGGAGCTCGCCCTCCATGCAGGGCCCCGGGTGGGCGGGCTCCTCAACGCGACGTTCGGCAACGTCACCGAGCTGATCATCGCGATCTTCCTGATCCTGGAGGGCGAGATCGACGTGGTGAAGGCGTCGCTCACGGGCTCGATCCTCGGGAACCTCCTGCTGGTCCTGGGGGTGTCGTTCCTGGTCGGGGGGATCAAGCACCAGGAGCAGGGCTTCAACGCCCAGGCGGCGAGCGTGCACTCGACGTCGATGGTGCTCGCCGTCATCGGCCTGTTCATGCCGGCCCTGTTGGTCCTGACGACTGGACGTCATGACTTCATCGAGCGAGAGGTGGTCAGCGGGACCGTGGCCGCCACCCTCATGGCCCTGTACGCGGCCGCGCTGGCGTTCACCATGGTGACCCACGAGCATCTGTTCCGTGTCCCCACCGAAGAAGAGGAACCTCGGTGGCCCGTGCGTGGGGCCCTGCTCGTTCTTCTGGCGGCGACGGCCCTGGTGGCGGTGGAGTCCGAGCTGCTGGTGGGGGCCCTCGAGCCGGCCCTCGAAGATCTTGGCCTCTCCAAGTTCTTCGTCGGCCTGATCCTCGTGCCGATCATAGGGAACGCCGCCGAGCACAGCTCGGCCGTGCTGTTCGCAGTCCGGGACAAGCTGGACGTGACCCTCGAGATCGCCATCGGCTCGTCGACGCAGATCGCTCTGTTCGTGGCTCCGGCCCTCGTCTTCATCAGCCTGGCTGTGGGCCACCCCATGGACTTCGTGTTCACCACGTTCGAGGTGGCCGCGGTGGGGCTGTCCACCCTGATCGTCGCTTTCATCTCCCTGGACGGGCGGGCGAACTGGCTGGAAGGAGCCCAGCTGATCGGCGCCTACGCCATCATGGGCATCTCCTTCTTCTTCGTTCGGACGCTCTAGGCCTCGCCAATCGAGGTTCCCGCACTACTGAATATCTGGGCTTTCTGGGCCACTGACCCGCCGGTAGAATCGCCCCGAGCGAGGGCGTCCCAAACGGGACGCCAGAACGGCATGCGCGAGCGGGTCGTCGAATCCGAACCCGAGCGAGCCCGCCGCACCCTCTCGGGCGGCATCCTCGTCTTCAGGTGGCTGGCCTTCGCGTGGATGCTGA